>NZ_JADDOJ010000076.1 GCF_015159745.1 Ramlibacter aquaticus | reverse complement strand
GTCGCGGCGGGCGCGGGCGCAGCGGCTTGCGCGAAGGCGGAGGCGCTCACGAGGAGGGCCAGGGCAACTGCGAGAGAGCGTTTCATGATGTCGATCGTCCTTGTACTTCAGGCCGGATCAGCCGGCTCGACTGGCCCATCTTGCTGTCTGGGCTTGCCAGGCCGGTGGGGTGCACCGGCCCTTGCTTCCACAACGCCAGGCAGCATGCGGCCGTTGACAGCCGCGGTGCGTGGCGCGCGGCGAACGGCGTTGCGTGGGCGGCCAGTTCGCTTGGACGGGAACGGGATTTGCGGCACAGGACATGCCCGGCGGAGAGTGTGGGATTCGAACCCACGGATGTCTCGCGACATCGCCGGTTTTCAAGACCGGTGCATTCAACCGCTCTGCCAACTCTCCGGGTGCCGGATTATCGGCCAAGGCCGGGGTCCACCCGCCGCGTCGCTGCGCCGGCCCATGATTTACTTTAAACAATTTTATCAGTACAATCGTTCAAATCGAAGTATTGCCGGCAACGCAGGACATGACACTGGCACGCGGAAGCATCTTTGTGCTCGATGGCGACACGCTCGCGCGGCAGCACGCCGAGTCCTGCCTGTTGCACCTGGGCTGGTGCGTGAAGGCTTTCGGCGATGGCGCGGACCTGGTGCAGGCCCTGCCCCTGCACCGCCCCGAAGCCGCGCTGGTGGACGTGTCCTCGCCGCAGCTCTCGGGGCACTGGGTGGCGGCCCGCATACGCCGGGCCCTCGCAAGCCGAAGGATGCGCGTGGTGGCCTACACCGCGCTGCACGCGGTGGACCGCGACGCGCTGATCGCCCAGGGCTTCGACGGCGTGCTGCCCAAGCCCGCCCAGCCGCGCGACTTCGCAAGGATGTTCGTCTTTGGCGCGCGCAGCAGCCATTGACCCCCGCCGGTGCGCCGGCAGCCGTTCGGCCCGTGGCCGTTGAAGGAGGGTTGGGATGCAGTACCTGTTGAGGCCCGGCTGGGTGTTCGTGCTGGACGACGACGAGGTGGCCCGCAAGCACGCGGAGGCCTGCCTGCGGCGCCAGGGCTGGCGCGTCCACCTCTTCGCCGATGCCAACAGCTTCGTCGAGGCGATGCTGGTGCAGCCGCCCGAGGCGGCGCTGGTGGACATCTTCCTGCCCCAGGGCGCGGGCACCACCATCGTGTCGCGGCTGCGGCGCAACTCGCGCACCTCCCGCATGCGGGTGGTCGCCTACACCGCGACCTCGCACGACGACCGCGAGCTGCTGATGCACTCCGGCTTCGACGAGGTGCTTTCCAAGCCCGGGCTGCCGCAGGATTTCGAGCGCCTGCTGCCGGCGCCCGAGGCCGTGCCCGACTGAGTCGCAGCACGCCGGCCGCGCCCCACCCACGTCCGGCGGCGCGCCGCCCCGGCCTCAGGCCGGCGTGGCCGGCGCCATGTCGGCTTCGTCGGGCAGGGTCAGCAGGCCGGCGTTGAAGTCGTATTCGTAGACCTCGCCGTAGCGGCCCCACTCGATCGCGATCTCCAGGGCCCGCTTGGCCTCCTCGGCGTCCAGGGATTCCTCCAGCAGCTGGATGAAGGGCTCCTCCTTCATGGAGCCCGCGGCCTCGGCCTCCAGGTCGTGGCGGATGCGCGAGGCCAGCGGCACGTGCAGCAGCAGCTGCTGGCCGAAGATCTCCTGGCGGTGCGGCTGGCTGGCATCGGCATAGCGCTGGCCCAGGGGCGTGAGCGCGATGTCGCCCTTGTCCACCACGGCCAGGCCCAGCAGGCCCAGCGCCTCGTAGGTCGGGAACAGCTCCTCGTCCGGCAGCTCGGCCTCCTCGGCCAGCTGCGGCAGGTCGGCGCGGCCATGGAAGGGCTCGTCGGCCAGCAGGTCCAGCACGGCCTCGATGCGATTCACGTCGGTGTCCGGCAGGCGGTAGTCCACCGCCGCGGCCGCCGCGGGCACCGCCGGCACGTGGACCGGCCGCATGGTCATGAGGCCGTAGACCTCGTCGATGAAGGCCCGCACCTGCGCCGAGTCGGCGTCGCGCGGGCGCGGCAGGTCGATCACGCACTCGCTGCGCACGCGGCCGGGGTCGCTGGAGAGGATGACGATGCGGTCGGCCATCATCACGGCCTCCTCGATGTTGTGCGACACCACCAGGATGCCGCGCGTGGGCATGCTGCGGCTTTCCCACAGCTCCAGGATGTCGGTGCGCAGGGTCTCGCCGGTGAGCACGTCCAGCGCCGAGAAGGCCTCGTCCATCAGCAGCACGTCGGGCTGCGTCACCAGCGCCCGGGCGATGCCCACGCGCTGGCGCATGCCGCCCGAGAGCTCGCGCGGCAGCGCGCCGCCGAAGCCGCTCAGGCCCATGAGGTCCAGCATGGCGTCGGCCCGCTTCTCGCGCTCGGCCGCCGGCACGCCCTGCGCCTCCAGGCCCAGCTCCACGTTCTGCTGCACCGTGAGCCAGGGGAAGAGCGCGAAGGACTGGAACACCATGGAGATGCCGTCCACCGGGCTGTCGACGGGGCGGCCGCGGTAGCTCACGCTGCCGCCGTCGGCCGGGGTCAGCCCGGCCATGATGCGCAGCAGCGTGGACTTGCCCGAGCCGGACTTGCCGAGCAGGGCGACGATCTCGCCCTCCTTCAGCACGAAGTTGACACCGTCGAGCACCCGCCGGGGTGCGCCGTCCGCAGTGCGGAACGATTTGCGGACCTCACGCAGGTCGAGCAGGGATTGGGCCATGGGAGTCACCCGAGTTTGCTGCGGTCTTCCGCCAGCAGGTAGAGCTTGCGCCAGAAGAAGCGGTTGAGGAGCATGACGAAGATGCACATGACGGCGATGCCCAGCGCGATGCGATGGAAGTCGCCCTTGTCGGTCATCTGCTTGATGTAGCTGCCCAGGCCGTCGGCCACCAGCGAGGTCTGGCCCCAGGTCACGTACTCGGAGACGATGCTCGCGTTCCAGGAGCCGCCGCTGGCCGTGATGGCGCCGGTGACGAAGCTGGGGAACACCGCCGGCAGGTAGACACGCTTCCACTTGAGCCAGCCCTTGAGCCCCAGGTTCTCGGCGGCCAGCCGCAGTTCGGTGGGCAGCGTGGAGGCGCCGGCCACCACGTTGAACAGGATGTACCACTGCGTGCCGAAGACCATCAGCGGGCTGAGCCAGATGTTGGGGTTCAGCCGCCAGGTCACGAGCACGTAGACCACCAGCGGGAACATCAGGTTGACCGGGAAGGCGGCCAGGAACTGGGCCAGGGCCTGCACCTTCTGCGACCAGGCCGGCCGCAGGCCGATCCACACCGAGACGGGCACCCAGACCAGCGAGGCGAGCGCGATCAGCACCAGCACGCGCGCCAGGGTGATGAAGCCCAGCCCCAGCACGTGCAGCGCCTCGCGCCCGCCCACCGCGCCGCGCACGTAGGCGAAGAAGGCCCAGGCGGCGGCCAGCCCGGCGAGCACCAGCAGCACGTCCCAGATGCGGCCCCAGGGCCAGCCGCCCACGCGGCGCAGGGCCGGGGCGCGGACCTGCGGCTCGCGCGTGCCGAACCAGCCCAGGGTCTTGCGCATCTGGGCCCAGAAGCGGTCGGTCGCGGCGCGCATGAAGGCGCTGCGCCGGCCCCAGTCCAGCAGCCAGGATTTCTGCGCCGTGTCGCTCTGCGACTCCTCGAAGCGGAACTTGTCGGCCCAGGCCAGCAGCGGGCGGAAGAAGAGCTGGTCGTACAGCACGATGCCGGCCAGCATGGCGACGATCGCCCACAGGATGGCGCGGCCGTCCTCACCGGCGATGGCGACGGCGATGTAGGCGCCTATGCCGGGCAGCTTGATGTCCTGGTTGGCCACCGACACCGCCTCCGCCGCGACCAGGAAGAACCAGCCGCCGGACATGGACATCATCATGTTCCACAGCAGGCCGGGCGTGGCGTAGGGCAGCTCCAGGCGCCAGAAGCGCTGCCAGCCCGAGAGCCGGAACACCCGCGCCGCCTCCCCCAGCTCGGGCGGGATGGTCTTCATCGACTGGTACAGGCTGAAGGCCATGTTCCAGGCCTGCGAGGTGAAGATGGCGAAGATCGCCGCGCACTCCACCCCCAGCAGGTTGCCCGGGAACAGCGCGATGAAGGGCGCGATGGCGATGGCCTGGAAGCCCAGGATGGGCACCGACTGCAGCACGTCCAGCAGCGGGATCAGCACCTTCTCGGCGGCCCGGTACTTGGCCGCCAGGGTCGCGAAGACGAAGCTGAACACCAGCGCGCAGGCCAGCGCGGTGAACATGCGCAGGATGGTGCGCAGCAGGTAGTAGGGCAGCTGCCAGGGGTCCAACGAGATCGGCGTGGGCTCGCCGATGACGAAGGGCCGGCTCATCTGCATGGCGGCGAAGGCCAGCGCCGCCATCACCCCCAGGACGATGGGCAGCAGGGCCCAGTCCCAGCGGTTGGGCGTGGTCGCCAGCAGCGAGGTTCCTGCGCGGCGCGAGGAAAAGACGGAGAACATGCAGTTTCGCGGGCATTGGGCCCGAGGGCGGGGCCGCGGCAGGCGCCGGGCCGTCATCGGGCGGTGGAGGAAGGTGGATCGCCCCCGTCGCCCGAGAATCTGTCAGCGGGATGACACGGTCGTGTCGGTCGCTGAAGGTCCGGACGGCGAGAGCCAGCAACTGGGCGCTGGGTTCATGGCAAGGCCGTCGAGTGGAGGAGGCCGCATTATGCCGCCGCGCGGGCTGAATCCATGCTGACGCGCACGCGCCGTGCGCGGTTTCAGCTCGCGGCCAGCGTGAAGAAGAAGGTCGCGCCCTGCCCCGGATGCGCCTCGGCCCAGATGCGGCCGTGGTGGTGCTCGATGATGCGGCGCAGGGTTGCCAGGCCCACGCCGTGGCCGCTGAAGCTGCCCTGGTCGTGCAGGCGCTGGAACAGCTCGAACAGCCGGTGCGCGTGGGCCATGTCGAAGCCGGCGCCGTTGTCGCGCACGAAATACACGCGGGTGCCGGACGCCGCGGGGTCCGCGGCCGGCATCATGCCGACCTCGATCTGCGCATCCTGCGCGTCGCGCGTGAACTTCCAGGCGTTGCCCAGCAGGTTGTCCATGGCCACGCCCAGCAGGCGCCGGTCGCCCCGCACCGGCAGCGAGGGCGGCACGCGCACGCTCACCCGGCGCAGCGGCTCCTGCTCGCGCAGGTTGCGCTCGCTGGCGCGGGCCAGGTCCGCCAGGTCGACCTCGCCGGGCTCCACCGTGGCCGTGGACACCATGGCCAGGGCCAGCAGGCCGTCCACGGTCTCGTGCATGCGGCGGATGTTGGCGTCCAGCCGGTCCAGCCAGTGCGCGGGCGGCGTGCCGGGGGCGGGCGCCAGGGCCTGGGCCAGCGCACCGGCGTAGCCCTGCACCCGCGAGATGTCGCCGCGCAGGTCGTGCGCCAGCGCGTACGACAGGCCCTCCAGGTCGCGGTTGCGGCGCTGCAGTTCCTCGGTGCGCTCTTCCACCCGGTGCTCCAGCGTGGCATTGAGCTCGCGGATCTCCTGCTCCTGGCGGATCTGCCCGGTCACGTCGCGGAAGATGATGCACACCAGGTCCTGGCCCGAGGGCAGCTGGTACAGGTTGGCCGAGGCCTCGATCTCCACCGGGCCGCGCCGGCAGCGCAGCGCGATGCGGCCGCGGGCGCGGCGCGCGCGCCGCAGTTCGGCCAGGAAGGCCCGCGAGCGCGGGTCCTCGCCCACGTGCAGCAGGCGCACGCCGCCCTGGCGGTTCACCTCCTCCACCGTGTAGCCCATGATCTCCTGGCCGGCCGCATTCATGGACAGGAAGCGGCCGCTGTAGAGCAGGACGACGACGCCGTCCAGGCTGGCCTCGATCAGCTCCCGGTACTCCTGCTGCGTGGCCACCAGTTCCAGCCGCGCCGTGTCCAGTTCGGCCAGCGGCTGGCTCACGGTGCGCACGACGATGGCGCGGTAGATCACCAGGTAGGCCAGCGCCTTGTAGAAATGGCCGATGACGTTGGGGCCGTCGGAGGTTGCCACGTAGCGCGTGAGCGACCACTCGCTCAGGGCCATCAGCCCGCAGGCCAGCATCAGCAGCGGGTGCGACGAGCGGCCGGGCTCCTGCGGCCGGGCCAGGAACAGCAGCGCCGCCGCGAGGTTGATCGCCACGACGACGTACTCGCAGGCCTTCTTGAAGGGGGTCAGCCCCGACCCGGGCACGAAGAACAGCTCGCGCAGCCCCGGCAGCAGGATGCCGGCCGCGCCCACGCCCACGGCCAGCGCCACGGTGATCGCCAGCAGGAGGTGGGCCTGCATGCGGGTGAGCAGCGCACGCCGCCGCGGCAGCGCCAGGTACAGCAGGGCCAGCCCGGCGATGAGGCGGGCGGCCAGGAAGAAGAAGATCGCCTTGCCGCGGCCCGAAGGCCCGAAGAAGGCCGGCATGCCCTCGAAGGACAGCGTGTGCAGCCCGTCCACCAGGGCCACGGCCAGGAAGGCCAGCCAGACCACGGCGTCGGTGTCGCGTCCACGCCGCCCGTAGGCGTTCCAGCCGACCGCGAAGACGATGCTGGCAATGGCGATGGCAGCCATCTCCAGCACCGAATGCACGCCGGCGTTCAGTTCGGTGGGCAGGCGGAACTGCAGCGGCCCGCTGAGCAGCACCCCCAGCACGGCCGTGGCCAGGCCCAGCGCGGCCAGGCTGCGGCGCTGCTCGGGGCTCAGGTCACGCAGGGCTTTCATGGGCTTGGGGGGGTGCGCCGCTTCCTTGTCACCGGGATGTCAATCCAGCCCATCATCATCGCCCCATCCCCGGGCATCGTTGACCTCCATCAAGGCCGGCCGGCCGCCCCGCCCGCGCCCCCGGACGCGAATTCACGGAGCAGCGTGAAGAACTGCACGCCCCGCGCATGCCGGCCCCGGCACCGCGCAGGGATCACAGTATTTATGTTGTATATTGTGATTACACCGATTTAGTTGTTTAACGCGATCATGACCCAGACATCCCACCCCCAGCTGCCCGACCTGCTCGAAGCGGTCTGGGCGGGCGCTGCGCCCGCCAGCCGGCTGGGCAGCCTCGACGACGAGAGCCGGCAGATCGCCGCGCAGGTGCTCTGGATGTGGACGCACACGCGCGGCGTGCCCGGCCGCAGCGCAAGCTGGGCGCAATCCACGGTGCCCGCGGTCCTCTGAGCCATGACCCTGTTTCGCAGTTTCTGGTCCCTGCTGTCGGGGCACGGCTCGCTGGACGATGACCCCGAACTGCCGGGACGGCCGACCCGGCCGCCCGCGCGCACCGACGAGGCCGTGGCCTGCGAAAGGCTGCGCAGCGGCATGCACGCCCTGGCCGTCCAGGCCCACGGCACGGAAGGCCTGCGCTTGCGGCGCCAGATCGAACAGGCCGGCGACCTGCAGTCGCTGTGGTTCCTGCGCAGCAACCTGGCCGCGGCCTTGTCCGAATCGCACGGCGAGCGCTTCGCCATGCACCACATCGAGACCGTGAGTGCGCCCGCGCGCAGCCGCCTGCCGCGCTCGCTGGCGCAGGCGCCGGCGGCACCGCGCCACGCGCCGCCGCACTAGGCGCTCAGAAGCCCAGGCCCGCGCCCAGCCCGAACAGGGTGGCCAGGCCCAGCAGCGCGAACACCGCGGCGGCGACGCCGTGCACCAGCTTCATGGGAATGCGCCCGGCCAGCCGGTCGCCGATGAACACCGCCGGCACGTCCGCAATCAGCATGCCCAGCGTGGTGCCGGCCACCACCAGCACCGGGTTGGGGTAGTGGGCCGCCAG
This sequence comes from Ramlibacter aquaticus, assembly GCF_015159745.1. Lineage (GTDB taxonomy): Bacteria > Pseudomonadota > Gammaproteobacteria > Burkholderiales > Burkholderiaceae_C > Ramlibacter > Ramlibacter aquaticus. Next base: position 12,633 of record NZ_JADDOJ010000076.1, on the reverse strand, counting down.
TGCCACCGTGGCGACCTGCGTCTTGTCGCCCATCTCGGCCAGGAAGAAGGTGACCAGCGTCGCGCCGAAGACGCCGAAGCGCTGCGCGACCTGGGCCTCCTCCTCCTCGATCTTGTCGGGCACCAGCGTCCAGGCGGCCATGCCCAGGAAGGACAGGCCCAGCACCCAGCGCATGACCTGCGGGCTCACGTGGCTGGTGATGAAGGCGCCGAGCGCGCCGGCCAGGCCGTGGTTCACCAGCGTGGCGGCCAGGATGCCCAGCACGATGGGCACCGGCTTCTTGAAGCGGGCGGCCAGCAGGAAGGCCAGCAGCTGCGTCTTGTCGCCGATTTCGGCCAGGGCGACGACGCCGGTGGAGATGAGCAGTGATTCCATGGATTGCAGTACGGCCGGGATGACGCGATTGACCACGCCGCACCCCCGGCGCGGCCGGTGTGGCATGGTCAAAGGTCTTGCCAGGTGCGGGACTGCGGGCGCCATGGCCGAAGGCCAAGCATGTTGACGCGCGCCCCTTCGGGGAACGAAGGGCGGCTACTCCCCAATGACCCGCGCATTGTAGCCCCGGCCCGGAAAAAGCCCGGCATTTGCCCGCCTGTTGGAGCCTTGGCCGCGGCCCGCCCGCGCCTATGCTCGTGGCATCGCGACGCTCACTCCCTCGAACGCCATGCAAGACGAATTCCGCATCCTCGCTGCCGCCCACGCCACGGCCGCGGCCCCGCTGCTGCCCGCCTGCGGCGCAGCGCCCGAGCGCCGCGCGCCGGCTGCCAACGAGGAAAGCTTCCTGCGCTCCCGGCAGTTCGCCCGCTTCCGGCGCACCACCCGGCGCCACCTGCTGATGCTGGGCGGCTTCATGGCCGGGGTGTTGCTGCTGGGGGCCTGGGTCGGCCAGGGCACGGGCCAGGGGCCGCTGGCCCTGTCGCTGCTGTACGTGTTCGGCGGCTGCGTGCCGGCCGGGCTGGCCGCGGTGCAGGTTCAGCAGGCGCATTCGGTGGCGCGCGCCTTCGCGCAGCGCCGGCGTGAGCCGCTGGAAGCGGCCTCGCACGTCGCGCCCTGGCGCGAGGCGCTGGCCTTCGCGGCCGGCGCGGCCGCCTTTGCCGGCCTGGCCTACGGCCTGCTCGGCTGAGCCCGGGCGATCGCCTCGAAGTCGGGCAGCGCCACCGCGGCCTCGCGCGTGGTCGCGTAATCGCTGAAGAGTTCGTCCTCGTCCCAGCGCTGGGCCAGCAGGCGGGCCACCGCCTGGGCGGCCGCGCGGCTGCGGCAGGCCTCCAGGGCCGCCGCGCCCAGGCCGGCGCCGCGCGCCGTTTCGTCCAGCACCACCGTGCCGGCCACCGCGGGCACGCGCGCATTGCGCCCGTCCGGGTAGCGGCCCGCGAGCCCGGCACTGGCGAAGCACACCCTGCGCTGCCTGAGCACGAAGCCCTGCGCCAGCACCACCACCGAACCCCGCCGGTAGTCGTAGGCCTGCAGGAATTCATCGGGCAGGGCCTGCATCACCGCGCCCGACCCTTCACGCCGCAGGCCGGCCAGGTACAGCCGCGCGCGTGACGCATCGGCCGGCAGGTCCGGGGCGGCCGTGCCGCCCTCCTCGCGCGTGGCCTCCAGGTTGCGGGTGAAGTCTTCCAGCGGGGCCTGGGCCGCCGCCTGGATCGCGGCGCGCAGGGCCCCGCTCTCGCAGTCGCGCAACTGGCGCGGGCTGGGCTCGTCGCGCGTGGCGACGCGGTCCACCGCCGGGAAGAAGGCGCTGGGCGCACGCGGCCGCAGGCCGGGCCCGGGCTGGTGCGTGAGCCCCAGCTGCGCCTCGCACACCAGGGCGCCGGTGCCGTGCACGCCCGCGCGCAGCGAGCGCACGGAGACGTAGACCGCGCGCCCGGGCTGCGCCGCCGCGTCGCGGTGGGCCGGGGGCAGCTTGTCCTGCAGCCAGGCCTCGATCTCGGGGTTGGACAGGTTGGCGGTGTCGTTCCAGACCTCGAGCGCCGCGGCGGGCAGGGTCGCGGCACACAGGAGGACGGCCAGCAGGGCGCGGGTGGGAGATGGCATGGCGCGAGCTTACGTGCATCCCGGCCGCGGTGCTCGGCCTTGAAACGACGACGGCGCCCGAAGGCGCCGTCGTGGGCGGGCGATGCGCCCGCCTTATTCGGCCACGTGCCCGGCCGGGCGCATGGGCTGGCGGATGAAGGACACCAGCTGCCACAGCATGAAGATCGCGACCAGGGCCAGCAGGGAGCCGCTGATGGGGCGCATCACGAAGTGGCTGAAGTCACCGCGGCTGATCAGCAGCGCGCGGCGGAAGTTCTCCTCCAGCATGGGGCCCAGGATGAAGCCCAGCAGCAGCGGCGCCGGCTCCAGCTTCAGGCGCAGGAACAGGTAGCCCACCAGGCCGAAGGTGGCCGTGATGAAGATGTCGTCCAGGTTGTTGTTGATGCTGAAGGTGCCCACGCAGCAGAAGAACAGGATGGACGGGAACAGCACGGTGTACGGGATCTTGAACACCGACAGCCAGAAGCGCACCAGCGGCACGTTCAGCACGACCAGGAACACGTTGCCGATCCACATGGAGGCCACCAGGCCCCAGAACAGGTCGGGGTGGGAGGCGATCATGTTCGGGCCGGGCTGAATGCCCTTGACGATGAAGGCCGCCAGCATCAGCGCCATGACCGCGTTCTCCGGGATGCCGATGGCCATGAGCGGGATGAAGCTGGTGCGCGCGGCGGCTTCGTCGGCGGCGGCCTGGCCGGCCACGCCCTCGATCGCGCCGTTGCCGATCTCGTGCTTGTACTTGCTGAACTTCTTCTCGGCCGCGTAGGCGCCGAACTGGGCCAGGGTCGGGCCACCGCCCGGCAGGATGCCCAGGAAGGAGCCGATGATGGAGCCGCGCAGCGCGCTGGGGATGATGCGCTTGAACTCAGGCCAGGTCGGGATCAGGTTGATCTTGCCGTTGAAGGGGGTCTGGGTGCTCTTGGCGTCCAGGTTCTTGATGATCTCGGCGATGCCGAAGCAGCCCAGGGCCACGCTCACCAGGCCGACGCCGTCGGCCAGGAAGGGCATGTCCATGGTGAAGCGGGCCACGCCCGAGTTGACGTCGGTGCCGATGGAGCCGAGCAGCACGCCGATCAGGCTCATCGCCAGCCCGTTGAGCAGCGAGCCGGTGGTCACGAAGCTCACGCACACGAAACCCACCAGCATGAGCGCGCAGTAGTCGGCCGGGCCGAACAGGAAGGCGACCTCGCCCAGCTTGGGGGCCAGGGTCGCCAGCACGATGATGGCCACGGTGCCGCCGATGAAGCTGGAGATGCCGGCGGTGAACAGCGCGAGGCCGGTCTTGCCGTTGAGCGTCATCTGGAAGCCGTCGATGCAGGCCACGATGGAGCTGGCGTGCGGGATCTTCATGGTGATCGCCGACACGCTGTCGCCGTACTGGGCGCCGTAGTAGATGCCGGCCAGCATGATGAGCGCGCCACCGGTGGGGATGGAGTACGTGAGCGGCAGCAGCAGCGAGATGGTCGCCAGCGGGCCCAGGCCGGGCAGCAGGCCCACCAGCGTGCCCACCACGCAGCCGATCGCGCAGTACATCAGGTTGTGGATCGTCAGCGCGTGCCCGAAGCCGAACGCCAGGTTGGAGAGGATTTCTTGCATGGGGTTCTCAGAACAGGGGCAGGTTGACGCCCAGGCCCTTGGCCATGGCGAAGGCGATGGCCAGCAGGCCCACGCAAAGCTTGATGTTGCGCACCACCGAGTAGGAGGTGCCGGCGAAGGTCGAGCAGAAGACCATGAAGATGATGCCGGCCGTCATGTTGACGTGCTCCGAGATCAGCGCGAAGCCGCACAGGCTGCCGATCACCAGCGCCACGTTCTTGAAGTTGAAGTGCATGGCCTCGGGGGCCATCATGCGCGCCCGCACCACGGTGGCGATGCCGATCAGACCGAGCAGGCAGGCGATCATCAGCGGGAACAGGCCCGGGCCGGCGCGGCTGAAGCTGCCGATGTCGTAGCGCGTCGACCAGATGCCGAACACGAGGGAGATCGCCAGCAGGTACAGGCCGCGGGCGAGGTTCTGGTTGATCATGGGCAAGGCATGGACAAGTTGAAGGGGATCCTGCGAGCGTAGGGCCCGCGGGGTGCTGCGATGCTACGTGTTATCGCGTAGCAAGTCAGCGCCAGGTCAGTGCTCCCGTGCGATGGCGTCTCAGGGTTGACCCTGAGACGCGCCCGGCCGCTCAAGCGGCTTCGAGCTGCGCGATGCTGGAAAGCAGGTCGGTGAAACGCTCGCCCTGCACCACCACGTGGCCGCGCGTGGCCTCCATCGCGCGCGCCTCGTCGCCCGCGCGCACCGCGTCCAGGATGGCCTGGTGCTCGTCGAAGGAGCGCTGCAGCCGGTTGCGCACCCGCAGCTGGAGGCGGCGGTAGGGCCGCAGTCGGCGTTGCAGCGCGTGCGCCTGTTCGCCCAGGAACTCATTGCGGGAGGCCGCGTACAGCGCGGTGTGGAAGCGCTCGTTGGCGTAGAAGTAGGCGTCGGGATCGCGTTCGGCGGCCGCACTGCGGCAGGCCTGGTGGGCTTCGTCCAGGCGCTGCAGGTCCGCTTCGGCGGAGCGCCGCGCGGCCAGCCGGGCGCACATGGCCTCGAGTTCGGCCATCACCTCGAACATCTCCAGCAGGCGCTGCGGCGACACGCTGGCCACCACGGCCCCACGGCGCGGCCGGATCTCGATCAGGCCTTCGCCCGCCAGCAGGCTCAGGGCTTCGCGGATGGGGGTGCGGGACACCCCGAAGCGCTGGGCCAGCTCGATTTCGTCCAGGTGGGTGCCCGGCAGCAGCTTGCCGGTGGCGACCTCTTCCTCGATCGCTTCACGCAGCGTTTCTGACAGTCGGCTCATCCCGCCAGTCTATTCGTGTACAAGATTACGGGCAAATGAATACAAACACGTCGGCAAATTATACAATTTGGCCTTATCATGAATGCCCGACTTGGGCCGCCGGCCGAAGCGGCGCCCCACCCCGTCACCTGGAGACCCGGTCGATGAACCACCCCGGCACCGGCATCGCGCCCTGGAACAACCGGGCCCGCCGCCGCGCCCAGCGCCTGGCCCGCGCCGCCGAGGCCCTGGGCCCTGCGCTAGGCGGCGACTGCGGTGGCAAGCGCGTGGCGACCGCCAGCGCCGTGGCCCTGCTCTCGGCCGTGATCGAGAGCGGCGACCGCGTCTGCCTGGAAGGCAACAACCAGAAGCAGGCCGACTTCCTGGCCAAGGCCCTGGTGCAGCTGGACCCGGCCCAGGTGAACGACCTGCACATGGTGCAGTCGGTCATCTCGCTGCCCGAGCACCTGGACGTGTTCGAGAACGGCATCGCCAGCCGGCTGGACTTCTCCTTCTCCGGCCCGCAGGGCGGGCGGCTGGCCAAACTGCTCTCGCAGGGGCGGCTGTCGATCGGCGCGATCCACACCTACCTGGAGCTGTTCGGGCGCTACTTCGTGGACCTCACGCCGCAGGTGGCGCTGGTGGCCGCGCATTCCGTGGACGCGGAGGGCAACCTCTACACCGGCGCCAACACCGAGGACACGCCCGTCATCGCCGAGGCCACGGCCTTCTCCGGCGGCATCCTGGTCGCGCAGGTGAACGAGGTGGTCGACAAGGTGCCGCGGGTGGACATCCCGGCCGGCTGGGTGGACTTCGTGGTGCAGGCGCCGCGCCCCAACCTGATCGAGCCGCTGTTCACGCGCGATCCCGCCCAGATCTCCGAGATCCAGGTGCTGATGGCCATGATGGCGATCAAGGGCATCTACGCCGAGTACGGCGTGCAGCGCCTGAACCACGGCATCGGCTTCGACACCGCGGCCATCGAGCTGCTGCTGCCGACCTACGCCGAGTCGCTGGGCCTGAAGGGGAAGATCTGCCGCCACTGGGCACTGAACCCGCACCCGGCGCTGATCCCGGCCATCGAGGCGGGCTGGGTGCAGTCCATCCATTCCTTCGGCTCCGAACTGGGCATGGAGGACTACATCCGCGCCCGCTCCGACGTGTTCTTCACCGGGGCCGACGGCTCGCTGCGCAGCAACCGCGCCTTCTGCCAGGCGGCCGGCCATTACGCCTGCGACCTGTTCATAGGCTCCACGCTGCAGATGGACCTGGCCGGCAACAGCTCCACCGCCACGGCGGGCCGCATCACCGGCTTCGGCGGCGCGCCCAACATGGGCGCCGACGCGCGCGGCCGCCGCCATTCGAGCCCCGCCTGGCTGAAGGCCGGCCGCGAGGCGCGCGACGGCCTGGGCGGCGCGCGCGGCACGCCGCGCGGCCAGAAGCTGGTGGTGCAGATGGTGGAGACCTTCCGCGAGCACATGCAGCCCGCCTTCGTCGAGACCCTGGACGCCTGGGAACTCGCGCGGCAGGCGAAGATGGACCTGCCGCCGGTGATGATCTACGGCGAGGACGTGACGCACGTGCTGACCGAGGAAGGCATCGCCAACCTGCTGCTGTGCCGCACCGACGAGGAGCGCGAGCAGGCGATCCGTGGCGTGGCCGGCTACACGCCGGTGGGCCTGGCGCGCGACCGCCGCATGGTGGAGAACCTGCGCGACCGCGGCGTGATCCGCCGCCCCGCCGACCTGGGCGTGGACGTGCGGCTGGCCACGCGCAACCTGCTCGCGGCCCGCTCCATGCGCGAGCTCTCGCTCGCCTCCGGCGGGCTGTACCGTCCGCCCGCGCGATTCCGCAACTGGTGAGGTGCCCACGATGTCCGGCATGGAAACCCTGAACTACGAATTCCCCGGCACGCAGCCGGCCGCGGCCTTCGCGCCGGTGCTGGTGGGCGTGGTCGCCTCCGGCAACCTGGAGGTGCTGGTGGAGCCCGCGCCGGGGGCCCGCTGCGCCTTCCGCATCGAGACCTCGGCCCGCGGCTTCGGCCCGATCTGGGAAGCGGTGGTGCGTGACTTCCACGCCCGCCACCCGCTGGCCGGGGCCACCGTCTCCATCCACGACATGGGCGCGACGCCCGCGGTGGTGAGCCTGCGCCTGGAACAGGCCGCCGCCAGCCTGCCCCGGAGGGCCCCATGAACACCCCCCTGACATCAACCGCCGCGGCAGCGACGGCCCTGCCCCACGTCAGCTGGGCCGAATGCAGCGCGCGCGAACGGCTCGCGCGGCTGCTGGACGCGGGCAGCTTCCACGAGTGGCTGCCGCCCGCCGCCCGCGTGATGAGCCCGCACCTGGCCCAGCTCTCGGTGCCCAGCGCCTTCGACGACGGCGTGGCCATAGGCCGCGCGCGCCTGGACGGCCTGCCGGTGTTCGTCGCCGCGCAGGAGGGCGAGTTCATGGGCGGCGGCGTGGGCGAGGTGCACGGCGCCAAGCTCACCGGCCTGTTGCGGCGCGCCCTGATCGAGTGGCCCGTCGCCGTGCTGCTGCTGGCCGAATCGGGCGGGGTGCGCCTGCACGAGGCCAACGCCGGGCTGATCGCGGTGTCCGAGGTGATGCGGGCGGTGCTGGACGTGCGCAACGCCGGCATTCCGGTCCTCGCCCTCATCGGCGGGGCGAACGGCTGCTTCGGCGGCATGGGCATCGTCGCGCGCTGCTGCGACCGCGTCGTGATGAGCGACATCGGACGCCTCGCCATGTCCGGGCCCGAAGTGATCGAGGCCTCGCACGGCGTGGAGGAATTCGACGCCAAGGACCGCGGCCTGGTCTGGCGCACCACGGGCGGCAAGCACCGCTGGCTCAGCGGCGACTGCGACCTGCTGGTGGACGACGACGTGCAGGCCTTCCGCGACGCGGCGCTGGCCTGCCTGCGGCGCCCGGACGCCTCCCGCCCGGTCACGCTCGAAGGCCTGGAGCAGGAACATGCCGCCCTGGCCGCACGCCTGGCGTTGGCCGGGGACGAAGCCGAGGCCATGGCCTTCTGGCGGCTGCTCGGCATCGCCGAGGCCGCCAGCATTCCCGAACTCGAGGCCTCGCAGGTGCGCGCGCTGCGCCCCGCCGCGGTCCTCCCCCTGGCCGCCTGAGGAGCCCCCTATGCAATGGCAAGACCTGGCCCGCGCACTTTTCGGCGAGGACCACCGCATCCGCCAGCAGGGCGAGCTGCTCGCCGGCGAGGCCGACTTCGACGGCGGCACGCTGGCCGTGGTCGGCACCACCGGCCACGCGCCCATCGGCGTGGCGCTCGCGCTGGCGCAGGCCCGCGTGGTGCTGGACACGCTGCGCGACCACCCCGGCCGCACCCTGCTGCTGCTGATCGACACGCAGGGGCAGCAGCTGCGCCGCCAGGACGAGATGCTGGGCATCAACCGCGCGATGGCGCACCTGGGCTGCTGCATCGACCTGGCGCGCCGCCGCGGCCACCGCGTGCTGGGGCTGGTGTACGACCAGGCGCTGTCCGGCGGCTTCATCACGTCCGGCCTGGTGGCCGATGCCTGCGATGCGCTGCCCGAGGCCGAGATCCGCGTCATGCGCATCCCGGCCATGGCGCGCGTGACCAAGCTGCCGGAGGACCTGCTCACGCAGCTGTCGCAGTCGAACCCGGTGTTCGCCCCCGGGGTGGCCAATTACGTGGCCATGGGCGGCGTGCGCGCGCTGTGGCAGGGCGACCTGCGGGCCGCGCTGGCCGAGGCGCTCGCCAGCGCCAGCCCCCAGGACCTGCGCGCACGCGATGGCGCCGCCCGTGGCGGCCGCCGGCTGGCGCAGTCGGTGATCGAGCAGGTGCTCGCCGCCTGAGGCACGCATGGCGCAGACCTGCCCGCGCCACGCACTGGCCTGGATCTCGCCCCCGGCCTGGGCCGCGCTGCGGCAGGAGGCGCCGGACGCCGTCGCGCGCGAGTGCCTGGACTGGTGGGCCGCGCAGCGGCTGCCGCTGGTGGTGACGCGGCAGGCCCCCGGGGATGCACGGCTGGCCCTGGGCCTGGCGGCGCCCGAGCGCTGGGGCCGGCGCAAGCTGGCCGTGCGCTGCGCCCTGGACGATGTGGTGGCGCAAGGAGACTTTCCCGCCGCGGCCGCGGCCGGGCCGCTGCTGGCGCCGGCGCTGCAGCCGGCCTGGCGCCGCCTGTGCGGGGACCTGCAGGCCCTGGGCTGCACGGCCCGCGTGCACGGCAGCCACGGCTGGCAGCTGCTGAGCGGGCTGCCCCACCTGCGGGAGGGCTCGGACCTGGACCTGCTGCTGCCCGTGGCCAGCGGCGCGCAGGCCGATGCGGTCACCGGGTTGCTGCAGGGCTGGGCCTGGGACGGCCCGCGCCTGGACGGCGAATTGCTGCTGCCCGGCGGCGCCGGCGTGGCCTGGCGCGAGTGGCAGGCCCTGTGCGAAGGCCGGGTCGCTGCCGTGCTGGCCAAGCGGCTGGAGGGCGTGGCGCTGGAGTCGCGCGCGATGGCCCTGGGCGGGGGAAGGCCCGAGGCGGCCGAACTGGCCGATCGCACGTCGGCCCTGCAGGAAGGCCTGGAATGAGCGCCCCCGCACGCCGATGGCGCATGGGGGACGTCCCGGCACGGCCGGTCCCCCCGGGGGGGGTGGCGCTGGCGCCGGGCCGGCCCGGCGCCGCATCGGCGGACGCGGACGCCGCCGCCGGGGCCTTTCCGGCCCCGCGCGAACTGGGGCGCCTGGCCACGCTGGCGCTCTACCACGAGCTGGCGCTGGCCCCCAAGCCGGGGCTGGTCTCCTTTGCCGACACCGGCAGCCATGCCGACATGGACGCCAGCACCTTCATGCGCAGCCTGTTCGCGCTGCGCAGCTATTTCCCCGCCATCGCCCAGGCCGGCGCCCACGGTGCCTCCATGGACGCGCTGCAGGCCCTGGGCCTGCAGGCCGAGGCCCGCATGATGACAGCGACAGGCGGCACCAACACGCACCGCGGCGCGATCTTCACGCTGGGCCTGCTCTGCGCCGCCGCCGGCCGGGCCGGCGCCCGCCAGGCGCCCCGCACGCCGCAGGCCGTGCAGGACGCGCTGCTGGAGGGCTGGGGCGAGGCCCTGGCCCTGCGCGCACGGCGCGCGGCCGCGCTGCCGCCCGTGTCCAAGGGCCAGCGCGTCGCCCAGGCCCTGGGCCTGCGCAGCGCGGGCGAGGAAGCGGCACTGGGCTTTCCCGTGCTCTTCGGCAGCACGCTGCCGGCGCTGCGCGAGGCCCGCCGCGCCCTGGGCAGCGGCGAGGCGGCGCTGGTGCACGCGCTCATGGCCACCATCGCCGTGCTGGACGACACCAACCTCGCCCACCGCGGCGGCGCCGCGGGCCTGGCCTTCGCCCAGGACGAGGCGCGTGCCTTCATGACGGCCGGCGGGGCGCTGCAGGCGGGCTGGCGGGCGCGCGCCTGGGCCCTGCACCACCGCTTCGTGGCCCGCCGCCTCTCGCCCGGTGGCGCGGCCGACCTGCTGGGCTGCGCCTGGTGGCTGGACCGGGTGTGCGCGCCATGAGCGTCGCCCTGCTCTTCTCCGGCCAGGGCTCGCAGCACGCCGCCATGCTGCCCTGGCTGGACACGGCCGCGCCCGCGCAGCCGGTGCTGCAGGCCCTGGGCCGCACCCTGGGCACGCCCGCGTGGCGCACCCTGCTGGACGACGGCGCCTGCCGTTCGCGCAATGCCGTGGCCCAGCCGCTGGTCACGGGCACCGCGCTCGCGGCCTGGGCCGTCATGGCGCCGCTGCTGCCCGAGGACCCGGTGGTGGTCGCGGGCTACAGCATCGGCGAGCTGCCCGCCTGCGCGGCGGCGGGCGTCTTCACCCCGGACGAGGCCCTGCAGCTCGCCGCCGGGCGGGCCCGCCTGATGGACGCCGCCGTCGCCGGCCACGACACCGGCATGCTGGCCATCAGCCAGGTCCCGCGCGAGCAGGTGTTGGCCGCGGTGCCGGGGCTGGAATGCGCGATCCGCATCGACCCCGACAACAACGTCTACGGCGGCTCGCGCGAGGCCCTGCAGCGGGCCGAGGCGGCGCTGGCCGGGCGGGCCCAGTTCAAGCCGATCTGCGTCGCGCTGGCTTCGCACACGGCCTGGATGCGCCCCGCCGTCGCGGGCTTCGCCCAGCTGCTCGCCGCCCTGCCCTTGGCCGCGCCCCGCTGCCCGGTGGCGATGAACGCCACCGGCGGCACGCTGCGCGAACCGGCCCGCATCGCCCTGGCCTTGTCGGCGCAGCTCGCGCAGGCCGTCCAGTGGGACGCCTGCATGGCGGCGGTGGCCGAGCGCCGGCCCGGCTGCGTGCTGGAGATCGGCGGCGGCCAGGCCCTGGCCCGCATGTGGGCCACGCGCCACCCCGACATCCCGGCGCGTTCGCTGGACGACTTCCGCAGCCCCGAGGGCGCGGCGGACTGGGTGCGCCGGCAGGGCTGAACGCGGGCCGGCGCGCGTCCTTCAGCCGCCGGCCTGCACCACCCCGCCGGCCACCACGAACCGGCCGGCGCCCAAGTGGTGCAGGGTCTGCAGCGCGCTGTTGTCCTCGCGGAAATCCCAGTGGCCGCCGCTGAAGATGCGGGCGTCCGCGGCCGCCGACACCACCTCGGCGAAGCAGGTGTCGTAGGCGTCCTCGGTGTGGCGTTCGGGCAGCAGCCTGCATTCCATCCAGGCCGCGCAGCCGGCCTCGATCACCGGCATGCCCAGCACCGGGCCCGACCGGTGCGCGACGCCGTGGCGGGCGAACTTGTCGGTGCCGTCGCGGCCGCTGCAGCTGCCCACGGCGTAGGTGAAGTCCAGCAGCGCGGCGCCGGGCACGCAGATCGCGAAGCCGCCGCTGGCAGCGGCCAGTTCGCGCGTGAAGGTCTTCTTGTCGATCACCACCGCGATGCGCGGCGGCGTGAACTCCACCGGCATGGACCAGGCGGCGGCCATGACGTTGCAACGCCCGCCGTGCGCGCTGGTGACCAGCACGGTGGGGCCATGGTTGATGAGGCGGCTGGCGTGGCGCAGCTCGACCGGACGGAAATCGCTGTTCATGCAAGCAATCGTAAACAGCCTGAAACGTTCAGCTTGTGTTCATGCTGAGCCATGCATCATTCCGCCATCACAGACGCAAGGAGCGACACATGCAAAAGAAGACCCTGCTCATCCCCGCCCTGGCCGTCCTCGCGCTGGGCGCACAGGCCGAGACCTACTTCGACCAGGCGCGCGTGCGCAGTGCCGAGCCGCAGTACGAAAGCGTCACCGTGCCCCGCCAGCAGTGCAGCACCCAGGTGGTGAACCAGGTGCAGCAGGTCAACAGCGGCGGCGAGCGCAACTACGGCGGCGCCGTGCTCGGCGGCGTCGCGGGCGCGCTCATCGGCAACCAGGTCGGCGGCGGCCATGGCCGCGAAGCCGCCACCGCGCTGGGCGCCGTGGTGGGTGCCTTCACCGGCGACAACCTGGCCAACCAGAACCGCAGCGGCCCGCAGTACGTGGAGACGCCGCGCGAAGTGCGCACCTGCCAGACCGTCAACGAGGTGCAGAACCGCATCACCGGCTGGCGCGTGAACTACGAGTACAAGGGCGTGGCGGGCACGACCATGATGGCGCAGCAGCCGGGGCCGACCATCCGGGTGCGGGTGGCGGTGGATCCTGCTTGAGGATCCACGCTGGGGTTGCTGGGCCCCGGCGGGTTGCTCCCGGGGCCTGGGTCTCGGTGCCTGGTCCACGGTACTTGGCTGCGGGGCTGGGTTTGAAGTTCGTTGAATGAGGTTTGGCCCCTCCGGGGCGGGCCCCCACTCTCCCCC
>NZ_JADDOJ010000075.1 GCF_015159745.1 Ramlibacter aquaticus | reverse complement strand
GTCGGCGTCCATGGCGGGGCTTTCAGTTCAGGGTGCCCAGGTAGGCCAGCACGGCCTGCCGGTCCTCGGGGGAGAGCTTGGGGTTGGGCATGCGCGTGCCGGGCTTGAGGGCCTGCGGGTCCTCGATCCAGCGCGCGAGCGCGTCCGGGGTGTCGGGCAGCAGGCCGGCCGCGAGGGTGTGGCGTGACTTCAGGTGCGTGAGGTCGGGCCCCAGCAGGCCGCCGGCGGGCGTGCCGCGCACCGCATGGCAGGCGCCGCAGTGCGACTGGAACACCGCCTGCCCCGCCGCCACCGCCTGCTGCGGCGTGGCTGGCGCCTGCTGCGCGTCGCGCCAGCGGGCATAGTCCTCGGCCGAATCGGCCACCACCACCAGCTGCATGCGGGCGTGCTCGGCGCCGCAGAATTCGCCGCACTGGCCGCGGTAGGTGCCGGGGCGGTCCGCCTGCAGCCACAGCACGTTGGTGCGCCCGGGGATCGCGTCCACCTTGCCGGCCAGCTGCGGCACCCAGAAGGAATGGATCACGTCCTCGCTGGTGAGCTCGATGCGCACCGGCCGGCCCACGGGCACGTGCAGCTCGTTGGCGACCTGGAAGGCCGAAGGCCGGTCGGCGTCGCGGTAGCGCGCGCGCCACCACCACTGGGCGGCCGTCACCTCCACCGTGAGGCGCGCCGCCTGCGCAGGCATCGCGATCGCGCGCAGCGTCACCACGGTCCAGGCGGCGCAGGCCGCGAGAACCAGCGCCGAGATCGAGACGCCGATGTAGATCCAGGACAGGCCGCCCTGGTCGCCGGGCACGGCCAGCTCGCCCGGGGCCAGCGGCGCACGGCGGCGCACCAGCCCGGCCACCAGGGCGATGCAGACCACCGCCAGCACCACCGCCGACACCGCGCCCAGCCCCCAGCCCAGCGTGGTGACCGGGTCGGCGGCGGGGCCCGCGGTGTGCAGGTACTGCAGGGGCGAAGGCAGGCTCATGGCTTGCCGCCGGCGTCGGGCCGGGCTTCGGGCGGGTTGTTGGCGGCGCTGGGCTCGGCCTCCTTGGGCTGCTTGGCGCCTGCGGGCAGCACGCGCTGTACCTCGGGCGCGTAGGCGGTGTTGGGCGTGTCGCCCTGCACCGAGGCCGCCAGGCCGCCGGCCGGGTAGCTGCCCCCCAGGGACTCCACGTAGGCGACGATCTTCCAGATGTCGTCCGGCGGCAGCGCCGGGTTCCAGGCCGGCATGCCCTGCGGCCGGCCCTCGTAGATGGACTTGAAGATGGACACGGGCGCGCCGCCGTAGCGCCAGTAGCCGTCGGTCAGGTTGGGGCCCATCGCGCCCTTGGCGTCGTAGCCGTGGCAGCCGGCGCAGTTCATCTTCACGAACAGCGCGCGCCCTTCGGCCACCGCCTCCGGCTGGTTGTGGAAGGGGTTGGGGTCGGCGGCCGCGGCTGGGGCATGGCCACCGGCGACGTCGCCCAGGGGCACCGCCGCCAGCGCCGCGATGGCCGGCGGCTGCGTGGAGGGTGCGCTGGCCGTGCTGCCGCCCTGGCTGCGCTGGCAGCCGGCCAGCGCCAGCACCAGCGCGGCGGACGCGAGCGACAGGGCCGCGCAGCGCGGCGCGGCAAGACGAGGGCTCATGGATTGCTCCCCATGCCGTGGTCGTGGCGTGCCGCCGGCATCGAGGCCTCGGTCTGCAACTGGCCGGGGCCGGAGTGGATCGATTCGCCCTCGATCGAGAACACGTACAGCGTGCTGCCGCGGGGCGGGAAGCCGGGGCTGGAGGCGCTGACCATCGCTGCGCCGCCCACGCCCGAATACACGGCCACGTACTGCCGCTTGTCTGGCCCGGTGAAGGTGACCGGCTGGCCGATCACGCCCGAGCCCAGCTTGTAGGACCACAGCACCTTGCCGTTGCGCGCGTCCACGGCACGGAACCAGCCGTCCGCGGTGCCGTAGAAGACCAGGTCCCCGGCCGTCGCGAGCGTGCCGCTCATGGTCATGAACTTTTCCTTGATGGACCAGACCTTCTTGGCCGCCACCGGGTCCCAGGCCATGAACTCGCCCCAGTTGTCGCCGGGGCCGGCGTAGCGCTTCATCTCCATGCCGTCGTAGGGCGTGCCGGGGATGTAGGACTGCGGATGGTCCGTCAGGTCCATGCAGATGTTGAAGATCCCGGCATAGACCAGCCCGGTGCGGGGCGAGAAGGACGAAGGCTGCCAGTCCTTGCCGCCGATGTCGGGCGGGCAGACGTTGGGCAGCTTCACGTTGGGCCGCGGCTGCATGGCCGGGTTGACCACCGGCATGCCGGTCTTCAGGTCGATGCCCTTGGACCAGTTCTGGTAGGCGAAGGGCTGGGCGGCCAGCACCTCGCCGTTGGTGCGGTCTATGGTGTAGGCGAAGGCGTTGCGGTCGAAGTGCACCAGCACCTTGCGCGGCTTGCCCTGCCACTGGATGTCCATGAGGATGTTCTCGTTCACGCCGTCGTAGTCCCACTGGTCGTGCGGCGTGAACTGGTAGGCCCACTTGGCCATGCCGGTGTCGGCATCGCGGGCGAACACGGTGCTGGTCCAGAGGTTGTAGCCCGGGCGCTGCGCGGGCACGCGCGGCCCCGGGTTGCTGGTGCCGTAGTAGATCGTGTTGAGCTCGGGGTCGTAGGAGATCCAGGCCCACACCGAGCCCGCGCCCTGCTTGTGCATGCCGGCCGGCCAGGTGTGTATGCCCAGGTCCTTGCCCTTCATCCAGTCGTAGAAGGGCTTGAAGTCCGGGCCGATCTTCACCTCCTGGTCGGTGCCGGTGCTGTAGGCGCGCCACAGTTCCTTGCCGGTGTCGGCGTCCAGCGCGGCGATCCAGCCCCACACGCCCATCTCGCCGCCGCTGTTGCCCACGAACACCTTCTTGCCGACGGCGAAGGGCGCCATGGTCATGGTCTCGCCGTGCGTGACGTCGCCCATGCGCGTGCGCCAGACCTCCTTGCCGGTGCGCAGGTCGACCGCCACCGTGTGGTTGTCCAGCAGGTTGTAGATCAGCTTGCCGTCGACCAGCACGCCCCCGCGGTTCACCGTGTCGCAGCAGGCCTTGCCGATGGAGACCGGCGAGGGGTTGGGCGCGAAGGACCACTTGATGGGCGCACCCGGCTTGGACAGGTCCAGCGCGTAGGAGATGTTCGGGAAGGGCGTGACCAGGTACATGGTGTCGCCCATGACCAGGGGCGCCGCCTCGTGCCCGTTCTGGGTGCCGTCGGAGAAGGTCCAGGCGACCTTGAGCTTCGCCACGTTGCCGGTGTTGATGTCGGCCAGCGCAGAATAGCGGGTGTTGGCCCAGTCGTGCGCCGCGCTGCGCCACTCGCCCGGGGGATCACCCGGGGCGAAGTTGGCGGTCGGAAGCGCCGCACCCTGGGCCAGCGCCGCGGCGGCGCAGGCCAGCCCGGCAGCCAGCGAAAGAAGCCATCGGGCGAGCGACCGGACCCTGCGGTCCGGGTTGTTGTTGTTCATGCCTGTCCTTCACACGCCGAAACGTCGTAAAGCGATATATAACGTGACACGCGCGCCCTGTGCGCAAGCATCGAACACGGATGAAAGCAACTGCAACCCGGATGTCAAAGGCGGAGCTCGAAGCCCGGGCCCGCTTCCGCCGCGAACTGCGGCAGTTCGAGCGCGCCAGCGAGGAAGCCGCCCGCGCGCATGAGGTGACCTGGGCGCAGTACCAGCTGCTGCTGCAGGTCGGCGGCATGCCCGGCCGCGACTGGGCGCTGGTGGGTGAGCTGGCCACGGCGCTGGCGCTGCGGCAGCACACCACGGTGGAGCTGATCGACCGCTGCGAGGCGGCCGGGCTGGTCGAGCGCACGCGCGAGGAGGACGACCAGCGCAAGGTGCGCATCAGCCTGACGGCGCTGGGGCGGCGCAAGCTCAACGCGGTGGCGGTGGCCCAGGGGCGGGAGATCGCCCACCTGCTGGAGGTGGTGCGGGGCGCGATCGGCCAGGCGGCCGGCCCGGGCCCGGGCGACTCGGATTAGCCGCCAAGGCGTGGTCCCGCCCCGCCGGGCTGCATCCGAGCCGGGCCGTTAACATGCCCGCATGACGACGATCCCCGAGGGCCTGCCTTCACCCGCACAGCCGGGTCACGCCGCCGCCGCATGAGGGCGGACCTGCTGGGCCCGGTGCTGGGCGTCACCCTGCCCTTCTTCGCGCTGGTGCTGTGCGGCTGGGGCGCTGCGCGCGCGCGGCTGGTGCCCATGGAGGCCATCCCCGGGCTGAACATCTTCGTCCTGTACTTCGCCCTGCCGGCGATGCTCTTCAAGTTCGCGGCCGACACCCCGATCGCCAGCCTGGTCGATGGGGGGACGCTGGCCACCTGGGTCAGCTGCGCGCTCGTCATGACGGCGTTCTCGGTCGTGACCACGCGGCGCGGCCGCATCGGCTGGAACGACGCCTCCTTCGGTGCGCTGGTCGCGGCCTTCCCGAACTCGGGCTTCATGGGCGTGCCACTGCTCGTTGCCATGCTGGGCCAGCGCGCCGCGGCGCCGGCCATCGTGGCGCTGTCGGTCGACATGGTGCTGACCTCCTCGCTGTGCATCGCGCTCTCGCGGCTGGACCTGCAGGGTGCCGGCCAGGCGCGCCATGCGCTCGCGCAGGCGCTGCGCGGCATGGCGGCCAACCCCCTGCCCTGGGCCATCCTGCTGGGCAGCCTGTCGTCGGGGCTGCACCTGGCGCCGCCGGGGCCGCTCGCCACGGTGGTGGCGATGCTGGCGCAGGCGGCCTCGCCGGTGGCGCTGTTCGCGCTCGGCTGCGTGCTGGCCCGCGCCTACGACCAGGCGCGCCGGTCGGCGGCCGCGGCCCCGCCGGCCGGCATGCGCAGCGACGTGCCGCGCGTGGTCGCCTACAAGCTGCTGGTGCACCCGCTGCTGGTGCTGGGCGCAGGCCGGCTGGCCATCGCGCTGGGCCTGCCGCTGGACCCCTACAGCGCCCTGGTGCTGGTGCTGGTGGCGGCCCTGCCGAGCGCCAGCAACGTGCCCATGCTGGCCGAGCGCTTCGGCGCGGATGCCGGGCGGGTGGCGCGCATCGTGATGGGCTCCACCGCCGCGGCCTTCGTGAGCTTCACGCTGGTCGTGCTGGGCGTGGTCCCCGCCTCGCTCATCGTGGGGACCGCCGTGCACGCGGCGCGCTGAGCGCGGGCTCCGCCCCGCCGGTGGCGGGCCGCAGGAAGCTGGCGACCATCTCCCGCGTCATCGCCAGGTGGCTGCGCTGCCAGCCGCCCGCGTGCAGGTCCTGCCCGAAGATGTGCGAGAGCGTGAAGGCGTGGGCGCGGCCGTAGTAGGCCAGGCTCACCATGGCCACGTACAGGTGCAGCGGGTCCAGGCCGGCGCGCACCTGGCCCTGCGCCTCGCCGCGCGCCAGCAGGCGGCCGATCAGCGAGAGCACCGGCGAGGACAGCGTGAGGATGCGCTCGGAGCGCACCAGGTGGCGCGCCTCGTTGAGGTTCTCGAAGGCCAGCAGCTTGCGCAGCGCGGGGTGGCTGCCGAAGTGCCCGTCCACGTAGTCGAACACGTGCAGCAGCCCCGGCAGCGGCTCGGCGGTTTCGGGGTCGATGCGCAGCTCGTCGTGGCGCAGTTCGCCCAGCACCACCTCCAGCACCGCGACGTAGAGCTCGTCCTTGCTGCCGAAGTAGTGGTAGAGCATGCGGATGTTGGTGCCCGCCTGGCGCACGATGCGCTCGGTGCGCGCGCCGTGGAAGCCCTGGGCCGAGAACTCCTCGATGGCGGCCTCCAGCAGGCGCGTGCGCGTGCGCAGCGGGTCGCGCCGCGGCGGCGCCTCCTCCTCGGGCGGCGCCTTGCCTTCTTCCAGGCTCATGGCGCGGCCTCCAGGACCCGGGCGCAATCCAGCGCCAGCGCGAGCAGGCGCTCGTCGTTGCCGGGCGCCGCGATGAAGGACAGGCCCACGGGCAGCCCCTGGGCCTCGGCCAGCGGCATCACCACCTGCGGCAGGCCGGCGTGCCCGGCCAGCGCGCCCAGCGCCAGGGCCCGCGCGTAGAAATCGCCGACCTGCTCGCCGTCCGCGCCGCGCGCCAGGGCCACGCAGGGCGCGGCAGGCACCAGCCAGGCCTCGTCCGGCCCCAGGCGGGCGATGAGCTCGCGCGCCATCCGCGAGCGCCAGGCCCGCCAGGCCTCGCCCTCGGACGCATCCAGCGCCAGCGCACCGTCGAAGCGCGGCGCGATCGCAAGCCCGAAGCGCGGCCGCCGCTCGCGTATCCAGGGGCCCAGCGATCCGGCGATCTCCAGGCCCTGCAGGGTGGCGTAGGCCTGCAGGCACTCGTGCCGGGAAAATCCTTCGAAGGCCCACACGGTGCCACTGCAGCCCAGCCGGGCCGCGAGGGCCTGCAGCGCGGCGGCGACGGGGGCGTCGGCCATGGCCAGGGCGTCGGTGGCCACGCGCAGCTTCAGGGGACCCGCGAGGGCGTCGGGTGGGGCCGCGGCGGGCACGCGGTCCAGCAGCACGCGGCCGGCCGTGGCCAGCAGGTCCGCATCGCGCGCGAACCAGCCCACGGTGTCGTAGCTGGGCGCGAAGGGCAGCACGCCCTGCAGCGGCACGCGGCCGTGCGTGGGCCGCATCGCCCACACGCCACAGAACGAGGCCGGCACCCGCACCGAGCCGCCGGTGTCGGTGCCCAGCGCCAGGTCGGCGAGGCCGGCGGCGACGGCCACCGCCGATCCGCTGGAGGAGCCGCCGGGCAGCCGCCCGGGTGCGCGCGGGTTCACCGGCGTGCCGTGGTGGGCGTTCTCGCCCTCCAGGCTGAAGGCCAGCTCGTCGGTGACGGTCTTGCCCACCACACGGGCGCCGGCCGCCCGCAGCCGGGCCACCGCGGGCGCATCGGCGGCGGCGGGGCCCTGCGTGGCCGCCCAGTCCGGGTTGCCGCCGCCGGTGGGGACGCCGGCCAGGTCGATGAGGTCCTTCACCGCCAGCCGCAGGCCCGTGAGCGGGCCCTCGCCCGTGGCCGCGCGCAGCGCGCGCTCGCCGGGCACCCAGGCGCCGAAGTCCTGCGCGGCGTCGCTCACTTCGCCAGCGCCTCGCGCACCTGCGCGGAGCCGGTGACGAAGCCAAAGCACTTCTTCACGTTCCAGACCGTGGCCTCGGTGCAGAAGGCGGGCGAGCTGGTGGCGCAGCAGTCCTCCAGCATCACGCAGCCATAACCCAGGAAGTTGGCGTCGGTCAGCGTGTGCAGCACGCACTGGTCGGTGTTGCAGCCGGCAAAGAGGATGGACTTGATGCCCAGGTTGCGCAAGATGCTGTCCAGCGGGGTGTCCCAGAAGCCGCTGATGCGGTGCTTGTCGACGAGGAAGTCGCCCTCCACGGGCGCGAGTTCGTCGACGATGGCCGCGGCCCAGGAGTCCTTCTCGAGCACGTTGCCGCGGCCGTTGGGCAGGGGGTCGCCCAGGCCCACGCCGCTGCCGCTGTTCTTGTACAGGTGGATCTGGTTGGGCGGCATGTTGGCGAGATCGGGCCGGTTGCCCCAGTTCACCCAGATCACCGGCACGCCGCGGGCGCGCAGGTCCGGCAGCAGCTGGCGCAGCGGCGCGATCGGGGTGCGGTCGGCCGCGTAGTCGCCGCCGATGTGGTCCACCCAGCCGCCCTGGGTGCAGAAGTCGTTCTGCAGATCGATGATCACGATGGCCGTGCGGCGCAGGTCCAGCACCACGTCCTGCGGCGCTGCCGCGATGTGCACCCGCTCGGGCGGCGGCGGGGCCACGGCCATGTCCACCACTGTGGGACTGGCCTCCCACCAGTATTGATGGCCCAGGCCCAGGGCATTGTCGGGGCGGCGGTCGGGCAGGTAGGGGTGACGCTTCATCGTGTTTCTCCGCAGTGATGTTTTTGGTGCGCCCGCACCAACTTGGGAAGCCCTGGATGGGCTGGAAGCCGGTTTTTGCTTGGCACGGTCATTGCAACGAGGGTGTGACAAGTAATTGAACGATTACCTCCACGTCCCACTAGCGAAAGGCATGCCATGAAGAACTTCCTCCCCTCCCGCCGCAGCTTCACGCTGGCCGCCGTCGCGGCCGCCGCATTCGCCGCCGGCGCCCCTGCCGCCTGGGCCGCCGACCCGCTGGCGGTGGGCATCCTGATCCCCGGCTCCAAGTCCGACAAGGGCTGGATGGAGTCCGGCTACGACGGCCTGGTCGCGGCCGAGAAGGAACAGGGCACCAAGGTCAAGGTGCAGATGATCGAGAACATCAACTACGCCGACATGGAGCAGGCGCTGACCAACCTGGCGTCCAAGAACAAGCTGGTGATCGGTGTCGGGGGCCAGACGCAGGCCGCGGTGTACAAGGTCGCCAAGCGCTTCCCCAACGTGAAGTTTTCCATCGTCGGCGGCAACAAGGCCGAGGAGCTGCCCAACGTGGCCGGCTACGACGTGAAGCAGGCCGAGATCGCCTTCGTCGCCGGTGCCGCCGCCGCGATGCTGTCCAAGACCGGCGCCGTGAGCTACGTGGGCGGCATGGAGATTCCCTCCATCGTCAATGCCGGCAAGGAGTTCGGCAACGGCGCCAAGTACATCAACCCCAAGATCAAGTACTTCGAGAACTACACCGGCGACTTCGACAATGTGGCGAAGTCCAAGGAGGCCACCCTGGCCGCCATCGCCCAGGGCGCCGACGTGCACTACCACATCCTCAACCTCGGCCTGCGCGGCATGGAGCAGGCGGCCAAGGAGAAGGGCACCCACATCATCGGCAGCTACACCGACCGCTGCGGCAGCGACCCGCTCTACCCCGCCTACAGCATCACGGGCGTGGGCTACCAGGTGCAGTACGCGATCCGCGAGGCCGTGGGCGGCACCTGGAAGCCGGGCTACAAGGCCTTCGGCCTGGCCATGGGCCCGCAGGCCAGCGACATGGTGGTGTGCGGCGCCACGCCCGAGATGAAGGCGAAGCTCGAGCAGATCAAGAAGGACATCCAGTCCGGCAAGATCAAGGTGCTGGAAGGCTGAACCCCGTGCGCGCCGAGCTGGATGCGGGCGGCGGCATCGCCGTGCCACCACCCCGGGTGCAGCCCCTGCTGGCCTTGCAGGGCCTGGGCAAGCGCTTCGGCGCGCTGCAGGCCCTGCAGGACGCCTCGCTGGAGATCATGCCCGGCGAGATCCACTGCCTGCTGGGCGAGAACGGCGCGGGCAAGTCCACGCTGTGCAACCTGGTGTTCGGCGTGCACAGCCCGGACGCGGGCCGCATGCTGCTGGACGGTGCGCCCTACGCACCGCGTTCGCCGGCCGATGCGCTGGCGCACGGCATCGCCATGGTGCACCAGCACTTCAGCCTGGTGCCCGACCTCAGCGTGGTGGACAACCTGCTGCTCGGCCAGGCCCGCGGACGGCTGGACCGGAAGGCCGGGGCCGCGCGCCTGGCGCAGATGCAGGAACGCTACGGCCTGGCCCTGGACCCGCACGCGCGCATCCAGGACCTGTCGGTGGGCGAGCGGCAGCGCGTGGAGATCGTGAAGTGCCTGGTGCGCGAGCCGCGCCTGGTGGTGCTGGACGAGCCGACCGCGGTGCTGCTGCCCGAGGAGATCGAAGCGCTGCTCGCGGTGTGCAGGCGCGTCGCCGCCGGGGGCTGCGGCGTGGTGCTGGTGACGCACAAGCTGGCCGAGATCCGCGAGGTGGCGCAGCGCGCCACGGTGCTGCGCGCGGGCAAGGTGGTGGCGCGCTCCGAGGCGCCGGCCGACGAGATCGACCTGCTGGTGCGCGCCATGATCCAGCGCGATCTTGCACGGCCTGGCACGGGCGCAGGCGGGGCGGCGGGCGAGGTGGCGGCGGCGAACGCCGCGCCGGCTTCAGCCGCGCCCGGCACGGCCGCGACGGCCCAGGCCGGCCCCGCGCTGTCCGCAGACCCGACGCCTCCCAGGGCCGCCGCCCATGACTTCCACACCGAGCCCGGCATGCCGGTGCCCGAGGCGGCCCTGATGGCCGACGGGCTCACGGTGCGCGATGCCGACGGCGTGCTGCGGCTGGACAAGTTCACGCTGCTCGTCGCGCCCGGCGAGATCGTGGCCGTCGCCGGCGTGGAAGGCAACGGCCAGAGCGAGCTCGGCGCGGTGCTCTCGGGCATGCTGCGGCCCACCGAGGGCCGCTTCTTCGTCTGCGGCGAGGAGATGACAGGCCGTGCACCGGCTGCGCTCACCGCCGCCGGCTGCGGCGTGGTGCCCGAGGACCGGCATGCCCTGGGCTGCGTCACCGCCATGTCGCTGGCCGAGAACATCCTGCTGGACCGGCTGCAGAAGTTCCGCCGCTGGGGCCTGCTGGACCGGGCCGCGCTGGGGCAGGTCGCGCGCGAGCTGATGGCGCGCTTCGACGTGCGCGCGGCCAGCCCGTACGTGGCCTTCGGCGGCCTCTCGGGGGGCAACCAGCAGAAGGCGGTGCTGGCACGCGAGCTGACGCTGGACCCGCTGCGCTTCCTGCTCGCCTCCCAGCCCACGCGCGGCCTGGACGTGGGTGCGGTGGAGGCGGTGTACGGCCATATCCGCGCCGCCGCCGCGCGCGGGGTGGGCGTTCTGCTCATCTCCTCCGAACTCGACGAACTGCTGGCCGTGGCCGACCGGGTCGTGGTGCTCTACCGCGGCCGCGTGATGGGCAGTTGCCGCGCCGAGCCCGCGGCCCGCGCGCGCATTGGCGCCTGGATGGCCGGGCACGCCCAGGACGAACCATCCCCCGAAGAGGAACACGCATGACCACCTGGGCCCGATCCCTGCGCCCCGGCCCCGCGCTGGGCATCTCCGTGCTGGCCGTGCTGGGCGCGCTGCTGGCCGGCACCCTGCTGGTGGCCCTGCTGGGCATGAACGTGAAGGATGCGGTGGCGGCCTTCGCCGACGGCGCCTGGGGCTCGCCCTATGCGGTGGCGGCCTCGCTGAACCGCGCGCTGGTGCTGATGCTGGTCGGCCTGGGCTTCGTGCTGGCCGAGCGCGCCAACCTCACCAACGTGGGCGGCGAAGGGCAGATCGCGGTGGGTGGCATCGCGGCCACCGCACTGGCGCTGTGGCACCCCGTGGCCGCCCTGCCCTTCGGCCTGGCCTGGGTGCTGCCCATGCTGGGCGCGGCGCTGGCCGGCGCGCTGTGGGCCGGCATCGCGGGCGTGCTCAAGGTGAAGGCCGGCACCAACGAGGTGATCGGCACCCTGCTGCTGTCCTTCATCGCGATCTGGATGGTGTACGGCAGCGTGCAATCGGAGCAGCTGCTGCGAAGGCCCATGACGACCTCGGCCACGCTGCCTGAATCGCTGGAGATCCCCGACCCCACGCGCATGCCGCTGCTGGGCGGGGACGCCTCCATGCCGCTGCACGCGGGCCTGCCGATCGGCATCGTGCTGGCCGTGCTGGTGGCGGTGGTGCTCACCCGCACGGTGCTGGGCGTGCAGCTGCGCGCGGCCGGCCTCAACCCGCGCGCGGCGCGCCGTGCCGGCATGCCCATCGCGGCGCTCACGGTGGGCGTGCTGTGCGCCGCCGGCGCCCTGGGCGGCCTGGCCGGCGCCTGCATGCTGCAGGGCGAGCAGTACACGCTGAAGGCCGGCTTCTCCTCGGGCTACGGCTTCGATGGCCTGGTGGTGGGCCTGCTCGCGCGCGGCTCGGTGCCAGGCGTGATCGCGGGGGCGCTGATGTTCGGCTTCCTGCGCTCGGGCGGCATCAACATGGAGATGGTGGCGCAGGTGCCCACCGCACTGGTGGTGGTGATCCAGGGGTTGATCATCGTCACGCTGGCGGGTGCCGCGCTCGCCATCCAGCGCCTGGAAGCGCGCAGGGGGCTCGCATGATCTCGCCGGAACTCGCGGCCGTCTTCCTGGGCTCCAGCCTGCGGCTGGCGGCGCCACTGCTGTTCTCGGCCACCGGCGAGCTGGTGAGCGAGCGCGCCGGCGTGCTGAACATGAGCGTGGAAGGCATGATGCTGGCCGGCGCGTTCGCCGGCGCGGCAGGGTCCTGGGCCACCGGCTCGCCGGGCTGGGGCCTGGTGGCGGGCGTGCTGTGCGTGCTGCCCATCGCCTGGCTGCAGGCCTTCCTCAGCATCACCCTGCGCGCCAACCAGATCGTGACCGGCATCGGCATCAACATCCTGGTGCTGGGCGCCACCACGCTGGGCTACCGGGCGCTCTTCGGCAGCCGCTCGCGCGCCGAGATCCCCGGCCTGGACAAGTGGGCGCCGCCCGGCCTGGACGCGATCCCCTGGCTGGGCGACGCGGTGTTCCGCCAGGCCTGGCTGCTGTACGCCGGCGTGCTGCTGGTGATCGCCGTCGGCTGGACGCTGCGGCACACCGCGCTCGGCCTGGCGCTGCATGCCGCGGGCACGGCGCCGCAGGCGGCCGCCAACTCGGGGCTGCCGGTCAACCGCATCCGCTACGGCGCGGTGCTCTTCACCGGCTTCATGGCCGCGCTGGCGGGCTGCTTCCTCTCCATCGGCGACATCCACACCTTCACCGAAGGCATGACGGGCGGCGCGGGCTACCTCGCGATCGCGGCGGTCATCTTCGGCAACTGGAAGCTGGGCCGCACGCTGTTCGCCTGCGGCCTCTTCGGCGCCGCGACGGCCCTGCAGTTCCAGCTGCCCGGCATGGGGGTGGAGGTGCCGAGCGCGCTGCTGATCATGCTGCCCTATGTGCTGGCGCTGCTGGCCGTGGGCGGGCTGGTGGGCCGTCAGGTGGCGCCGGCGGCCCTCACGCAGCCCTACGTGGGGCATTGAGGCCGGGGGGCCGGGGACTTCAGCGCGAGCCCGGGCCCTCGGGCGCGCGCAGGCCCAGCAGGGCTGCGAACGCACCCAGGCCCAGCGAAGCCGACAGCAGCAGGGCCCCGCCGCCCCAGGCGTCGATCGCCAGGCCGAACAGCCAGGGCGCGGCGGCCTGCGCCAGCCGCGCGGGCACCATCAGCAGCCCCTGCCGCTGGCCATAGCCCTGCGTGCCGTACAGCACCAGCGGCAGCGTGCCCTTGGCGATGGTGAGGATGCCGTTGCCCATGCCATGCAGCACGCCGAACACCGGCGCGGCCGGTGCGCCGAACAGCGCGAGCACGGCCACGCCGGCCGGGTGCAGCGCGGCCGCCAGCCGCGCCGAGAACAGCGGATGCACGTGCCGCAGCAGGCCGAACTCCAGCAGGCGCGCGGCCACCTGCGCAGGCCCGACCAGCGCCCCCACGGCCACCGCGGCCGCCAGGCTCGCGCCCTGCGCCTGCAGCAGCCGCGGCAGGTGGGCGGCCATCGCGGTGCTGATGAACCAGGTGGCGGCGAAGACGAAGGCGAGCAGGACGGCGGATCGGACGGGCTGCTGCGCGGGCTGTGGGTGCGGTCCGGCGGGCGATGCCGGGGCGGCCGCGGAGGGCGGCGATGCCGGCAGGGTCGCCGGCAACGTCGGCGGCAGCAAGGCGTTCAGCGGCAGCCCCAGCACCAGGTGCAGGCCCGCCCAGGCGAAGCAGGCCTCGCGCCAGCCGTAGCGCGAGGTCAGCCAGGCGGTGAGCGGCCAGCCCACGGTGCTCGCGAAGCCGGCGATCAGGGTGATGCCGGTGATGGCATTGCGCGAGTGCGCGCCCTGCAGCCGCACGATGGCGGCGAAGGCCGCCTCGTACAGGCCCGCGCCCATGCCCACGCCCAGCAGGGCCCAGGCGATGAAGAGCCCAGCGGGACCCTGCGCCGCCCCGAGCAGGCCGAGGCCGGCGGCGAACAGCAGGTTGGTGGCCATGAGCACGGGGCGGCCGCCCCAGCGGTCGATCGCCCCGCCCGCGAGCGGCCCGACCAGCGCCGACACCACCAGGGCCAGCGAGAAGGCGGCGAACACCGTGGGCACCCCCACACCCAGCGCGGCCGCCAGCGGCGCGGCCACGATGGCGGGCAGGTAGTAGCTGGACGCCCAGGCCAGGGTCTGGGCCGTGCCCAGGCACGGCACGATGCGGCGGGTGTGAGCGGTCAAGGCCCGGCGAATGTAGCGCATGCCGCGCGCGCAACCCGGTCAGGGTTTGCTCGCTTCGCGGCGCCCGAGGCCGGGCCGTAGCCTGTCGAAGCCCCGCGCCGCCCTGCGGCGTGCTGGGCTGCACACCCACAAAACCATGACGGAGTACCCCCGATGTCCTCGCGCCTGAAATTCCTGGCTCCCCTCGCACTCACGCTCTCCCTGGCCGCGGCCTGGGCCCAGACGCCGCCCGCGCCCGGCGCGCCCAAGCGCTTCCCGCAGATCACGCTGGAGCAGATCGCGCCCGAAGGGCAGGCCCTCGCGCAGGAGATCCTGAAGATCTCGAGCGTGGGGCTGGCCGGCCCCTACAACATCATGTTCCGCAGCCCGGTGTTCGCGGACCGCATGAAGCGGCTGCTGGACTACCTGCGCTTCAACACCTCGCTGCCCCCGCGGCTGAACGAGTTCGCGATCCTCATCCAGGGGCAGGCCTGGAAGTCGCAGGTGGAGTGGTATGCGCACTACCCGCTGGCACTGAAGGCCGGCCTGCCGCAGCACGTCGCGGACGACCTGAAGACCGGCGTGCGCCCGCGCGACATGGCGCCCGACGAAGAGGTGGTGTACGAGGTCAGCACCGAGCTGATGCGCACGCATGAGCTGTCGGACGCGACCTTCCAGAAGGCCAAGCGTGTGCTCAACGACCAGCAGCTGGTCGACCTGGTGGCCGTGAGCGGCACCTACGTCACGGTGGCGATGCTGCTCGCGCTGGGGCAGGAGATGCCGCCGGAAGGCAAGCCGATGCCGTTCCCGGCGCGGTGAGCGATGCGTGCAGCCCCGCCATGCCGCGGGGTTGCGCGCTGCCGCGACGATGAGTTCGTTGCGGCGTCCATGGTTGTGTCGTCCCGCGCCTTGCATTTCGTCGATCGCGACCTAGACTTCGCGCCCTCACAGCGGCCGCAACGTCGGCAAGGGAGATGAACATGCGAAACATCGGGGTCCTGGCTTTCGCTTTCTTCGTCGGCCTCATCGGCTTCAGCAGCGCTGCCAGCGCTCAATCGGGCCAGGTCGCGCTGGGACGCGCGACGGTGGAGCCGGCCGTCGACTACACCAACGGCGCCACCCTCTTCCTGCTCACCCCGGACAAGGCGCCGTTCCCGTCGAACGCCAACCCGCACGCGGTCGCCCCCCTGTACCTGGTCACCTATCCCGCGACCTCGACACTCTCGCCCTCGCTGCTCAACTGCCAGCCCACCAACTGCGACCACGTCAACGTGCTCCCGTTCCCGGCGCCGGGGTATCCGAATGGCGGCGCGGCCTGCACCCAGTACGGGCTGCCCGCCAATGGTTGCGCACTGCTTCTCGGGCACGACCATCTGGTCGGCATTGCGAGGACGGGCGGCGATTTCAACGTGGCATGGCACGTGACCCTGGTGGTCTTCACACCCCAGGGCATCTCGCACGGCCTGGCCAACACGCGTGCGTTGACGCTCAACCAGGTCTCGGCGATGGTGACGAACGGCGACGCCTTCATGGTGGACACGCCGATCACCTTCAACTGCTCGGCCGTGTCGGCAGCGGTGTACCAGAGGGGTACGCCACTGAGCTTCTGAGGCAGCGCTGGTGCGGCCTGGCCGGCCTGCAGCCGCCGGGGCGGTATACGGCACGGCTTGGGTGTCGCTGTCCAGCACGCGGCGAGACGGGAGGCAAGAAAAAAGGCCGCCAGACGAGCTCGGCGGCCTTGATTCGGTATGACGTGGGCGGGCGGCTAACGAAGAAACTTGGTTTCCATGGTCAGGGGCGACCCAAGCCCTTCGGTCTTACTTCTGGGCCGTGGCACCGGTTGGGTGCGCGCCTGGCACAGGCATGCCGTCCTTTTCCATGCTGCGATCGAACACAAGCGTCTTTCCAAACTGCAGTTGTACCCATGTCGGGTAGGTGTAGGCAGTGCCCTTGTTGTGGTCGATGATGGCGCCGATACCTCCGCCAAAGATGATGTTGCCAGCCATTCCAGCGTTGGCGCGCGAGACTGCGCGAGCAGTGCCGTCTTTCATCCCAGACTCCTTGCACACAATGTCCAGGTCTTTGCTCGAGCGGTGCACCATCGCGGTATTACCCGATCGCACGCTGAATTGGCCGAAGTCATTCGACAGCTGACATTCAGCGCCGGAAACCGTTTTCCCACTCTCGTCGAGAGTGTCCACTTTGATGGCCTGCGATGAGTCGTTGACGATAGAGGCGCAACCCGTGGTCATAGCCACGGCCATGCCTACAAGCGCGTACAGAATCTTGGTGTGCTTCATTAAGACTGGGTCTGTTGTGTTGACGTTTACTTACAACTTTGCCGCACGCTAAGTCGTTCGGCTCTTCGAGTGTGACAAGTTGGATTCTTTCTGCAACTATTTGATGCAGTTGTAGAATTCATGTTGCATTCGCCTGTTGCGCCCGCGCATACGCCAGGGGCCAAAGAGATCACATAGGTATTAGCTTCGGTCTCTTTTGTACAACTTATTCATAGGTTGATCCCAGTCATTCTGGAGCGCGATCATGAGGATCACTTTAGATGTAAGCATAATCCCTAGAAGCCACATTGCTCCCAACCCGTATACATTTGTAAAAAACAGGGAGGAAGTTATGTCGAAAAAGTTTCTTGTCGCGTCCTGCGCGGCTTGCGTAGGGGCTCTATTTCTGGCTGGCTGTGGAGGCGGCGGAGGTGGCGGAACCGTGGCAGCCGCGGGCACCCCAGCAGTTGGTGTCATCACCACAACCAATGCATCGTCAGCCCTGGCGTATGCCTATTCAGGGACCCGCGACCTGGGCAGCCAAAGCAGCTCTGCAACCTCCCTCGCAACTGGCGTCTCGGTGCAGTCCCAAGGTGCGGGGCTTGTGGCGGCCTCCCTGCAGCAGCTGTACAAAGGTCTGTCTGCCCAGCCTGTGACCAACCTCCCCACAGGTGTCACCAGTTCGGTCATCGTCGCATGCGCTGGTGGCGGGACAGTTTCAGCCACGGTGAGCGAAGCAGTGTCGGGGATGGTCAGCAACGGGGACAGCATTTCGCTCGTTGCCAACAACTGTGCTGAAAACGCTGAAGTGCTGAATGGTGGGGTGAGCTTCGGCTTCAGCAACCTTTCTGGCACCCTGGGAGCGACCACCGCATGGAGCGGCACGCTCTCCATCAACTTCTCGAATTTCTCTGTTCAGAGCGGAGGCCAGACGCTCGCGGCCAACGGCGACATGGCGCTTGGCTACAACCAGGCGGGCTATCAAGTGGCCACGGCCACGGTCAGTGGTTCGTCGCTCCAGATCAACCTCACCAAGAGTGACGGTGCGGCCGTTGCCCGTCGCATGACGGCGTACAACCTGAGTGAATCCGTCAACAGCACCGCGTACGCCTTGAGCGCCAACTACACCTTGACGGGAACCTCCTCCAACCTGGGGGCCGTGCTGAGCAACGTCAACTTCACAGTGAAGACCAATGCGCCCTTCCAGGGGTCCGGTTCGACCGACCCGTCGACGGGGTCATTCACCGTCATCGCACCCGACCGGAGCAGCGCGACTTTGACGGCGATCGACAGCACCAACATCCGGATCGATATCGATTCCAACGGCGACGGCGTCACTGACCAGACCATCAATTCGACCTGGGCCGACCTCAAGAGCCGCATCTGAGCGTTGAAGCTCCACACAGGGCGCCCCAGCGGCGCCCTTTTTATTGAATGCCACCTCCTACGCCATGAGATCGATTCTTCTCTGTGCCCTGCTCATCTCCGGCCTGGTCGGCGCAAGTTCCGCATGCGCGCAATGGTCGCTTTACGGCGCCGCAGGGTGGCGGCAGGTTGGTATGGAGGAGTTCGCACGCGACGGCAGCAGGCTTGTGAAGGAGCACGGCTGGCTGCCCGGCGTGGAGGTCAACGCCATCTACAGGGGAGGCCCTTGGCATGCGGGCCTTGGGGCGCAGGTGTATGGCGGCAGCATCAGCTACGACGGCCACACCCAGAGCGGGGCCGTGTACGCGAGCGAAACCGGAACGACGCAGTCACGCCTCAGCGCCGAAGTCGGACGCCATATTGACGAAGGCGCCCTCCTTCTCGCGGGGATCGAACTGGAACTCTGGCGACGCGACATCGCTGGCCGCAACGCCACGCTGGGACTCCAGGAGAGATACCGGAACTGGCGGCTGATCGCAGGTGCGCAAACCGAGGTTTTGCATTCGCCCCTGGCCAGGCTTTATCTCAAGGGTGTGCTCGTGGTGGCGGCGCCAGAACGACTGGACGTTCGCTTCGAGAACCACGTGTTCGACAATGCGGCGCTGTCCACCCGGGCAGCCCTGGGACCCCGGATCACGATCGGCCTTCAGCCTGCGGCAGCGCCCGGTCTACTCATCGAAAGCGACCTCGAGTGGATGCGCACCGGCCGCAGCGGCGATGCCGCGCTTCAAGACAATGGAAGTACCGTCGGTACCCTGGCGCAGCCGACGCACGTCCGGACCGCGTTCGGCATCAGAGCGAAATATCGCTTTTGAGTCAGAGACGCGAGCGCGAGGGTGCGCTGCGCCGGGACGGAATTTGGTGGAGCTGGCGGGAATTGAACCCGCGTCCGCAAGCCTTCTACGAGCAGTTCTACATGTGTAGCCGTCTGATTGAGTCTCGCCTCCCATGCCGCGCAGCGGCACGCTGCATGGGACGCCAGTCACCTATTGTCTCGTCCCGCACCAAGTGACCCGGCGCAGGACCAGCCTACGTAAGTACCTTCACAGCCTGGACCCCCGAAGGAACCCTTGCCCAGCCCATAGGCCGACTGTTGTGAAGCTCACCGGCAATTAAGCGGCGAGAGCGTAACGTTCGTCGTTCGCAGTTAGTTTGTTTGGATCGGTTTAACGAGCGGCTTCCAGCTCGACATGCCCTGCTGCGCGTCCGAACCCACGTCGAAACCGGTGCAGCCCCAGGAAGCTGTCATTTTAGGCCCTCGCCGCTCATTTCAAGAGCGACAAGAGCTCCAGCGGTGAACGAATGTGCGCGTCCGCCCCCCACAGGGCGGTGTCCGCGTTGCTGCCGAGGTAGCCATAGGTGGCCGCCACCGTGGGCATGCCCGCGGCACGCCCCGCCTGCACGTCACGCTCGTCGTCGCCCACGTAGATGCAGCGCGCCGCAGGCAGCGCCAGCTGCCGGGCGGCTTCCAGCAGGGGCGCGGGATGCGGCTTGGCGTGCGGCGTGCTGTCACCGCCGATGACCGTCGCGGCCGTGGCGAACAGGGGCATCTGCCGCGTCAGCGGGCCGGTGAAACGCATGGACTTGTTGGTGACCACGCCCCAGGGCAGGCCCCGGCCGCGCAGCCGCTCCAGCAGCTCGGCAATGCCCTCGAACACGAGGGTGCGCTCGGTCATGGCCCGCTCGTAATTGCTGAAGAACTCCTCGCGCAGGGCCTCGTAGTCGGGGTGCTCGGGCGTGATGCCGAACGCGATGCCCAGCATGCCGCGGGCCCCCGCGCCCGCCATGGGCCGGTATTGCGCCAGCGGCAGCGAGGGCAGGCCCCGCACCACGCGCATGCGGTCGGCGGCCGCGCCCAGGTCGGGGGCGCTGTCGATCAGGGTGCCGTCCAGGTCGAACAGCACCGCCTGCACGTCACTGAACATCGGGCTTGCGCGTGGCGAAGAGGTAGTTGACCGAGGTGTTGCCGGACATCCAGTAGCGCCGGGTCAGCGGGTTGTATTCCATGCCGCGCGTCTGCTCCAGCGTGAGGCCGGCGCCACGCGCGTGCGAGGCCAGCTCGCCAGGACGGATGAACTTCATGTACTCGTGCGTGCCGCGCGGCAGCAGGTTGAGCACGTACTCCGCGCCCACGATCGCGAACAGGAAGGACTTCGGGTTACGGTTGATGGTCGAGAAGAACACCCAGCCGCCCGGCTTGACCAGCGTGGCACAGGCGCGCACCACGGAGGTCGGGTCCGGCACGTGCTCCAGCATCTCCATGCAGGTGACCACGTCGAAGCTGCCGGGTTCCGCCGCGGCCAGGGCCTCGGCGCTCTGCTCGCGGTAGTGCACGTTGGGCGTGCCGGCCTCCAGGGCATGCAGCTTGGCCACCTTGAGCGCCTTGGTGGCCAGGTCGATGCCCAGCACCTGCGCGCCCTGCCGGGCCATGGCGTCGGCAAGGATGCCACCGCCGCAGCCGATGTCGACCACGCGCTTGCCGGAGAGGGGCACCAGCTGCTGGATCCAGCCCAGCCGCAGCGGGTTAATCTGGTGCAGGGGACGGAATTCGCTCTCCGGGTCCCACCAGCGGTGGGCCAGTTCGGAAAACTTGGCCAGCTCGGCCGGATCGGCGTTGAGGGTGTCGCTCATGGTGCGATTGTGCGATGCCAAAGAAAAAGCCCCGCGCTGCGGGGCTTCTTGTACCAGGCCCGGGGGCCTGGCTCATGCAAGCCGTAGGGCTTACTTGCTGCTGCGCGTACCGACCACTTCGATCTCGACGCGGCGGTTCTTGGCGCGACCTTCCGCGGTCTTGTTGTCGGCGACGGGCTGCTTCTCGCCCTTGCCTTCGGTGTAGACGCGGTTCTTCTCGACGCCCTTGGAGACCAGGTAGGCCTTCACGGCTTCAGCGCGGCGAACCGACAGCTTCTGGTTGTAGGCATCGGAGCCCACCGAGTCGGTGTGGCCGACGCCTTCTTCGACTTCGACAAGTCGGTCCTGAAGCCGGTGCACAGGCGCGTGCTGTACGCGATGCACGAGTTGAACAACGACTGGAACCGGCCGTACAAGAAGTCGGCCCGTATCGTCGGCGACGTCATCGGCAAGTACCACCCGCACGGCGAC
>NZ_JADDOJ010000074.1 GCF_015159745.1 Ramlibacter aquaticus | reverse complement strand
AAAGATCGACAGCTTCGTCAGGCAGTACAACGAGAACTGCAAGCCGTTCACCTGGACGGCCACCGCGGATTCAATCCTCGAAAAACTCGCTCGCCTCTGCGCACGAATTACCGGGACAGGACACTAGTATCTTGGCGCCATGAACAGTCCATATGCGGCCCATGACCAGGTTTACCAACGCTTGCGTGCTCAGCGCGCCCACGGCTGGGGGCGCCCCGGCGAGCAGGAGGAAGTGTTTGAGTTGCTCAGGCCTTGGCTTACCACTCCTGGACCAGCAATGGCTCCCAAGGTTCTAGAACTCGGGTGTGGGGCTGGGAACCTCAGCCACATCCTGGCGAGGCATGGTTTCAGCGTGGTCGGGATAGACATTTCCCCTGCTGCGATCGACTGGGCGCGCGAAATTGCACTGGAGCGTGGCCTGGCCGCAGACTTCCGCTGCGGAGATGTGGTGACCCTGGATGGCCTTGCGGATGCTGAGTTTCAGCACGTCGTAGACGGCCACTGCCTGCATTGCATCATCGGGAACGACAGAGCGTTGTGCCTTCGCTCGGTCCGGCGCGTTATCGCGCCCGAAGGACGCTTCTACGTGGTGTCTATGGTGGGAGAGGTGCTGGATCCGCTCCGACGGGACAACTTCGACCCAACGACCCAGACACTATTTGCCAAGGGTGTTCCTGTTCGGCATATCGGTACGCCTGATTCTGTGGCTCAGGAAATCGAGGCGGCCGGTTTCTCCATTGAGCATCTCACCGTGACCCCGCGCCAATCCGAGGCAGACCAAGACGACTTGCTGATCGTCGCCCGCCCTGCGCGCTTCAAGTCGCCTGGTTGAAAGCGTCCAGGTTTTGGGTCCTGTCAGCGCGCGAGAAAGCCCCAGCGCGTATCTTGGCCTACAACCACCGGGACGGCTGCCATATGCTGCTTGTACGTTCCTTCTGCTGCGTACTCCATCAGTTGGAACTTCGGCGGAATCACAAAGGTGCCATCCAAACCGATGTACCCGGCGAGCGGACCGTCCTTTGCTTCCGCGGCAACGCGTGCCAAGCCCTCGTTGAAGGGGCCAGGCCGTAAGTCGGCTGAGAAGGTCGGGCTGATGATCTCCGTCCCCCTGGTATCCACGAAGCCCCACCGCTGATTTCCTTCCAAGGTCGTCCTGAATGCTGCGCGCCCCTGGCTGAATGGCTCCAACTCCTCATAGCGCGCCGGGATGACCCACTGGCCATGCCGATCGATGGCGCCCCATTTGCCATCCGCTTCAACGGGGCACAGACCTTCACTGAACTGTTTGGCGTCAGACCATTCCCCCTTGATCACTGCGTGACCGTCTGAATCCACGAATCGCACAACATTCAGATGGTCGCGCACGTACCGCAGGCCTTCCCCCAGGCGGCCGATCTTGTCATTCACCGGTGGAACAACGAAGCGCCCCTTCTTGTCAATGACTCCCCATCCCTCGAACCCAGATTCGCCCATCTGGACGACTGCCCTGTTGTCAGCTTCAAAAGGCGTGACGCTGTCGAGCCTGGCAGGTATCTCTGGCCGTCCCCTCATGTCCATGAAACCCCAACGTCCAGCTGCTGTCCTGAATGCGGCCAAACCCTGGCTGAAGTTCCAAATGACCGGCATTGAGGGCTTCAGGACGACGCTTCCAGTGGCATCGATGTACGCCATGCCCTTGTCGCCTTCATCCAGCTTGACGACAGCTAAGCCTTCGCTGAAGGATGAAGCAGCCAGGAACTGCGGCCGGACAACCCAACGTCCATGCCGGTCGATGTAGCCCCAGCGCCCCTGATCATCGACTGCGGACAAGCCCTCAGAAAAGTCCAGGGCTGACCTGTATTTGGCAGGTATCACCAGTTGCCCCGTCGCCGGCGTGACCATGGAGATGCCATTGAACGCTCCCTCCGTTTCAGTGCCGTTCGTGGCGTGTGCGGGCACGTCCAAGTCTGTTCTGGTCAGCTCTGCGCCGTGCTTGCATCCGGCGAGAGCCGTGGTTATGACCGCAATCAACAAGACATGCACGGCCGGCCTGGTGATCATCATGGAGCGCTTCAATACGTTTACTTAATGAGTACTCTTCTTGATGCGCCGGGATGAAGGGTTCGCACTCCTGTAGCATCCCGTAGCAGGCGAATTGTTCGCGGCTGGACCGACAGCCGTCACCTGCAAGATTTGGTAGTTGAATGCGGCCTGTCTCCACGCTAATCAGCCCTGACATTGAAAATCGGGAACAATTCGCGGCCGCGTTGGAGGCTGCGGCTGCGAATCTGGGTTTTGAGCGCTTCAGCGCGACCCTTCGGATTGCCGGGTCTGAGGGCAAGACCCTGGCGATGACTGCGGTTGACAACCTTCCCGAGCAGCTGCTTCACGAGATGGGCACTCTTGGCCCGGGCCGCACCAAGCGCGATCCCTGCACTCAGCACTTTGAACGCAGCCGTGTTCCGCTGCTTACCAATCTCGACCTCTACGCAGAAGCGGGTGCGGCAGACATATGGGATCTGATGGCGCCCTATGGCTACCGAGTGGGAGTGAATGCGGCGGTCAACCTTTTTCCTCGGGTGCAATTCACCGTCTCATTCGACACGAGCTGCGCGTTGTCCAACGGACTTGCACGAACCTATCTTGGTTTTGTTCAGCAACTCGCAAATGAAGCAAGCGAGGTGGCGCAGCGGATCTTTCTTCCCAAGCTCCGCAACGAGGCGCTTGGCGGAACGGATCTAACTGCTAAGGAAACAGAGGTTCTGCGTTGGGTGATGGAGGGCAAGAGTTCCACCCAGGTGGGCGAGATCCTTGGCGTAAGCGAGAACACCGTCAACTTCCATTTGAAGAACGCCGCTGACAAGCTTGGAACGAGTAATCGTGTTGCAGCTGTCGCCAAGGCCCTTCGGTTGGGTTTTCTCACCTAGTGACCTGATCGGAGCAACCGAGTCCGTTAGGGCATGCTTGACGCGCTCGAACTGGAAATGCCTCTCCGGGGCGTCATTCCGGCCGTCACCTCTGTATTGGGTCGGAACCAGACATTCGGCGCGCCGACTGGAAAGACGGGTCCAGACTGGGTGCTGTCGGTCGGATTCCCCCGGCGAATGGCGGCGGTGGCGGCAAGCCGACTTTCAACGCTCAGCCGGCAGTCCGGCGGCTTCACTCTGAAACCGACCCTTCGTCCCCAACATTGATGACAAGCGGCTGGGAGTCGATCGACGCGACCTGGATGACTGCTTTCTCAGCCGCTGGCGGGTCGTGGACGGCCCCCAGCGGAAGTTCGCGGCAATGGGCCGACCCGCGGGAGCCGTCGTTCAATCCGCAACGCCGACTCGCCGACTTTCGGGCAACGCCACCATCACCGGTTGGCCCGGCGTGGTGCAGCCGGTGTCGCAGCACTTCCCTGGCTGCCGGTTCTTTGTGATGGCTCGCTTTTCGTCATGCAGCACGCCGCGCTCCAGCAGACGCTCCACGAGTTCCACCTTTGACCCCACCGGGTAGTTGCGCCAGATCTCCTGCTTCATCGCCGCGGGCGAGCCGCCGCCGTGCAGACTGATCACCGAGTACCAGCCCCCCTGGTAGGACGCCGTGAGGTCCTCAATGAAGCGCGCCGTCTGGATGCGTTTGTCGTAGGGGATGTCGGGCGCCGCCTGCAGCACCTCGGACAGCTTCGCGGCCGTGGCCGGGTTGTGGTCCTCGTCCGGGCCGGGCAACGCCACGATCAGACCACCTGACACCTCGTGCGCGATGCGGTGCATGTCGTAGATCTTGGTCGCCAGCAGCAGCTTGCCGATGTTGCTGAACACCGGCTCGGGCATGAACGAGCCGCTGTTCTGGTCCTTCTCCGCGTAGACGCTGGCCGCCACGCCACAGGCGAAAAAGCTCTCGGTGATGGTGATCAGCTCGACCATCGGGTCGCGCAGGTTGCTCTTCTTGCTCGGGTCCAGCCCGTTGGCCTCGCACATCAGCGCGCCCGCGCCGATCAGCAGGTCACCGAAGCCGGCGCGGGCGGCGATGCAGCTGTGCCGGTGGTGCGTGGCGTAGCTGTAGGTCAGCACATGGCTGTGCTCCCACTCGCCGGCGAAGAAGACACGGTTCCAGGGCACGAACACGCGGTCGAAGATCACCACCGCGGTCGATTGGCCGTACTTGCGCGAGAACAGCGCCTCGCCATGCTCGACCTTCTCGCCCGGTCGACCTGCCGGGCGGGACGCGATGGTGATGCCCGGCTCGTCCACACGCACTGCGCAGCACACCGCGAAGTCGGCGTCCTCGCGGCCCATGTTGCGGCTGGGCATGACGAGGAACTCGTGCATGTACGGGCCGCCGGTGACGATGGCCTTGGTGCCGCTGATGACGATGCCCTTGGCACTGCGCTCGACGACATGAACATAGGTGTCGGCGTTGGCCTGCTGATGCGGCTTGCGACTGCGGTCGCCCTTGGCGTCGGTCATCGCGATGCCCAGCGACAGGTCGTTGTCTTGCACATGGGCCAGGAATGCCTCGAAACGGCCGCGGTGTTCGGTGCTGCCCTTGGCGTCATCGATGCGAGCCGTGGCCTGGGCGATGCCGTTGAGCGCGTCGTGCGCCAGGTAGCGCTGCGCGCAGCCGGTCTCCTGGCACAGCACCCGCACGGCCTCCAGCTTGTTCAGCAGGTCACCGGCCGACTCGTTGACGTGCAGCATGCGGCTGACGACCCGATTGCGGCGGGTCTGGGTGGCCAGTGCAATCGGCTCCAGTTCAGCGCGCAGAGCGTAGTCGTAGGTGAATGCAAGGGCGTTGACACCGGGGCGAAGCGACGGATCATCGACCACGCTGGCCACCTCGCGACCATCGACGAAGACCTTCGGCTTGTAGCGGCGCAGCGACTCGCGGTAGGCGTCGCCGGACATCAGGTTGACTTTGGTGGCAGCGTCGGAGGAAGCGGCAGGCATGGTTGTCTCCAGGCATTGAACATTGAGCATCTATGTTAAACACTGTTCCATGTGAGTGATCAACGTTTACAATGGCCCATGGCCACATCGACGACGACCTCCCGCCGCCCGGCTGCCAGGAAGGCTGCGGCCCAGCCGCGCGCGATGCTCAAGCAGGCGCTGGCCGACGTTCGGCGCCGCGCGGTGCTGGACGCGGCACGCTCGGCGTTCTTCGACCTGGGCATGGAGAAGACCAGCATGCGCGAGATCGCGCAGCGTGCCGGCTACACCGTGGGCGCCATCTACAGCTACTTCGCCAGCAAGGAAGAGGTGTACGGTGCCCTGCTGTCGGAATCGCTGGAGCGGCTGAATGCGCAGGTGCAGGCCGCCCTCGACGGCCGCACCGGCGCAGTCGAGCATGTGCGACTTGCGGCAACGGCGTTCTTCGACTTCTACCGCGAGAACCCGCGTGATCTGGACCTTGGCTTCTACCTGTTCCAGGGCATGAATCCCCGTGGTCTGACGCCCGAGTTGAACGAGAAGCTGAACGCGCGTCTTCGTGACGCGCTGCAGCCGATCCAGGATGCCTTGCAGGCACTGGGGCTGCCCCCGAAGCGCGCGCTGGAAGAGGTGACCGCGCTGTTCGCGCACACGGTCGGCCTGCTCGTGCTCAGCCACACGGGCCGGATCCGGATGTTCAAGCAGGCGTCGCAGGACCTCTTCGACACCTACCTTCGGCAACTGCTGGGCCGCGCGTCGGGCCGCGGAGGAAGCGCAGGGGAGGCATGAACTTGGACGCCGTGAACGCGAGGGACTGCGTGCTGGTGCTGGTGGACTACCAAGCCCGACTGATGCCGGCCATTCACGACGCTGCTGCAGTGGTTGCTAACGGCGTCCTGTTGGCGCAGGCGGCCCATGCGCTGGACATTCCTGTCGTCGGGACCGAACAGAACCCGGCGGGCCTCGGTCCGAACGTCGAGCAGATCCGGGCCGAATGCCAGGCCACGCTGGCCAAGACGCATTTCGATGCCTGTGCAGATGGACTGATCGAAGCACTGCATGATGCGAAGCCGATGGGCAATCAGGTCGTCGTCGCTGGATGCGAGGCCCACGTCTGCATGATGCAGACGGCGCTGGGCTTGCTGCGTGCGGGCAAGCGCGTCTGGGTGGTTGCGAATGCGAGCGGTTCGCGACGTCAGGCGGATCACTCAGCGGCCATGGCTCGGCTATCTCAGGCGGGCGCGACGGTCGTGACGCACGAGATGGTGCTGTTTGAGTGGCTTGGCGATTGCCGGCACCCGAAGTTCCGGGATGTCCTGAAGCTCATCAAGGCCGCTGGCTGATTGAGCCGGGCGACCGGAAGCGGGGTAAGGGGAACACCACTGGCGTCAGGCCGCTTCTGGCCGGGACCGTGAGGCCGTGGAGCAACCAGGAAGCTGCCGCACAGGAACGGCCGCGCCGAGTTTGACCAGTGTTGCGGCGCGACCGGGCTCAGCCCGCCTTCAGATCTCGGTTTGTTCCGAGATCTCCAGGGCATCGTCGACTTCGATGCCGAGGTAACGGACGGTCGATTCGAGCTTGGAGTGACCCAGGAGCAGTTGGACGGCCCGCAGGTTCTTCGTACGTCGGTAGATCAAGGTGGCTTTCGTGCGCCGCATTGAGTGAGTGCCGTAGTCGGCGGGGTCCAGGCCGAGATCGTGAACCCAGTCCCCGAGTATCCGGGCGTACTGCCGCGTACCGAGATGCGGCGAGTTGTGGATCCGGCTCGGGAAAAGGTAGTCGTCGGATTTCAGGGCGGCCAGCTTGATCCATGATTGGACGGCCTCCCTTGTTGCCGGAGTGATTTCAAACTGCACTGGGCGCTGCGTCTTGTGCTGCATAACGATGGCACGAGACGCCAGTTGGTCACCGTGGCAGACATCGCGAACCTTGAGGGCCACCAGGTCACAGCCCCGAAGCTTGCTGTCGATGCCCAGGTTGAACAGGGCCAGTTCGCGAACCCGGCCCTCCATCTGCAGCCGGATGCGAAGCGCCCAGATGTCCTTGAGCTTGAACGGCGCCTTCTGCCCAACGATCTTGCCCTTGTTCCACGGCTCGCGGCGAACGGTGCTGGCAATGGATTCCATGACGGTCTCCAGTCGGGTTGAGGGGCGAAGACGATGAACCGGTGTCCGATCCAAGTCCTTGCTCGCCGTCAACCCTCTTGCCCAGTGTGCTCTTGGCCTTGAGCTGTGAACGGCCGCTGTCGGCGGTCCCAGCGTACTCACGGTCCCGGCCACAAACGGCCGGTCGCCTCGTGCACCCGGGCGCAACCGCGTCGAGCGCATGAACGACAGGTTTCCGGCGCTGAGTCTGGGGCCGCCATCGGCTCGACCCGGCCAGGAGCAGGCATTGGGAGATGACTGCTTCTGGGCGGTTCAATGCTCCGGCGGGCGGCCCAGTGCAAATCCGATCAGCCGCCGGCGCGTAACTCCCGCACGCCGCGGCCCAGCTTGCGTCGCAACAAGGCGCGCAGGGTCACGCCGTCGGAGTAGCCGATCTGCGCGGCGATCTGGTCGACGCTGTCGGTGCTGGTGCGCAGCAGATGAACAGCACGCTCGACGCGCAGATCCTGGAAATACGACAGTGGTGACCTACCCAACACGCCCTGCAGGCGTCGCGCCAATGTGCGCTCGCTGGTCCCTGTTGCGACGGCCGCCTGTGCAAGAGAGAACCCGTGCGCGAGCCGCTGGCGGGCCCAGCTTTCGAAGCGCTCGACTACCGGGTCGGCGTGGGCAAGGTGATCGGGGATCACGAACTCCGCTTGCGAGCCTCGTGCCTCGACCAGCAGGTATCGCGCAGCCATCGCCGCCAGCTTCGGGCTGCAGTTGCGCACGATGCACAAGGCCAGATCGAGGTGCGCCAAGGCGGCGCCGGCCGTGGTGAAGCCGGCCGAGTTGACGAGCATGCGGGAGTCATCAAGTAACACGCGCGGATAGCGCTGGCGAAACATCGGCGCCAACCACCATGACGTGGTGGCGCGCTGACCGTCCAGCAGCGCGCTTTCCGCCAGCAAGAAGGTGCCGGTGCATGCGGCGCCGGCAAGCGCTCCGGCGCCCGACCACCGCCGCAACGCGACCACCGCGTCGGCCACGTCAGCACGGCCCAGGCGCGCCGCGAGCGTGTCCGGCATCTTGGCGCCGAGCGCGGGCACGAGCACGACGTCGGGGTTCTGCGCACCGTGCACTGGCACCACGGGCACTGTCAGACCTTGCGCCGTGCGCACGCGGCGCCGCACGCCGACCAGCGTGACCTCGATAGGCGCTGGCGGCTGTTCGAGCGAGCCCGCCAGTGCGTTGGCCGTGCTGAGTGTGTCGGTCAGGGCCGCCAAGCCCAGGTCGAACACGCCATCCAAGACAAGCAGGTGAATTCGCATGGCAGAAATGATATCAATATTGTCTTTCCTGCCACTCGTGGAAATTGCCAACACCGCTTAGGCTGCGGGTTCGTTGAAGCACCCACCCGTAAAGACCAAGGATCACGCCATGACCAAGTTCGCCCTGTTCGTCCGTCTCGAAGCCAAACCCGGCCAGGAGGCCGCGGTTGCCGAATTCCTGGCCGGGGCGCTGCCGCTCGCCAACGCGGAGTCGGGCACCACCGCCTGGTTCGCCTTGAAGTTCGGCCCCTCGACCTTCGGCGTGTTTGACGCCTTTGCTGACGAGGCCGGGCGCGAGGCCCACCTGCACGGCGCCATCGCCACCGCATTGATGGCCAACGCCGCTGCGCTGCTGAGCACGCCGCCAATCATCGAGAAAATCGATCTGCTGGCGGCGAAGTTGCCGGGCTGATAAGTCGGCACCCATCACCGCACGCACCGCCGCACCGACACAGGCTTCGTCCTGACTCGACTGCGCAGCAGCCCAGGCGGAAACCCACATTCTTCAACCACCACAGGAGCCTTCATGAAATTGATGGGCGACAGGCTCTAACCGATCGACTTCAACCACCCTGCCGCAACGGCCAACAAGACCGACGCAGGCTTTTCGCGGCGCGGCTTCGTGATGACGTCGCTGGCCTCGGGCTTTGCCATCGCGTCCAACCCCGTGTTGGCCCAAGCCATCACCACCGACAGCAAGGGGCTGATAGCCGGCGAGGTCAGCATCACGGTCGCCGACGGCAAGATCCCGGCTTACCGGGCTATGCCGGCTGGCCCCGGCAAGTTCCCGGTGATGCTGGTGGTGCAGGAGATCTTCGGCGTGCACGAGCACATCAAGGACATGTGCCGCCGCTACGCCAAGATGGGCTACTTCGCCATCGCGCCCGAGATGTTCGCCCGCCAGGGCGATGTGTCGAGGATGACCGACATCCCGGCCATCCTGTCGCAGGTGGTGTCCAAGGTGCCCGACGCCCAGGTCTGCGCCGACCTCGACGCCACCCTTGCCTTTGCACGCGCCAGCGGCCACGCCGACGCCAAGCGCACCGGCCTAGTGGGCTACTGCTGGGGCGGTCGCACGGCCTGGGTCTACGCCCGCCACAACGGCAACCTGAACGCCGCCGTGGCGTACTACGGCCTGCTCGAAGGCCTGAAGACGCCCGAGCTGCGCCCGCAGGACCCGATCGACTTCGCCGACGAGATCAGGGTGCCGGTGCTGGGCCTGTATTCCGGCATCGACGCCTTCGTCAAGCAGGAGACCATCGCCAAGATGCGCGGCCTGATCAACAAGGCCGGCAGCGGCTCGGAGATCGTGGTGTTCCCAAACGTCGACCACGGCTTCAACGCCGATTACCGGCCCACCTACGACAAGGCCGACGCCACCTACGCGCAAAAGCTGGCGGGCGACTGGTTCAAGAAGTACCGCGTCTGACGCCAGGATGCACAGCCCCGCCGCCGGCAGTGCATCAACCCGCGCACACGGCAATTAAAGATCGTGGCAGTGCCGCTGCGGCTTGCACCGACTTGCCTGGAGGGGCGTTCAGCCGGTAGCTTCAAGGTGGCGAGATCAGGACAGCGAATGTCCCCTCAGGGTCGAGGCCGTCAGCTCACGAAGGGCTGCTTGCTCGTAGCTCACCGGCAACGACAGCTCTGCGGCGGTAATCCTGGCGCGGCGACCGTCGAGGGTCGACCCATTGCTGCTGGTCGGGTCAACATATTGACAGCTGCAAAGCTGACATCGCGCCACTCCACCCACCGCAACGGCCGTCGGCTTGCCCAGCCTCAGAGCTATTGGGGCTGGCGTGACCTGGACAGCCTGCTGCGCAGCAAGCCGCCGGTGGCGATGGTTTGAATAGCAGGTCTTCGATACGCGCCGGCGACACCTCGTCGGCCCACCACAGCTCGAGCACAAACTCCTAGGTGATCTTGCGCGTGGCCGGCGAGATGCGGACGCAGGATTGCGGAAAAAAGCCTGGGTGCCCCGAGAGCGCCAGCGAACGCTGCAGATCGGCCAGCCAGCCGGGCTCGATGTAGAGCGCCAGAACCAGCGTGCGCTGGCCCTGCGGGGCCGGGTACTCGTAGGCATGGTGTTCCCAGGCGTTGACGAGCACGGCCGAGTCGTCGGCCAATGGCGCGCGCTCGCCGCGCACGCTGACCGCACCGTCGGCCCCACCCGCCTAGATCAGGATGTGGCAGTGGTGATGGGCGTGGCCGACCGGAGTGCGTCCATGTCCAGCAGCGCCACACGGCCGAAGCGCCCCTGGAATATCTTTACGGCGGAAGACACCGCGACGAAGCGTCGGGCTCTAGGTGAATGGTGTCTTGCGGCATAG
Organism: Ramlibacter aquaticus; assembly: GCF_015159745.1. Taxonomy (GTDB): domain Bacteria; phylum Pseudomonadota; class Gammaproteobacteria; order Burkholderiales; family Burkholderiaceae_C; genus Ramlibacter; species Ramlibacter aquaticus. The sequence continues at coordinate 10,086 of NZ_JADDOJ010000074.1, read as the reverse complement.
CGTTCAAGCGGATTCGGCCAATAGGGTTAATACGTGCCGGCGATTCGACTGGCGCTGGCGGCAGTGGCCCGATGCGCGCGTGCGTTCAACTCGCCGCTGGCGCGTCCTGCAGTGTGTAGATGCCGGAGTACCCGGCCGAGAAGTCGGGCGGCAATTCGATGGAACCAGCCTCGACGCGGGCGAAGCGCGATGGCTCACCATGCACCATGCGGTTGCGATGGATGCTGTCGATCACCGGCGCGGTGTAGGCGAAGGCGTCGGCCGCGGCGTACTGGATGATCCACGTCGTTCGCATCGTCTCCGACCGGTTGGGCGCGGAGCCGTGCACCACGAGTCCGTGATGGGCCACGATGTCACCCGGATCGAGCTCGCTGTCGACGGCGCGGGAGACCTCCTCCGGAGTCGTCTGCGCGTTGCAGTTCAGCAGGTAGCGACCGCCGTCCCAGTGGCTGCGCGGGCCTTGCCGGTGCGTGCCGGGAATCGTGCGCAAGCAGCCGTTCAAGCGCCGCGACGGGTTCAACGGCAGGCTGATGGCCACCAGGTTGGTGTTGGTGTGCGGGAACACTGACCAGTCCTGATGCCAGCCGATCTCGGCCCCGCCGTGCGGAAGCTTGAAGTTGATCTTCGAGTGATAGAACTTCACCGGACCGCCGATCAAGGCAGCGGCAATGCCGCCAAGCACCTCGCCGAAGGCAAGCTCGACGTAGACCTCGTCGAGCTCGGTCGGGCTGGCGATGCGGCGGATGCGCGGCGCATCCGGGCTGTGCCCCGGCTCCAGGTCGTAGTGCCGGGTCCCGGCCACGAGCCCGCGCCCGGCCTCTCGCAGCCGATCGGTCGTCGCGATCAGGCGCTGCAGCGCCGTTGACTCGACGACGTTGCGCAGTTCGAGGTAGCCGGTCTCGCGATAGTGCGCGATGGCGTCGGACGACGGGATCGTCATGCCGTCTCCCGTGCAGGTTGAGTGGTGATCTTGTCGCTGCCCATCTGCAGGGGCGCTACGTTCGTCGAGCGCACGTAGTCGGGCCGCGGTGCAGGCACGGCCTCGGGCTTGTTCGCGACAGTGTTGTAGACGATATAGACCTGCCAACGGTCGTGCCGGCTGAGATTGTGGCCCGAGGCATGGAGGAGATTGGGATGGAAGAAGACCACCGTACCCGGCTTGCCGACGATCGGGACCGGCTCGGCGCTGCGCTGCATGATCTCGAGCAGCGTCGGCTTGGGCACGACGAAGAACTTGTAGCCGGTGCTTTCGTCGAACTCGGGTTCGAGGTTGCCGACCCGGTGCGAGCCCGGAATGAAATAGAGGCAGCCGCCGATCTCGGTAGGCTCGTCGAGCATGAGGAGCGCGGTCGTCAGGTTCGCCTCGGGCACGCCGTCGCGCCGCCACGTCCCGTAGTCCTGGTGCCAAGCCCACACCGAGCCATCGATGGCGGTCTTCAGGTTGCATTTGGTGTGGTAGACGTAGAGCGACTCGTCGCCGAGCAGTTGCCGGGCCGGGGCGAGCAGCCGAGGGGCGCGCGCGGCGGCGTGGAACGGCGGTGAGGCGGTTGGCCCGTCCGCCTCGTGGACGCGGTAGATCGTCTTGGCCACGCCGCCGACACGTTCGCGCACGAGGTGGTCGGTGTCGATGCCTTGCAGCCGCTGGAGTTCGGCCTTCATGGCCGCGACTTCCGCCGGCGCCAGCAGTTCGGGCAGGACGATGAAGCCGTCGCGGCGGTAGCGCGCGAGTTGGTCGGTTGAGAGTTGCATGGATGGTTGCCTTGAATGACGTCGGAACGATGGCACAGCACTGGCATGCCAGTCAAGTTCCAGAACAATCCTCCCCGCTCGTCACAGGGTCGATCGGTGTCACGGCGCGACCGTGCTGCGCGAGAAGCTGTCCAGGTCGTCGATCAGGGCGTCGCTGGCCGCTACCGCCGCAGCTTCGACGCCGGAGGCGAGCGCCTCGGCCAGGCTCACATGGAGCTGCATCGTGCGTTCCGTGCCGGGCCACACCGCCTGGTGGAAGAACCAGAAGCGCCGCGAGACCGCGTGCAGCGCGGCGACAGACTGGGCGGCGATCTCGTTGCGGGCCGCGTGCGCCGCCATCGCATTCATTTCGGCATCGCACTGCAGGAAATCGGCCACCGCGCCGGCCTTCACGGCCCTGGCCATTTGCCGGGCAATCGTCGCCATGCGCTGGCGCTCGGCGACCGTGGCCCGGCGCGCGGCAAGGCGGGCGATCAGTCGGTCCAGCTCGCGACGCGTCTCCAGCACCAGCAGCTGCCGGCGAAGATCGATCTGGGTGACCACGACCCCGCGACGCGGCAGAATCTGCACGAGGTGCTCGCGCGACAGGCGCTGTAACGCTTCCCGAATCGGTGTCGTGCCGATTCCGATGAGTGCGCTGAGGCTTGCCTCCGAGACCACGCTGCCCGGCGCCAGCTGCAGCGTGACGATGAGTTCCTCGAGGCGCTGGTAGGCCTTCTCGTTAAGCGTCAAGCCCCAATCGCCGGGCGCCGCCGCGCCTTCGTCGCTGAGCGATGCTGGCGCTGTATTCCTGGTGGGAGCGCCGGGGGTACGGCCACGATGGCTCGCTGGCAAGTTGGTTTTTCGCATGAGCAGGCGAAGTGTACGAGCCGCCGCCGGACCGTCGAAGATCTCACCTGCTTTTCTGCGCCGCGAGGGGCGCACATCTCCGTGTGTTCGCCTCGCGACGCTCCCGGCGTACGGTGCCTGTTTTGCCGCGAAACTGCGCGCCCACGTTCTTCAAAGTTCTCCGTTCGCGAACCTTGGCTGGTAGGCGTCTCGGTCGTGTGAATCGCAGCAATCATTACGGAAAGTGCGCGAAGATCTTTAGCCGTGATTCGTCGCTTGGCCACAGCGAGCCCTCGCCTAGCGCTGCTGGTGATCGTTCTGGGTGAGCGTGTTCTTGCCGGCCAGCCTGTGGGCGCCGAGCCTTGCGCCCGTTGAAGGGCACAAGTTGTTAATCGCACATTCCTGGGTGTGCTCGAAGTCAGGAGCTCACCTGACGGTATGACATCGGCTGCCCGAAAGCGGTCGTCGACGGGTGGCCGCATCTGGCCGGGTGAGTGAGACCACGAACGTCCGCTTCATGGTGGTGAGACCGCAAGAGCGATGGCCTGCCGGCCGACCGCTTTGGAGCAGCGCGTCCGGCCGGTTTGGGTCGGTACTCCCAGTTCGCGCCGCACAGCAGCGGTCATTGAGGCCTTGGCCGGGCGCGTGAGGTCGTACGACCGCTTCACCTCTGACAGTGGCCTTTCGAGCTTGCACTGGTCGCCGGGCTCAATGGCAGCTTAGTGCCATTCAGCGTGAATAGGGCTGCTGGAGGCGACGGACCGCAACCGCTGCATACCGGCCGGTCGTCGCGAACGTCCGAACGTCCGGTTCAGCAGTGTTCAGGTACTCTTCCAGATGCTTGGCCTGCAACTCTTCGAAAAGGAGCGTGACGAGCGGATGCCCTGCCAAGAGGGTGATGCTCAGGTGCACTGTCTGCTTTGACATGTGAACGCTGCGCGGGGCTTGCGCTGCCCAGAAGGATGAGGAACCAGACGTTGCCGGCAAAGTCCTGCGCTTGGTGCCACAAGTTTCGTGTGCATCACGCCTCGGTGCTGAAGGGCGACGGAGCTCGCGTCGGGCTCATCTCGTCGCCCCACGGTGCTCCCTGAGATATTTTTACTCGCAAAATGAGCGCGCCCTGAAGCGTTTTGCCATCACGGGCCGATGCGCACGAGCGTTCCGAAGCACTGCAGCAAAGCGAGTGGGCATCGGGCTGATCTTGCTGCGGTGTCGCTGGTAGCTGAACCCTCACTCAGGCTCTCGAAATGCAGCACCGGCCGGAAGTGTTTTTCGCAGACACTGCCGCACCGAAACCGAACTCACTCGGCAGCTCCTGTCGGCAAATTTTTGAGTGCGCTCTGATCCTGAGGTCCGGATTGGGATAGCTGTTGCCTGAGGGTGCAATGACGGACGACCTCAGTTCGGTGCAGCCCCACCGAATCGAAGTCGCCCGGTCTCCTTATGGTCATGTTTGCTGTCTAGGCGCGAGCGCCTCAGACGCTGACGAGGACCCGCCTGTTGCTGTTCCACAGTTCCAAGTACGCCTCGATTTCAGCCAACCTCCAGCGCCGCGTGGCTCCGATCCTGACGGGCGGAGGAAGGAACCCCTTCTTGATGTCGTTGTACAGCTTGGTCTTCTTGATGCTCAGGAGTGCCAACACCTCGTGTCGCGTCAAGAGCTTGTGCTCCAACAGGTTGATCTTCATAAGGGCTTCCCTGCGGCCGGGGTTGATGAAGCGCCTACCGAGCCGGCCATGCCTCAGATTGGCATGTTCGATTGTTTGACAACGGATCGCGATCACCCCCCCGATTCGGCTGTTCCGGGCGTGTCCGTTTGGGCTTGCTGACCAAAATAGTCAGGTTTGCCTAGATCGGATTGTCGGCGAACCAGAATGAGACTTGACAGCGGCGAGTAATTGATGCGAGCAGCCCGAGATTCGTGGTGCCCAAGCAGGGGTAGACAAGGGGCGGTAGGTGGCCGCACACCGAGGCTGGTCACTGTGTCATCTGTCGCCCGGGCGCAACGCAACTACTAGTTTCCCCGGCCGTCACGCCAACACCTTCCCCCGAGCCCGTGTCGCCCGTCTAGACTTCACTTCGCGCTTGGCTTTTGAGACTCTGAAAGTCGGTGTGCTGGGAGTACCGGCCCTCATCTGCAGAAAGAAACGCAGAAGATCGGCGACGGTGCCCACCGAGACCGTGTAGTCATGCGGTTCTCCAGGGTGGTTCGATTCCGCCCCAGGCCACCAGATCATCACGCCCCGCACGCTTCACGTGCGGGGCGTTTCGCTTTCCGGGCTGCCCCTGCACTGCTGCCAGTTGCGGTATGAGGCAAGCCGCCCCCGGCTCAGCCCTGCTCCCGCGTCACTCCACCCGCAGCACCACGTCCCCACGCCAATCCCCGCCCTCGTTCGCGTCCAGCACTGCCGTCACCGGCGCATTGCGCGCGAGCTGCAGCCATTTCATCCACCGCGGCCAGGACGCCTTCCAGGGCATCTTCTCCACCAGCTTGGAGGCTGTCGCGCGTCCCCCGAAGACATCGAGAATGTCCTGGATCTTCAGCCGGGCGTCCCAGGACTCGAAGACGATCACCACATGCACATCGGCTGGCAGCGCCCTGGCGATGCCGCGCAAGACCACGGGTTCGTAGCCTTCCACGTCGATCTTGATGACGCCGCGTCGCAAGCCGCGCACGCTGAGCTCCGAGAAGCGCTCGCGCATCTCCGCTTCGGCGTTACGCACCGCAATGTCGACGTTGAAGTAGTTCGAGGACTCCACGCGCGCGAACCCGTCCTTTCGGGCAAGCACGTCCGCGTCGTAGGCGTTGCCTTCGTCCCGGATGAACGCACCGCCCCAGTTGTCGCGCGGGATGGTGAGTGGCACCTGCTTGTCCGTATCGCCCAGACCGAAGCGGTGCACCACGTACTGCCCCGCATCCAGCGCGATCGCTGCATTCACCTCCAGGATGTTGGCGCACAAGGGGTTGGGCTCGTACATGTGCACGGCCTTGAAACGCTTGCCGCCCGGGCACGAGCTCAGACCGATGTTGGCGCCGATGTCGAACAGGAAGTCACCCCAACCGCCTTGCGCCAGGGCGTCGATCAGCGCCGTGATCGCTGGCTCGTGCGTGCCAGAGACCTGGGGCATGGTGGAGATCAGGTCCCGTGCCCGAAAGAACAGTCGCGGGCTCTTGCGGGTCAGGATCTGCAGCAGCCGGCCTTTGACATGCTCGTCGAAAACGCCGTGGCGGTGATGGAACGAGGGCAGTGGAAGGGACTTGGATTGCGACACGGTCATGGTGGGCATGGAAAGGCAGGAGGCAGGCGGCGCATGCCTGTCCCGCCCGTGGGGCATTCTTGCAGGTTCATGCGCCAGGCAACAGGGGCGGCCACGCCCTTCCCTGGACGCGGTGCGACGCTTTCACGCAGGCGACACGCTGCGGGCGTCGCTGGTGCGACGATGCCGCTGGTGCTCACCGGCCCCGGGCCGCGCCCCGCCGGCCACAACCCACTGAAAAGAACAACGCCATGAATTTCCCCGCCACCCACGCCGCCCTGCAGAACGAAGTCGACAGCGAGCGCTTCCCCGGCTTCAGCTACGCCGTCATCCACCACGGCGAGGTCGTGGGCCGCGGCTGCGTGGGATGTGCCGATATCGAGCGGCGCGAGGAGATGCGTTTGGACCACCTGTTTCGCATCTTCTCGTGCACCAAGCTGGTCACCAGCATCGCCGCGCTGCAGCTGCTGGAGCAGGGTCGCTTTGAGCTCGACGACCCCATCGCCCGCTACATTCCCGCGCTGGGCGCCCTGCAGGTGCTGGCCGCGCCGGACGCGCCACTGGACAGTGCACGCCCGGCGCGCGAGCCGGTGCGCATCCGCCACCTGCTGACGCACACGGCCGGCTTCACCTACCCCTTCCTCGCACCGCAGACGCCTGTGGCGCGGGCCTACGCCGACGCCAAGACCGGCAACCCCGCGACCACCCTCGCGCAGCAGATGGAGACCCTGGCCATGCTGCCGCTGCTGTTCGAGCCGGGCACGGCCTGGAACTACTCCGTCGCCACCGACGTCGTCGGACGCCTGGTCGAAGTGGTGTCTGGCGAGCCGCTGGACCGCTACTTCGAGCGGCACATCTTCGGCCCGCTTGGAATGGCGGACACCTTCTTCCACGTGCCTGTCGCCCAGCAGTCCCGCCTGGCCGCGCACTACATCGGCGACCTGGTCGATCCCTCCCGCCCGGGGCTGAAAAGCGCCGAGCACCTGCCCTACGCCGGCGCCTACCGCAGCCCCTCGCCCCGCCTGAATCCGGGCGGCGGCCTGGTGTCCTCGCTGGACGACTACACCCGGCTGGTGCAGGCGCTGGCCCGCGGCGGTTCACCGCTGTTGCAGCCGGCCTCGATGGCCTGGGTGACGCAGAGCCAGATCCCGGCCTCGATGACGATCGGCTTCCCGGGCCAGCCCACGCTGGGCGGGCGGGGCCACAGCTTTGCCGCTTCGGTGTTTCGGGCGCCGTGCGCGGACGACCCGGCGGCCAGGTTCGGTGACGTGCAGTGGAACGGCATGTCCGGAACGCAGTGGATGTTCTCTCCCGCCGAGGGCTTCGGCCTGGTGCTCATGACGCAGCGCTACATGGGCTTCGGCCTGCCTTACTGGCCGCGCTTCAAGGCCGCCGTGCAGCAGGACCTGTCGCGGTAAGACTTTTACCTTTTGGCTTAAGGATTTTGCAATCCTTTACAGCCCTGCCTTTCTGCTCCACAGTCTCGGGGATGTTGTTGGCGTGCCTTCGGAGCGAACCATGAAGATTGCACTCGCGGCCCTGGCCGGCGTGTTGCTGGGCGTGGTCGTGCTCTGGCTGTTCCTGCGCACCCGGCAGCGACGCGTCAACAGCGAAGCCGAGACCAAGCTCAGCCTGAGCGAGATGATGGTCGCCATGCAACCGCAGGAAGACCCGCGCCGCTCGCGCCGTCGCCGACGCAGCAGCAGCGCAGGCAGCGGCGGCGACCGCAGCACCCGCTGAGTCGCGCCAGGTCGGCCGCGTCGACCGGGCGAGACAAGCCGCCCACCCCAGCCCCATGCCCACGGCTCCCCGGGCCGCGCAGCGCCGGTAGGACAGTTCGCACCCCACGCCGCGCGATCCGCCGCTCCTGCGGCTGGGCCGCGCTGCCAACAATGGGGCCCAAGGAGGCGCCATGCCCAGCGACCGCACCCCCATCGGCGACGAGATGGCCGAGAAACTGCCCGGCCACGACATTCCGCAGCAGGCGGGCGACGTGCCCGCGCCCGAGAGCGTGCCGCCCACAAACAACCCTGACCCGCAGCCCGGCCACCCCAAACCCCGTGCGCCCGAAGGCGATGAGCCGGGACGCCCCAGCGTGCCGGTGGAATTGCCCGGCCGTCCTCACGCGCCCGAGCGCGTGGACCCGCTCAGGCCGCTTCCAGCGCGATCCGATGGCGCAGGGCGCGGAAGCGCTGCTGCGGCTGGGCGCCGAACAGGGGGTCCGGAGACGGTTTCACGCAATCCCGGATCGCTTGCCAGTCGGCCTCGGTGAGCGAGCGCGCCGCCAGCGGCAGCACCTCCCCGTCTTCCTTCTCGAGGTGGTGGGTGTAATAGACCAGGAAGGTCGCTGCCGCCATCTCGATCTCGCTGCGCCGGACGATGGCGTCGCCCGCCTCCACCTGCGTGAGCAGGTGCGCGAGTGTGGTGCCGGCGCGGGCGATCACGCGATGCTCCTGCTCGAGCCGGGCGATCATCAGCGCCTGGTCGGGATGCCGTTTGCGCAGGCGGCGGAAGGCCTCGTCCTCGCGCGGGTGGTGCACCTGGTCCGCGTAATCGTGCAGGTAGCCCAGGATGTCCAGCATCAGCGGGTACTGTGGCGTTTCACCCGCGTGGAACAGGTCCACCTGGGCCTGCAGCAGCTGCAGCAGGCGGGCGAAATAAGCGTGTTCCTCGTGCCAGGCGCGTACAGGGTCCAGCGACATGTCCAGGTCCTCGTGACGTTTGCTGCAACACAGCATCGCGCGCCACGGCGGCCGTCGCGTTGACCTGGGTCAAGGTCACGGGCGCACGCGCGCCCGGACTCAATCGCGCGTGACGCGCAGCAGTTCCTCGCGCGAGGTCACGCCTTCGCGCACCAGGCGATCGCCGTCGTCACGCATCAGCGTCATGCCGGCCTGCAGCGCGGTCTGCCGGATCTCCGCCTCCGAGGCGCGGTTGTGCACCTGCGCGCGGATCGCGTCGTTGGCCACCATGAGCTCGAACACGCCGGTGCGCCCCTGGTAGCCGGTGTGGCCGCACTCCGCGCAGCCCACCGGCGTCCAGGCGCCGTCGCCCGGCTTGCGGCAGTGGGGGCAGAGTTTGCGCACCAGCCGCTGGGCCAGCACGCCCAGCAGCGAGGACGAGAGCAGGAAGGGCTCCACGCCCATGTCCGTGAGACGCGTCACGGCGCTGGCGGCGTCGTTGGTGTGCAGCGTCGCCAGCACCAGGTGGCCGGTGAGCGAGGCCTGGATCGCGATCTGCGCGGTCTCGTAGTCTCGGATCTCGCCGATCATGATGACGTCCGGGTCCTGCCGCAGGATGGCGCGCAGGGCCTTGGCGAAGTCCAGGTCGATCTTCGCGTTGACCTGTGTCTGGCCGATGCCGGGCAGCTCGTACTCGATCGGGTCCTCGACCGTCATGATGTTGCTGCTGCCCGCGTCCAGGCGCGAAAGCGCCGCATAGAGCGTGGTGGTCTTGCCCGAGCCGGTGGGGCCGGTCACCAGGATGATGCCGTGCGGCTGCTGGATCAGCTCCAGGAAGCGGCGCAGCGTCGCGCCGGTCATGCCCACGGATCCCAGGCTGAGCTTGCTCTCGCTCTTGTCCAGCAGGCGCAGCACGGCGCGCTCGCCGTGCGCGCTGGGCAGCGTGGACACGCGCACGTCCACCGCACGGGTGCCGATGCGCAGCGAGATGCGCCCGTCCTGCGGCAGCCGCTTTTCCGCGATGTCCAGCTCGGCCATGATCTTCAGGCGCGAGATCAGCGCCGCGTGCAGCGCGCGGTTGGGCTGCACCACCTCGCGCAGCGTGCCGTCGACGCGGAAGCGCACGCTGGAATGCCGCTCGTAGGGCTCGATATGGATGTCGCTGGCGCCATCGCGCGCGGCCTGCGTGAGCAGGGCGTTCAGCATGCGGATGATGGGCGCGTCGTCGCTGGTCTCCAGCAGGTCTTCCACCGCCGGCAGCTCCTGCATCATGCGCGACAGGTCGGCGTCGTTCTGCACCTCGCTGACCACGGTGGCGGCGCTGGACTCGCCCTCGGCGTAGGCCTGGCTGATGCGCTGCGCGAGCGCGCCCGCGTCCAGCTGCTGCAGGTTGCGCACGCGGAACTTGCGCACCACTTCGCCGAAGGCCGGCGTGGTGGGCGGCGCGGCCAGCCACAGCACCATGTCGCCGCCCGAATCCTCGAGCAGCATCTGGTGGCTGCGCGCGAAGGCGTAGGGCAGGGGGTACCGCACGGCCATCAGCGCATCAGGGGGGCAGGCACCGCCGGGC
>NZ_JADDOJ010000073.1 GCF_015159745.1 Ramlibacter aquaticus | reverse complement strand
CACCCATGCCCCTCTCCCCCCTCATACGCCTGCACCCCGACGACGACGTGCTGATCGCCCGCGCCCAGCTGGTGGGCGGCAGCAGCGCCGACGGCATTGCTGTGCGCGGCCTGGTGCCCGCCGGCCACAAGGTCGCCGTGCGCGATATCGCCGCCGGCGCGCCGGTGCGCCGCTACAACCAGGTCATCGGCTTCGCCAGCCGGCCGATCGCGGCCGGCGAGCACGTGCACACGCACAACCTCGCCATGGGCGACTTCGAGCGCGACTATGCCTTCGGCAGCGACCTCAAGCCGCCTCCTGCGCCGCGCGAGGCGCACTTCATGGGCCTGCGCCGCGCCGACGGCCGGGTGGCCACGCGCAACTACATCGGCATCCTCTCCAGCGTGAACTGCTCGGCCACGGCCGCGCACGCCATCGCCGACCACTTCTCCCGCCGCAGCAACCCGGACGCGTTGGCCGCCTTCCCGCACGTGGACGGCGTGGTGGCGCTGACGCACGGCACCGGCTGCGGCATGGACACCCAGGGCCTGGGCATGCGCCTGCTGGAGCGCACGCTGGCGGGCTACGCGACCCACGCCAACTTCTGGGGCGTGCTGGTGGTGGGCCTGGGCTGCGAGGCCAACCAGCTCAACGCCTGGCTGGCGCACAGCAGCCTGCGCGAGGGCGAGACGCTGCGCGTGTTCAACATCCAGGACACCGGCGGCACCCGCCGCACGGTGGAGCACGGCATCCGCCTCGTTGAGGGCATGCTGCCGCAGGCCAATGCGGTGCGGCGCGAGCCGGTCCCGGCCGCGCACATCACGGTCGGCCTGCAGTGCGGCGGCTCGGACGGCTACTCCGGCATCAGCGCCAACCCGGCGCTGGGCGCGGCGGTGGACCTGGTGGTCGCGCACGGCGGCACGGCCATCCTGTCCGAGACACCCGAGATCTACGGCGCGGAGCACCTGCTCACGCGCCGCGCCGCCACGCGCGAGGTCGGCGAGAAGCTGGTCGAGCGCGTGCGCTGGTGGGAGCACTACACCCGCATCAACGAGGGCGAGATGAACAACAACCCCTCCCCCGGCAACAAGGCCGGCGGCCTGACCACCATCCTGGAGAAATCGCTGGGCGCGGTGGCCAAGGGCGGCACCACCAACCTGCAGGCGGTGTACGAATACGCCGAGCCGGTGCGCGCGCACGGCTTCGTCTACATGGACACGCCCGGCTACGACCCGGTGAGCGCGACCGGCCAGGTGGCCGGCGGCGCCAACCTGATCTGCTTCACCACCGGGCGCGGCTCGGCCTACGGCTGCGCGCCCTCGCCCTCGCTCAAGCTGGCCACCAACAGCGCGCTGTGGCAGCGGCAGGAGGAGGACATGGACATCAACTGCGGCGAAATCATCGACGGCACCTGCGACGTGGCCGCCATGGGCCAGCGCATCTTCGAACTCATGCTGCGCACGGCCTCGGGCGAGGCCACCAAGAGCGAGCAGCACGGCTACGGGCAGAACGAGTTCGTGCCCTGGCAGATCGGCGCGGTGATGTGATGGCACGCCTTGTTTCCGCGCAGCGCCTGCGCGAATCCGTCACCCGGGTGCTGCAGGGCGCCGGCAGCAGCGAGGCGGAAGCCGCGCAGGTCGCCGCCAACCTGGTGCTGGCCAACCTGAGCGGCCACGATTCGCACGGCGTCGGCATGGTGCCGCGCTATGTGGATGCGGTGCTGGAAGGCGGCCTGTCGCCGAACGCCAGCGCGCGCGTGGTGCTGGACGCCGGCAGCCTGCTCTCGGTCGACGGCCAGCGCGGCTACGGCCAGGTGGTGGGCGAACAGGCCATGCACCTGGCCATGGACCGCGCCCAGGCCAGCGGCAGCTGCATCCTGGCGCTCTCCAACGCGCACCACCTGGGCCGCATCGGCCACTTCGCCGAGCTGGCGGTGGCCCGGGGCCTGGTGTCCCTGCATTTCGTCAACGTGCTCTCGCGCGCCGTGGTGGCGCCCTGGGGCGGCACCGACGGCCGCTTCGGCACCAACCCCTGCTGCATCGGGGTGCCGCTGGCCGGCCAGCCGCCCTTCGTGCTGGACTTCGCCACCAGCCGGGTGGCGCAGGGCAAGATGCGCGTCGCCCACAACGAGGGCCGCGCGGTCGAACCCGGGCTGCTGATCGACGAGCACGGCCGCCCGACCACGGACCCCGGCGTGGTCGTCGTGCCGCAGTCCAACGGCCTGCTGGGCGCGCTGCTGCCCTTCGGCGAGCACAAGGGCTATGGCCTCGCGGTCGCCTGCGAGCTGCTGGGCGGCGCGCTCACCGGCGGCGGCACCTGGCACCGGCCCAACGGCAACCAGCGCGCCGTGGTCAACGGCATGCTGGCGATCCTCATCGATCCGCAGCGGCTGGGCACGGCCACCGCCTTCGAGCAGGAGGCGCTCGCCTTCGTCGACTGGCTGCGCCAGAGCCCGCCCGCCCCCGGCGAGGACGCGGTGCGCATCGCCGGCGAGCCTGAGCGCGAGGCCCGCGCGCAGCGCGAGCGGGACGGCCTGCCGGTGGACGACACCACCTGGTCCGAGATCGTCGCCGCCGGGCGCAAGGTGGGCGTCGGGATCGACGCCTGAGGCCCGCGGCAGAACCCGCTCAGCCGCGCGGCGGCAGCTCGCGCACCTGTTCGCCGGCCACGGGGTAGACCCGGTCGCCCGGCCGCAGCTCGATGCGGTGCATGCCGGTGAAGCTGCCGAAGGCGGGCAGCACGCCCACCGGGTTCGCCGACGCGTCGCCGAACCAGAAGCAGGGTAGGCGCAGGCGGTCGAAGGCACGGCCCTGCACGCTCACGCAGGGGTGCCAGTGCCCGGCCAGCACATAGGCGCCCGGGCGCGGCTGCGGGTGGTGGCACAGCGCGAAGGGACCCAGGGCCTGCGGCTCCGAAACGACCTGGATGCCCAGGCTGGCGGGTGGGTCGCCCGCCCGCGCGTCGTGGTTGCCGCGCACCAGCACCAGGTCCAGCGCCGCGTGGTCGGCGCGCCACTGCGCGATCTCTTGCAGCGTGGTGGGCGCGTGCGAGCGTGCCGAATGCAGGAAGTCGCCCAGGAAGACGATGCGCCGGCAGCCGGTGGCCTGCAGCGCGGCGCTGAGCGCGTCCAGCGTGGCGCGGGTGGTGCCGCGCGGCACCGGCACGCCCAGGCGGCGGAAGCTCACCGCCTTGCCGAAGTGCGCGTCGGCGACCAGCAGCGTGTCGTGCCCGGGCAGGGCCGCGGCGCCGCTGGCATGCAGGAGCAGGTCTTCGCCGGCAAGGCGTATGCGCAACACGCGGAAATCCGGTGACGGTCTTCGCGCGGCCGCCCGGGGCCGCGCGGCGTTCAGAGCATGCGCGCCAGGCTGGCCTCGAGGTGCTCCGACGGCGGGCGGCGGAAGCCCGAACGGGCGAAGCGCTGCAGCCGGCCCACCACGAAGGCGGTGAGCAGCGAGGCCCGCACCTGGGCGTCCACGGTGGGCGTGGCCGAACCCTCGGCGTCGGCGGCCGAGCGCAGGCCCTGGCGCAGCGCCGCCTCGACCTTGTCGAAGAACTGGTTCATGCGCTGCTGCAGGCGCTCGTTCTCGTACACCAGCGCATCGCCCACCATCACCCGCGTCATGCCGGGGTTCTTCTCGGCGAACTGCAGCAGCATGGCCACCGTCTTGGCGGCCTGCGGCGCGCCGGGCGGCTCGCGCTCGGCGATCTGGTTGATCAGGGTGAACACGCTCTGCTCGATGAACTCGATCAGGCCCTCGAACATCTGCGCCTTGCTGGCGAAGTGCCGGTACAGCGCGGCCTCGCTCACCTCCAGCCGCGCGGCGAGCGCGGCGGTGGTGATGCGCTCGGCGCCGGGCTGCTCCAGCATGGTCGCCAGGGCCTCGAGGATCTGCACGCGCCGCTCGCCCGGCTTGGGGCGCTTGCGGGCGGGCGTTGCGGGCTCCTGGAGGGCGGTGGACTCGGGGCTGCTCACGGTGGTGTGCTGCTGCATGGATGGGCTGGTTCGAAATGATTCTCGCACAGCCCAGCCTAGGGTTTCCGCCATGGCGCCGGGAGGGGCCCGGACCCGGCCCGGCGACCTGAGTGCGCGCTCACCCCGCGAAGAGCAGCGTCACGCGCAGGCCGCGGCCGCCCTCGCCCGCCTCGAGTTCCAGCCGCGAGTTGTGCAGGCGGGCGATCTCGTCGGCGATGGACAGGCCCAGGCCGCTGCCCTCCACGCCGGTGCCGTTGCCACGGTGGAAGCGCTCCAGCGCACGGGGCCGCAGCGGCGCCGCGATGCCCGGCCCGTCGTCCTCCACCTCCAGGTAGGGCCGCGCGTGGCGCAGCCCGCAGCGGATGGTGATGGTGCCGCGCGAAGGCGTGTACTTCACGGCGTTGTCGACCAGGTTCACCAGCAGCTCGCGCAGCAGCCAGCCGTGGCCCTGCACGGCGGCCTCGCGCGTGTCCAGGCCAATGTCGATCTGCTTGGCGGCGGCCGCGTCCAGGAAGCGCTCCAGCACGTCCTCGCACACCGCCTTGAGGTCCACCGGCTCCATGGGCTGCGATTCCATGGCCCGCGCGTCGGCGCGCGACAGCGCCAGCAGCTGGTTGGCCAGCTGCGTGGTGCGCCGGGTAGCGCCCTGCAGCTTGGCCAGGTGCTCGGGGTCCACCGCCAGGGGCCGGGCGGAGCTTCCCGCCGCCTGCACCCAGGCCTCGACCTGCGCCTGCAGCGCGGCCAGCGGCGTGCGCAGCTGGTGGGCCGCGTCGGCGATGAAGCGGCGCTGGCCCTCGGCCTGGGCGTTGACCAGGTCGAACAGCCGGTTCAGCGAGGCCACCAGCGGCCGCACCTCCTCGGGCGAGGCGGCCTCGTCGATGGGGCTCAGGTCGCCGGGCGAGCGCCGCTCCACGGCCTCGCGCAGCGCCAGCAGCGGCCCCAGCGCCCGCTCCACCGCCCAGCGCACCGAGATCGCCGCCGCCATCAGCAGCAGCAGGTTGGGCAGCAGCACCCGCAGCAGGATGGAGCGCAGCCACTGCTGGCGCGGGTCGGTGCCGTCGGCCAGCACCACCACCACCTCGCCCAGCACGGTCTGCTGGCGCTGGCGCACGATGCGCCAGGTGATGCCGCGGCTCTGCTCGCTGTGGAACTCGGGCTCGCTGGAGGTCGGCGGGAAGCCGTCCAGCCAGGCTTCGCCGCGCAGAAGCTTGCCGTCGGCATCGAACACGGCGAAAGCCGCGTTCGGGCTGGACAGGAACTGCTGCAATTCGGGCGCGAGCAGCATCACCGGCGGCGCCTCGGGCGTGTTGCCGGGGCCGATGAGCGAGTCGGCCAGCAGGGGCAGCAGGGCCAGCAGGCGCTGGTCCTGCCGGGCCGAGGTGTTGTCGCCGGAGCGGTAGTCCAGCCAGGCGTTGGCCAGCGCCAGCATCAGCAGCGGCGCCATCAGCATCAGCAGCAGGCGGCGGCGCAGCCCGGTGGCCACCGCCAGCGTGCCGGCGGGCCGTCCGGGCAGGGGCAGCATCACGCCGCGGCCGGGCGCGGCTGCATCTCCAGCCGGTAGCCGAAGCCCCGGATCGAGCGCAGCGCCACGCCGTGCGGTTCCAGCTTGCCGCGCAGCCGCGAGATGTAGACCTCCACCGCGTTGGGCGTGATCTCCCGATCCCAGCCGGTGAGCGCCTGCAGCAGCTTCTCCTTGCTGGCCGGCTTGGGGGCGTGGATCAGCAGGTACTCCAGCACCGTCCATTCGCGCGGGCCCAGCTCGATGGGCACCAGCTCGCCCTCGTGCCGGGCGGCGGCGCGCCGGTGCGCGGTGTCCAGCTCCACCGGGCCGAAGCTGAGCACTGCGGACGTGGCCGCCTGCGAGCGCCGCAGCAGCGCACGCAGCCGCGCCAGCAGCTCGGGGAGCTCGTAGGGCTTGACCATGTAGTCGTCGGCGCCCAGGTCCAGGCCCTGAACGCGGTCCGACAGGCCGTCGCGCGCGGTCAGGATCAGCACCGGCATGGCGTGGCTGGGCATCTCCGGGCGGCGCAGCCGGCGCGTGAGCTCCAGGCCGTCCATGCCCGGCAGGCCGATGTCGATGATGGCGGCGTCGAAGAGCTCGGTGCGCAGCACCTCCTCGGCCCGCTCGGCGCTGCCCACCCAGTCCACGGCATAGCCGGCGTCGGTCAGGCCCAGCTTCATGCCGCTGGCCACCATCACGTCGTCTTCCACGAGCAGCAGGCGCATGGGGATGCGTTCCTCGGCGGCGGTGGCGCGCTCAGTGCGAGCGGATCATGGTGCCGTAGGCCTGGTCGCTCAGGATCTCCAGCAGCATGGCGTGCGGCACGCGCCCGTCGATGATGTGCACGGCATTGACGCCGCTCTTGGCGGCGTCCAGGGCGCCGGCGATCTTGGGCAGCATGCCGCCCGAGATCGTGCCGTCCTCGAACAGCGCGTCGATCTCGCGCGCGCTCAGGTTGGTCAGCAGCTTGCCGGACTTGTCCAGCACGCCCGGCGTGTTGGTCAGCAGCATCAGCTTCTCGGCCTTGAGCACCGTGGCCAGCTTGCCGGCGACGACGTCGGCATTGATGTTGTAGCTCTCGTTGTCCTCGCCGAAGCCGATCGGCGAGATGACCGGGATGAACTGGTCGTCCTGCAGGGCCTTCACCACCGAGGGGTCGATGGCGACGATGTCGCCGACCTGGCCCACGTCGTGTTCCACCGCGGGGTCCTTGGTGTCCACCATCTTCAGCTTTCGCGCGCGGATCATGCCGCCGTCGCGCCCGGTCAGGCCCACGGCCTTGCCGCCGGCCTGGTTGATCAGGCCCACGATGTCCTGCTGCACCTCGCCGGCCAGCACCCACTCGACGACCTCCATGGTCTCGGCGTCGGTGACGCGCATGCCCTGGATGAACTGGCCCTTCTTGCCCAGGCGGTTCAGCGCGGTCTCGATCTGCGGGCCGCCGCCGTGCACCACCACCGGGTTCATGCCGACCAGCTTGAGCAGCACCACGTCCTCGGCGAAATCCTGCTGCAGGGCCGGGTCGGTCATGGCGTTGCCGCCGTACTTGATGACGAGCGTCTTGCCGTGGAACTTGCGGATGTAGGGCAGGGCCTGGGCAAGGATCTCGGCCTTGTCGCGCGGCGCGATCTGGAGGGTGTCGGTCATGGCGGGTGGGGGGACTATCCCCAAATTGTGCCGCAAGCCCCGGCAGCCCTGCGGCCGCTCAACCTTGCAGCCAGCGCGGCACCTTGAAGCGCACGATGCTGACGTAGGCCCACACATAGCTGGCGATGAACAGCAGCGTGAAGGCAAGCAGCGCGGGGGTGCGGTTCCAGAACAGCACGGCCGGCAGCACCGTGAGCAGCGCGAAGCCCCACAGGTAGGGCGAGGTGCGGTTGTTGCGCATCAGCATGCGGCGCGCCTCGTCGTCCTCGATCACGCTGCGCACGATGCGGCGGTAGATCAGCTGGTGGAAATGCAGCGCGTCCGCCATGCCCGGCGACTGCCCGCGCGCGAGCTTGCGCCAGATCGAGAACAGCGTCTCCCACACCGGGTAGATCAGCAGCAGCACCGGGAAGAAGGGCGAGACGTCGGGGTGGCGATCCACCAGGGCGATGCAGGCCATGGCGATCACCACGCCCCACAGGTAGGCGCCCCCGTCACCGGCGAAGATCAGGCCGTGCGGGTAGTTCCAGAGCAGGAAGCCGATGGTGGCCCCGGCCGTCACCACCACCAGCGCGGCCAGCTGGCGGTCACCGTGCAGCAGGCTCACGTAGGCGATGGCGGCGCAGCAGATCACCGCCACCGTGCCGGCCAGGCCGTTGTAGCCGTCGATGAGGTTGAAGGCGTGGGGCAGGCCGGCGATGGCAAAGACCGCGAGCAGCAGCCCCGGCCAGGGGGTGGCCGCCCACCAGGCGTCCACCAGGGGGATGCCCAGGCGGGAGATGTTCAGGTCCAGCAGCAGCACGGCCAGGCCGCCGGCCACCACCGTCAGGCCCAGGCGCCACTTGGCGTGCAGGCGGTGCGTCAGGTCCTCGGCCAGCCCGGCCCCCGCCGCCAGCGCACAGGTGAGGAACCAGCCCAGCGCCACGCGCCCGGTGAGCCCCAGCCCGGCGGGGATGGCGAACCAGCGCTCGGCCCAGGTGCCCCAGAGCCAGCCGAAGCTGCAGCCGGCCAGCATGCCCAGGCCGCCCAGTCGCGGCACGTGCCCGGCGTGAAAGCGCTGCGGCATGTTGAGCGCGTAGCGACGCCCGGCGTAGCGGCCGTAGCGCACGATGAACGTGCAGGCGATGGCGGAGACCGCCACGCACAGGACCCACAGAATGAACATCCCTCGCGTTCTCCCGACGCATCCTTGATGCGCTTCATTGTCCCACGAGGCCCGCGGGGCCCTGCACCCGGGCCTGGCGCCCTGCAGGAGCCGGACCACGGCCGCCCCACCCCGGGCCCGGCAGCCCACGCGCGGGCCAGGCCCCGTCCGCGGCCGCGCAGCGCCTGCGCACGCCACCGATGAGTTTACGCAGTGTTACCCGAGTCCCCCGGCGCCTGGACGTGCATGCGCTGCGGCTTGCACGCGTCATCTGCCGCCACCCCAGGGTGCCGACGGACCGCTCCCGTGCCATAGTTGAGGTGCAAGCTTGCGAGGTTCCAGACAGAATGAAAAAGTTCAAGCAACCGGGGCGGCTCCGATGAGCGAGGCGGGCCTGGTGTCCGTCATCCTGTCGGGCGGGGCGGGCACGCGGCTGTGGCCGGCGTCCCGGCTGGCGAGCCCCAAGCCCTTCATGCGCCTGGGCGGCGAGACCCTGCTCGGCCAGGCGATACGCCGCGGCCAGGCCTGCGGCACCGACGAGCTCCTGCTGGTCACCAACCACGAGCACGAGCTGCTCTCGCGGGAGGTGCTGGCCGGCTTCGCCCAGCCGCCCCATTGCCACATGCTGCTGGAGACGCGCGGGCGCAACACCGCACCCGCGCTGGCCCTCGCCGCGCTGCACGTGGCCCAGACGCAGGGCCCCGGCACCTTGATGCTGGTGCTGGCGGCGGACCACCTGGTGCCCGACACGCAGGGCTTCGTCGCCTGCGCGCACGAGGCCATGACGCTGGCCCGCGAGGGCCGGCTGGTGCTCTTCGGCGTGCAGCCCACGCACCCCGACACCGGCTTCGGCTATGTCGAGGTCGCCAGCCTGGGCCTGCACAGCCAGCCGGTGCTGCGCTTCGTCGAGAAGCCGGACCTGGAAACGGCCGCCTCCTACCTGGCGACCGGCCGCTACTACTGGAACAGCGGCATGTTCTGCTTCAGCGCGCAGACGCTGCTGGACGCGCTCGCGGCCCATGCGCCCCTGGTGCTGGCCGCGGCCCGCGACACCATGGCCAGCCGTGCAATGCAGGGCGACCACAGCACCTTCGACGCGGCGCGTTTCGCCCTGCAGCCCGACATCAGCATCGACTACGCCGTGATGGAGCGCGCACCCAACGTGACGGTCATCCCGGCGCGCTTCGCCTGGAGCGACGTGGGCTCCTGGCCGGCGGTGGCCCAGGCCCACACGCCCGACTCCAGCGGCAACACCTTCGAGGCCGACGTGGTCGCGGTGGACACCCACAACACGCACGTGCAGGTCGACAGCCACGCGCCCAAGGTGGTGGCCACCGTGGGCGTGCAGGACCTGGTCGTCGTGGACACGCCCGACGCGCTGCTGGTGGTGCACAAGGACTCGGCCCAGAAGGTGAAGTCTGTGGTGGACGCCCTGCGCGCGCGCGGCCACGAGAGCATCCACCTGCCGCCGCGCGTGCAGCGGCCCTGGGGCAGCTACGCGACCCTGAAGGAAGAGCACGGCTACAAGGTCAAGCGCATCTGGATCAAGCCGGGCGAATCGATCTCGCTGCAGTACCACCAGCACCGCGCGGAGCACTGGATCGTGGTGCAGGGGCTGGCGCAGGTGCGCATCGGCGACCAGGACCTGCGCACCGAGGCCGGCCAGTACCGCCACGTGCCCGCCGGGCAGACGCACCGGCTGAAGAACATAGGCACCGAGGACCTGGTGGTCATCGAGGTGCAATGCGGCGGCTACCTGGGGGAAGACGACATCGTCCGGCTGGCCGACGACTACGGCCGGACCTGATGCCGGCCCGCCCCCGCCTCAGACCGGGGGCAGCACCAGCGAAGGATCGCCCAGCGCCAGGAAGTCGGTGTTCAGGATGGGGCGCGAGAGGCCGTAGCGCAGCGGCTGGCCCGCCGGATCCAGCACGCGGCCGCCGGCGGCCTCGAGCACGGCCTGCCCGGCCGCCGTGTCCCACTGGCAGGTCGGCCCGAAGCGCGGGTAGGCATCGGCCGCACCCTCGGCCAGGCGGCAGAACTTGAGCGAGCTGCCCGCGGCCACGAAGTCGTGCGGCTGCGCCAATGCGTCCAGCCAGCGCCGCAAGGCCTCACCGCCGTGCGAGCGGCTGCCGGTCACGCGCAGCGGACGCTGCGCCGCGGCGGGGCACACCCGGATCGCAGCCCAGCCCGCGCTGTCGTGCCGCCACGCGCCCACCCCCTGCCCGCCCAGGTACAGGGCGTCCGGCACGGGGGCGAGCACCACGCCGGCGACGGCCTCGCCGCCGGCCACCAGGGCGATGTTGACCGTGAACTCGCCGTTGCGCTTGAGGAACTCCCGGGTGCCATCCAGGGGATCGACCAGGAAGAAGCAGTCGGGCGGCGGCTCGGTGGCCGCCGAGACGGACTCTTCCGAGAGGATGAACACGCCGGGGAACTCGCGCTCCAGCCCGCTGCGGATGACGCGGTCGGCGCGCAGGTCGGCCTCGGTCAGGGGCGAATCGTCGGCCTTGCGGGTGGCGCTGAAATCACCGGCGTAGACGGCCATGATCTCGCGCCCCGCGTCGCGCGCGATGGCGCCCACGCGTTCCAGGCCGGCCCGGTCCAGGCGCATCACGCCGCCACCCCGCCGGGCCCGTGGGCCACGCGCCAGGCGCACGCCAGGCTCAGGCGGGCGAAGAAAGCATCCATGCCAAGGTCTCCTCCAGGGTCGGCGCCGGAATGTCGCCGACGGCGGCCCGCAGGCGGGCCGGGTCGCCGCAGAGCCTGTGGACCTCGTGGGCCCGCACCAGCGCCGGGTCCACCTCCACACGCAGCGCATGGCCGCTCTGCGCCTGCAGCTGCGCGATCACGCCGGCCAGATCCCAGGTGCGGCCGGTGCAGATGTTGACGGTGTCCGGCGCCTGGGGCGCCTGCAGCAGGCGCAGGTAGGCCTCGCAGACGAAGCGCACGTCGTTGTACTCGCGGTGCACCTGCAGGTTGCCCAGCCGCACCACCTCGGCGCGCCGCGCGAAGTGATCCACCAGCTTGGGAATCACGAATTGCGGCGACTGCCCGGGCCCCGTGTAGTTGAAGGGCCGCGCGATGGTGATGGGCAGGCGGTCCGCCCAGGTGCGCGCCATGTGCTCCATGGCCAGCTTGCTGCTGGCGTAGTGGTTCACCGGCGCCGGGCAGCGGGTCTCGTCGATCGCCTCCCCGCCACGGTTGCCGTACACGTTCGCGCTGCTGGCCAGCAGCACGCGCCGCAGCGGCCGGCCGGTGGCGGCCAGCGCCTCGAGCAGGTGCAGCGTGCCGAAGAGGTTCACGTCGTAGAAGGCACGCGCGTCGCCATGGCCGACGAAGGCCAGGCCCGCCAGGTGCAGCACCGCATCGGCCTCGCAGGCCTGGACCTGCGCGCGCAGCGCGTGGGCGTCGGTCAGCTCGGCGTCCAGCACCTGCACCGGGTGCCCGGCGGCCTGCGCGCAGCGAATGAAATGGCGGCCGGTGAACCCGTCCGCGCCCGTGACGGCGATCCTCAAAATGACACGCCCCTTTCCACCCGCTCCAGGTCGGCGCGCACCATCATCCCGCACAGCGCCTCGAGGGTGGTGCGCGGCTCCCAGCCCAGCACACGGCGGGCCTTTTCAGGGTTGCCGACCAGCAGCTCCACCTCGGCCGGCCGGAAGAAGCGCGGGTTCACGCGCACCAGCACGCGGCCGCTGGCCACGTCGTGCCCCACCTCCTGCTCGCCCTGGCCGCGGAACTCGAGCTCGAAGCCGGCCGCCGCGAAGGCCATGCGCACGAAGTCGCGCACGGTTTCGCTGCGCTGCGTGGCCAGCACGAAGGTGTCCGGCCGATCCGCCTGCAGCATGCGCCACATGCCCTCCACGTACTCCTGGGCGAAGCCCCAGTCGCGCCGGGCGTCCAGGTTGCCCAGCTCCAGCACGGACTGGCGGCCCAGGCGGATGCGCGCGGCCGCGTCGGTGATCTTGCGCGTGACGAATTCCAGCCCGCGCAGGGGCGACTCGTGGTTGAACAGGATGCCGCTGGCGCCGAAGATGCCGTAGCTCTCGCGGTAGTTCACCGTCATCCAGT
Organism: Ramlibacter aquaticus; assembly: GCF_015159745.1. GTDB lineage: Bacteria > Pseudomonadota > Gammaproteobacteria > Burkholderiales > Burkholderiaceae_C > Ramlibacter > Ramlibacter aquaticus. The sequence goes on along the minus strand of NZ_JADDOJ010000073.1, from coordinate 8,980 downwards.
GCGCGTAGAGCTTGGCCACGCCGTAGGGGCTGCGCGGGTAGAAGGGCGTCTCCTCCACCTGCGGCACCGCCTGCACCTTGCCGAACATCTCCGAGGTCGAGGCCTGGTAGAAGCGGATGCCCGGGTCGACCAGCCGGATTGCCTCCAGCAGGTTGAGCGCACCCAGGCCGGTGATCTGCGCGGTGGCGGTGGGCTGCTCGAAGCTCACGCCCACGAAACTCTGCGCCGCGAGGTTATAGATCTCCTGCGGCCGCGCCCGCTGCACCAGCTGCAGGCTGGCGCCCAGGTCCGTGAGGTCGTACTCCACCAGCGTCAGGTTCTCATGGCCGGTGACGCCCAAGGCCTCCAGGCGCCAGAAGTTGACGGAGCTGGTGCGGCGGTAGGTGCCATGCACCTTGTAGCCCTTGTCCAGGAGCAGGGCGGTGAGGTAGGCCCCGTCCTGGCCAGTGACGCCTGTCACGACAGCTGTTTTGGTCGTCATTCAATCCTCGCGAAACCCCGGTCCCCGGGACGCACGCTCCGATTCTGCACGAAGGGGCTGCGTCGCCAGGCTGCGCAGGCGCTGCGGGTCGCGCACGATCAGCCGGTGGAGGTCGCGCTGCAGGACCCCGCTGGCGCACAGCCGCGCCACCGCGCGGGACACGGTCTCGCGGCTGGTGTTGATCATGATCGCCACCTCGTACTGCCGCGGCAGGTCGGGGATCACCACCAGGCCGCCCGGCAGGGTGCGCGCGAGGTGCAGCAGCAAGGCGTGGACGCGCTGCTGTGCGCTGGGAATCGCCAGCAGCGCACGGAAGCTGGAGAGATGGCGCACCTGCATGGTCAGGTGCTGCAACATGGCTTGCGCAAAGCCCGGCACCTCGGAGAAGGCCTCGCGCGCCGCCTCTTGCGGGACGATGCCCAGCTCGCTGGGCTGCAGTGCGACGACCTGGGTCGAACGCGGCTGCCCGTCGATGACCGACAGCTCACCGAAGAAGCCGCCGGGGTGGATCAGGCCGAGACCGGTCTCGCGCCCGTCCTCGGCGATATCGACCATCTGCAGCGAGCCCGAGAAGACAAGGTACAGGCCATCCGGCGGGCTGCCCTTGCGGCAGACGACCTCGCGACGCGCGCAGGCCCGGGTGCGGATGAGCGGCGCGAACCGGGCCAGTTGGTGCTCGGGCAGGCCGGAGAACAGCGAGAACTGTCGCAGGTCCATGGATCGTGGCAGGTCAGTTGCGCAGCCGGCGCTGGGACGCGGGCCGGACGGGCAGGCGCGCGTGCTGGCGCGCCGCCTGTCCGGGCGCAGCAGCGGCCTGGGTCAGGCCGCCGCGCCATGGCGGACGGGTGCGTGTTGGACTTCGGGAAGACCTGTACGACGCACCCGGGGCATCCGGGGTGACAGGCGCTGTGGGCGTGCGATGAGGGCATGGGGGCAGTTCGTTCTCACAAACGCCCGCCTCGGGCAAAAACCCACCGCGTTCAGGCAATTCCATTGTAGAGCTGAACGCCGGCCCTGCGCCACGGGGACGCCCCCCGCCGGGCTTCAGAAGTGGATGCCGCGCATCATCTGCTGCAGCGCTGCCGCCTCGGGCGAGAGCCCGGGCTTGCCGCCCTTGTCACCGCGCGCGGCGGACGAATCCGGGAACAGCCGGAAGCTGGTGTTCATCACGATCTGCGCCACCCGCGGCAACAGCGCATGCAGCACCTCGCCGGCTATGCCCAGGCGCGTCGCGATGCGCACCGGCCTGGCGATGCAGGCCTGCACCACCATCTCGGCCGCGTCCTCGGGCGAGAGCGTGGGCACGTTGTTGTAGATGCCGGTGGGCGCGATCATGGGCGTGCGCACCAGCGGCATGTTGATGGTGGTGAAGGTGATGCCGCGGTCGGCGAATTCGCTCGCCGCGCAGCGCGTCCATGCGTCCAGCGCCGCCTTGGAGGCCACGTAGGCCGAGAAGCGCGGCGCGTTCGTGAGCACGCCGATGGAACTGATGTTCACCACGTGGCCGCGCCGCCGCGCCACCATCGCCGGCAGCAGGCCCAGGGTGAGGCGCAGGCTGCCGAAGTAGTTCAGCTGCATGGTCCGCTCCAGGTCGTGGAAGCGGTCGAAGCTGGCCTCGATGGCACGGCGTATGGAGCGCCCGGCGTTGTTCACCAGGAAGTCCACACCACCGTGCGTGTCCAGCAGCAGCTGCACGAAGCGGTCGCAGTCGGCCATGTCGGACAGGTCCACCGGGTAGGTGATGAAGTCGTGCCCTTTCGCCTGCGCCGCCTGCCGGGCCTCCGCCAGCTTGGCCTCGTCGCGGCCGCAGATCACCGTCGTGGCCCCGGCCTCGGCGAAGCGGTGCGCGGCGGCCAGGCCGATGCCCGAGGAGCCCCCCGTCACCAGCACCACCTTGCCCGCGACCGTGCCGCGCAGGCTGCGGTCGATGTGCAGGTCCGGGTCCAGGTGGCGCTCCCAGTAGTCCCACAGCCGCCAGGCGTAGTCGCGCAGGTTGGGACAGGCGATGCCGGTACCCTTCAGGGCCGCCAGGGTCTCGCGGCAGTCGAAGCGCGTCGGGTAGTTGACGAATTCGAGGATGTCGTCCGGCAGCCCCAGGTCCTTCATGACGGCGGCGCGGATGCGGCGCACTGGCGCCACGGCCATCAGGCCCTTGCGCACGCTCTTGGGAATGAACCCCAGCAGCGCGGCGTTGACGAAGAGGTTCATGCGCGGCGCATGGGCCGCGCGGCTGAAGATGTCCAGCACGTCACCCACGCGGTAGCCCACCGGGTCCACCAGGTGGAAGCACCGGCCCGCGATGTCCGGGCGCTGGCTGATGGCGGCCAGCGCGTCCACCACGAAGTCCACCGGCACGATGTTGATGCGCCCGCCCTCCAGCCCGACGGAAGGCATCCAGGGCGGCAGGATCCGGCGCAGGCGCTGGATCAGCTTGAAGAAGTAGTAGGGCCCGTCGATCTTGTCCATCTCGCCGGTCCGGCTGTCGCCGACCACCATCGCCGGGCGGTACACCGTCCAGGGCAGCCTGCAGGCGGTGCGCACGATCTTCTCGCTCTCGTGCTTGGTCATGAAGTAGGGGTGGTCGGTGTTCTCCGCCTCCTCGAACATGTCCTCGCGGAACACGCCTTCGTACAGTCCCGCGGCCGCGATGGAGGACACGTGGTGGAAGTGCCCGGCGGCGATCGCCTGCGCGAAGTCCACGGTGTTGCGCGTGCCCTCGATGTTCACCTCGACCTGCTGCTGCGCATCGGCACCCAGGTCGTACACCGCCGCCAGGTGGAAGACATGGTCGACCTGGCCCTTGAGGGCCTTCAGGTCGGCGGCGGACACCCCCAGCCGCTTCTGCCGGAGGTCGCCCACCACGGGCACCGCGCGCGCGGGCCCCACGCCCCAGAACTCGCGCAGCGCCGCGACCTTGGCCAGGCTGTCCTCGCGGACCAGGAAGTGGACGACGCTGCCCTTGCGCGCCAGCAGCTTGCGCACGAGCCGCTTGCCGATGAAACCGGTGGCACCGGTGACGAAGTAGTGCATGGAAGCCTCCCCGATGGCGTGGTGCGGCCCATTCTGCCCAAAGCCACCGGCCTGCCCATCCGGTATGACCCGCCGCCTTTCTAGGAGGCCGCGCCTAAAACCGGGCCGGATGAAGGCGTAGAGTCAAGGCATTCATTCATTCGCTATGGGAGTCTGGCCATGGTCACCAAGATCAGGAAGGGCGCGAAGACCAGCGCGCAGGCGGCGGACGCCAGTTCGGGCAGCAGCCCCCTGCAGGGGCTCGTCAAGGAATCGGCGCAGCAGATCTGGCTCGCCGGCCTGGGCGCCTTCTCCAAGGCCCAGGACCAGGGTGGCAAGGTCTTCGAGGCCCTGGTGCGCGAGGGCGTGGCCCTGCAGAAGAAGACGCAGAGCGTGGCCGAGGACAAGCTGCAGGAGGCGACCAGCCGCATGGCCAGCATGGCCACGGACATCTCCTCCAAGGCCTCGGGGCAGTGGGACAAGCTCGAAGGCATCTTCGAGGAACGAGTGAACCGCGCGCTCAAGAAGCTGGGCGTGCCCGCGGCGGCCGACGTGGGCCGCCTGGTCGAGCGCATCGACGCGCTGCAACGCAGCGTGGACCGGCTGGGCGGCAAGGCCGCACCGGCACGCAAGGCGGCCGCCCGCGCCCCGGCGAAGAAGGCCGCGCCCCGCCGCGCCGCCGCCAAGAAGGCCTGAACGGATTTGACTGGCAGTTCTTGCACGGGCGCCCTGCGGGGCGCCCTTTTTTCTGTTGCTTGCTGCAACGCAAAAGAACAAGCCCCCGGGGCGTCCTAAACTGGACCGCGCATGACGACCACGCCGCCCGCCACCCGCATCGCCCTGGCCCTGGCCGGCGGCGGGCCGCTGGGCGCCATCTACGAGATCGGCGCGCTGTGCGCCCTGCAGGAGGCCCTGGACGGGCTGGCCCTGGAACGCCTGGACCATTACGTGGGCGTGTCGGCGGGCGGCTTCCTGGCCGCCGCGCTGGCCAACGGCCTCACGCCGCGCGCGCTGTGCGCCTCCTTCATCGAGAACCGGCCCGAGCCCGGCGATGAATTCGACCCGGCTTGGCTGCTGGTGCCGGCCTGGGGCGAGTTCGGCCGCCGCGCGCTGCGCCTGCCGGCCGCGCTGGCGGACGCAGCCTGGCAGGGCGCGGTGCGCCGCCGGCCGGTGGCCCAGGCGCTGCAGGCGCTGGGGCCGGCCCTGCCGGTGGGCCTGTTCTCCAACGAGGCGGTCGAGAAGCGCCTGGCGACGCTGTTCTCGCGCCACGGCCGCAGCAACGACTTCCGCCGACTGCGCACCCGCCTCACCCTGGTGGCCACCGACCTGGACACGGGCGAGGCGGCGCCTTTCGGTGCCCCGGGCTGGGACACGGTGCCGATCTCCCGCGCGGTGCAGGCCACGTCCGCCCTGCCCGGCCTGTTCCCGCCGGTGGCCATCGGCGGCCGGCACTACGTGGACGGCGCGCTGAAGAAGACCATGCACGCCTCGGTGGCGCTGGAGGACGGCGCGCGCCTGCTGATCTGCCTGAACCCGCTGGTGCCCTTTGACGCCCGGGCCATGGCCGGCGGCCGGCCGGTCGCCGAGGGCGGGCTGCCGGCGGTGCTGAACCAGACCTTCCGCACGCTCATCCACTCGCGCATGGAACTGGGCATGAAGCAGTACGAGCGGCTCTATCCCGGCGCCGACATCCTGCTGGTGGAGCCGCACCGCGCCGACCCCGAGATGTACAGCGCCAACCCGCTGGGCTACGGCCAGCGCCGCCACCTCGCGGAACACGCCTACCAGCAGACGCGCCACCTGCTCTACGCGCGCCGCGCGGAACTCGGGCCCCTGCTCGCGCGCCACGGCATCGTGCTGCGCGAGGACGTGCTGGCACGGCCGCGGCGCCTGATGGCCGCCAGCCGCCCGCGCCAGCTCGCCGGCGCCCTGGAGCGACTGTCGGACACCCTGGACGACCTGGACGCCCTGGTCGCGGCGAAGGCGGGCTGAGGTGGCGCGCAAGGCACCGCGCCGCACGGCCGAGCGCATCCTGGAGACCAGCCTCGCGCTGTTCAACCGCTTCGGCGAACCGAATGTCTCGACGACGCTCATCTCGGCCGAGATGGGCATCAGCCCGGGCAACCTCTACTACCACTACCCGGCCAAGGAAGAACTGGTCAACGGCCTGTTCGAGCGCTACGACAGCGCCCTGGACGACCTGCTGGGCGCCAGCGGCGGCGTGCGCGACGTGGAGGACGCCTGGTTCTTCCTGCACACCCTGTTCGAACTGATCCGCGACTACCGCTTCCTCTACCGCGACCTGAACGACCTGCTCTCGCGCAACCGCCGCCTGGAGACCCGCTTCCAAGCCGTGCTGCAGCGCAAGACCCGCGCGGTGCAGGCCATGCTGGAGTCCATGGGCCGCTCGGGCGCGCTGCACATGGACGCGCGCGAAGCGCAGCCCACCGCCACCAGCATGGTGGTGGTGCTGACCTACTGGCTGAGCTTCGAGTACGTGCGCGACCCGCGCCATGCGCTCGAGCCCGAGCCGGCGCAGGCCGCGCTGCTGCGCGGGGCCCACCACGTGCTGCATCTGCTGGTACCCTATCTGGAACCCGGGCAGCGCGCCCACCTGCTGGGCCTGGCCGCTGCCTACGGCCAGCCCGCGGCGGGCGCTTCGACGGGTCGCTAAGGGAGACAACGATGGGCGCATGGACCGCCTTCGCGGAAAGGGGGCGCTTCCCCTTCGACCCGTTACGCACCGCCACGCTCTGGCCGCGGCTGCATGCGGGCGACGCCGAGCCGATGCCGCAGGACCCCGCGGTGCTGCAGGCCTGGGCGCTGTTCCATGCCGGCGAGTTCGAGGCCGCCGCCCGTGCAGGCCTGGCGGCGGGCAGCGCCGGCATCACGGCCGCCAACAAGGCCACCGCCATCTACGCGAACTACCTGGAGCCGCACGAGCCGCAGCGGCTCGCGCTGTTCATGGAGGTCGCGGCCCGGTCGCGCCAGTTGGCCCAGCTGGAGCCGCGCAACGCGAACGCGTGGTACTGGCAGGCCTACGCGCTGGGCCGCTACAGCCAGGGCATCAGCGTGGCCAAGGCGCTGGCCCAGGGCCTGGGCACGCGGGTGAAGGAATCCCTGGAGCGGGCGATCGCGCTGCAACCCCTGCACGCCGACGCCCAGGTCGCGCTGGGCGCCTTCCACGCGGAAGTGATCGACAAGGTGGGCGCCCTCATCGGCGGCATGACCCACGGTGCCAAGAAGGAGACCGGCCTGCGCCTGTTCCAGGAGGCGCTGCGCATCCACCCGGCCTCCATCATCGGCCGCATCGAATACGCCAACGGCCTGCTGATGCTGGAAGGCGACGCCTGCCTGGCGCAGGCGACCCGGCTCTACCAGGAGGCGGCGCTGGCGCAGCCGCTGGACGCCATGGAGCAGCTCAACGTGGACCTCGCGCTCTCGGAACTCGAGGACGTGCCGGACGTCGCCGGCGACAGCTGAAGCGCGGCGCGCGCCTACAGCCGGGCGCCGCCCGGCCCCCCAGACTGCGCGGCATGGACATCTTTCAAGCCCTTGTCGACAGCCACGAAAGCCAGCGCCGCCTGGTGCGTGAACTGCCCTCCGCGTCCGCCGCGACGCTGCACGAGCTGTTCCACGAGCTCAAGCTCGAGATGGCGGCGCACGAGACCGCGGAGGAACGCGCCTTCTACGTGCCCCTGATCGAGCACGACGACACCGTGGACCCGGCCCGCCACGGCATCTCCGAACACCACCAGATGGACGAGATGGTCGAATGCCTGGACAAGCTGCAGGAAGGCTCGCCCGAGTGGCAGGCCGAGCTGGGCAAGCTGCTGCACAAGCTGGAGCATCACCTGCGCGAGGAGGAAGAGAAGTTCTTCCCCGAGGCGCGCCGCGTGCTCGACGACGCGCAGGCACAGGCGCTGGGCGGTCTCTACCGCGAGGAGTACGTGCGCCTCCTGGACAAGGAAGTGCACGAGGAAGCGACCCGGGCCGCCTGACGCGGCAGGCCCGGCGGCCGGGGACTCAGTCCACCTCGCCCCAGGGCAGCATCAGCGCCAGCATCGCGAGCTTGGCGAATTCCGGCTCGAAGCGGTCGATGATCTGCTGCGGCTGCGGGCACAGGGCGGTGTCGCTGATGACGCCGAACTGCACGCCGCCGCCGTAGCTGAGGATCGACACGCCCAAGCCGATGTTGCCGGACTGGGGCACCCAGAACATGATCTGTTCCAGCGAGGCGCCCAGGAACTTCAGCTTCTCGCGCGGGCCCGGCACGTTGGTCATCACGGCCGTGGTCTTGCGGCCGAACAGGTCCAGGATGGCGTCCTGCGCCGGCTTGACCAGCAGCCCGGCCACCGCCAGCACCAGGAAGGCCAGCAGCGGCTGCGTGCTGCCCTTGAGCGCGTTCATGCGCTTGCGCACCTCGTACACGCGCTCCACCGGGTTGGCCATGCCCACCGGCAGCACCAGCGGCACCAGGCCGAAGCGGTTGCCCAGCTGGTGCGCCTCGTCCAGCGGGCGCAGGTTGACCGGCACCATGGCGCGGATCTCTGCCCCGTCGACCGCATCGCCCTGCGCGCGAAGGTACTCGCCGATCGCGCCCGCCACGCAGGAGAGCAGCACGTCGTTCACCGAGCAGTTCAGGGCCCGGCCCACGGCCTTCACCTCGTCCAGCGGCAGCGGCGGGCACCAGGCCACGCGCTTGCTGGCCGCGGGCCGGCCCTTCAGCCGGGTGGGCGTGTCGTCGGGCATCAGCAGCAGGGCCAGCGCGTCCTGCACCACCTGCACCCCCAGCCGGGCGATCTCGCCCGAGGCCTCCAGGCCGTGCTTCGGCTCGCGCAGCAGGGCGATGGCGCTGGCCGCGCGCTGGCCGGCCGCGCCCAGCGCCCGCAGCGTGAGGTCGGTGGCCGGTCGCAGCAGCGATTGCAGCACCCAGTCCTCGGCCGCCTCGGCGGGCGGCCGGCGCGGCCTGGGCGGCGGCGCGTCGCCGCCATCGACCAGCGAGAGGATCACGTGAATGAGCGCGATGCCGTCGCCGATGCAGTGGTGCACGCGGATGATGAGCGCGCTGCCGCCCTCGTAGTCTTCCACCAGGTGCATCTGCCAGAGCGGGTGGGCGGCGTCCAGCGGCTGCATCGCGAGCTCGCCCACGCGCGCCTGCAGCGCCTCCTGGGCCGGCCGGCGGCCGTGCCGCGGCAGGTGCTCGCGCAGCACGTGGCGGGCGATGTCGAAGTCGCTGTCGTCCACCCAGCGCGCACCGGTCGCGTCGTGCTGCACGCGCTGGCGGAACCGGTCGTAGCGCAGCAGCCGCTCCTGCACGCGCAGGCACAGGTCCTGCCAGCGGATGCGCGGGCGCAGCGTCCACACGCCGGTGATGAGCATCAGGTTGGCCTCGCCATCCATGCGCAGCCAGGCGGTGTCCACCTTGCTCATGCGCTCGGCGGCGGGGGCCGGCCCCGGCGTGGCCGGTCGCGGCCGGCGCGCCCGGGC
>NZ_JADDOJ010000072.1 GCF_015159745.1 Ramlibacter aquaticus | reverse complement strand
CGGCGGAGGCGGGGGCGCGGCCTCCTGCGGCATGGCAGACCAGAGTTCGGCTTCCACGCCCGCGGTCTCGGGCTGGCTCTGCCAGTTGATGCCCCAGGCCAGCGCCGCCAGCAGCAGCGCGTGCGCGAGCAGGGCCAGGCCGAAGGACTGCGGCGCCGCCGGCTCGGGCGGCGGCAGGAAGTCGTTGCGGTCGGTGCGGGCGCTGATCTCCACGGCGCTTACTTCTGCACCTGGACGGACAGGCCCACGCGCTCCACGCCGGCGCGCTTGAGTGCGTCCATCACCTTCACCACGATCTCGTAGCGCACAGCCTTGTCGGCCGCGATCACGACCGCGCTTTCACCGCCGCTGTACTGCCCCTGCAGCTGGCGCACGGTCGCGCCCAGGTCGGCCAGCGGCACGCTCTGCGTCTTCTCGTCGACCTTGATGTCTATGCCTTCGTCCTTGCGCACTTGCACCTGCACCACCTGCTGCGGCGGCTGGCTGGCTTTGCCCACCGAGGGCAGGTTGATCACGCTGGGGGCGATCAGCGGCGCCGTGACCATGAAGATGATCAGCAGCACCAGCATCACGTCGATGAACGGGACCATGTTGATCTCGTTGATCGTGCGGCGTCCGCGGCCGCGTTGCACCATGGCGGGCATGCGGGCCTCCCCTCGTCAGTGGCCGGAGGCCGTCGCGGCCTGGGCGCCCAGGTTGCGCTGCAGGATGTTGGAGAACTCCTCGATGAAGGTCTCCAGGCGGATCGCGATGCGGTCGATGTCGCGGGCGAAGCGGTTGTAGGCGACCACGGCCGGGATCGCCGAGAACAGGCCGATGGCGGTGGCGACCAGGGCCTCGGCGATGCCGGGCGCGACGGTGGCCAGGGTCACGGTCTGCAGGCTGCCCAGGCCGATGAAGGCGTGCATGATGCCCCAGACGGTGCCGAACAGGCCCACGTAGGGCGACACCGAGCCCACCGACGCCAGGAAGGAGAGGTGCGTCTCGATCGCGTCCATCTCGCGCTGGAAGCTGGCGCGCATCGCGCGGCGGGCGCCGTCCATGAGGGTGCCGGCGTCCGTGATCCGGCGCTCGCGCAGCTTGCTGAATTCGCGCATGCCGGAGGCGAAGATGCGTTCCATGGGCCCTGACAGCTTCGCATTCTGCGAAGCCGCGGCAAACAGCTCGTTCAGGCTGGTGCCCGACCAGAACTCCTTCTCGAAATCCTCGTTGAGCGAATTGACGCGCTGGATGCCGAAGAGCTTGCGGAAGATGGCCGCCCAGCTGGTGATGGAAACGCACACCAGCAGCAGCATGACCAGCTGGACCATCCAGCTCGCATCCAGCACCAGGCGCACGATCGACAGGTCGTGGTTCATGTTTCTCGTTTCTTCTTCAGGGCCTCGAGGACCGGGGTAGGGATCCGGGCCGGCCGCAGGCTGGCGGCATCGACCCAGCCGATGCGGATCTCGCCTTCGCACAGCAGCGCATGATCCTGCTGCCGGAACGCCTGCTGGGCCATTATCAAAGAAGCCCGCCCCGTTTCACTGATCCGCGCCGTAACCAGAAGTTCATCGTCCAGCCGTGCCGGCGCCAGGTAGCGCACCCGGGTCTCGCCGACGATGAACATGCCGCCCGTGGCCTCGCGCAGCGCCTGCTGGCCGATGCCCAGCGAGCGCAGCCACTCGGTGCGGGCCCGTTCGAAGAACTTCAGGTAGTTGGCATAGAAGACGATGCCGCCGGCGTCGGTGTCTTCCCAGTAGACCCGCACGGGCCAGGTGAAGACGTCCGGGCCGCTCACGCGAGCAGGCCCTTGAGGCGCCCCGCCGCCTGCTGCAGCTGGGCCATGGCGCTGGCGGTCGAAAAGCGCACGAAGTGGCCGGTCTCGGCGGTGCCGAAATCGCGCCCCGGGGTGACGGCGACGTGGGCGCGCTTCATCAGCTCGAAGGCGAAGTCCCAGCTGCTGTCCACGCCCAGGCGGCGCATGGCCGCGCTGCAGTCGGCCCAGGCGTAGAAGGCGCCGTCGGGCATCACCGGCACGTCCAGGCCCATCTCCTGCAGTGCAGGGATGAACCAGTCGCGCCTGGCCTTGAATTCGGCGCGCCGCTGCTCGTACTCGGCGATGCTCTCGGGCTCGAAGCAGGCCAGCGCCGCGTACTGCGCGATGACGCTGGGACAGATGAACAGGTTCTGCGCCAGCTTCTCGACCACGGGCACCAGCGCGTCCGGCACCACCATCCAGCCCAGCCGCCAGCCCGTCATGTTGAAGTACTTGCTGAAGCTGTTGATGCTGATGACCTGGTCGTCCAGGGCCAGCGCGCTCTGCCCGAAGGTGTCGTCGTACGAAAGGCCCAGGTAGATCTCGTCCACCATCGTCACCCCGCCGCGCTCGCCCACGAAGCCGTGGATGGCGCGCAGCTCATCCGGGTGGATGGAGGTGCCCGTGGGGTTGGAGGGCGAGGCCAGCAGCACGCCGCGCGAGGCCGGCCCCCAGTGTTCGCGCAGGCGATCGGCCGACAGCTGGAAGCGCTCGGCCGCGGTGGAAGGCAGCAGCACCGGCCGGCCCTCGGCGGCGCTGACGAAATGCCGGTTGCAGGGGTAGCAGGGGTCCGGCATGAGGATCTCGTCGCCGCGGTCGACCAGCGCCAGGCAGGCCAGCTGCAGCGCGGCCGAGGCACCGGCCGTGACCACGATGCGCCGCGCCGGCACCGCGAGGCCGAAGCGCCGCGCGTACCAGTCGCTGATGCGCTCGCGCAGGCTGTCCAGGCCCAGGGCCTGGGTGTACTGCGTGCGGCCGGTGGCGACGGCGCGCTCGGCGGCCTCGCGCACCAGCGGCGGGGCGGTGAAGTCCGGCTCGCCGATGTTGAGGAACAGCATGGGGGTGTCGCTGTCCTGCACCTCCCTGGCGATGCGCGCCGCGGCCTTGCCCACCTCCATCACGTGGAAGGGCTCGATGCGGTCGACGCGGGCGGCGGTCCTCACCGGGCCCTCCCCGTGGCGCGGTCGGCCTCCACCTCGGCGGCGCGCAGCTGCGGCGCCAGGCCGTTGAGCACCGCGTTCACGTACTTGTGGCCGTCGGTGCCGCCGAATTCCTTGGCCAGCTCGATGCACTCGTTGAGCACCACGCGCCAGGGCACGTCGGCCGCATGCTGGAACTCGTAGGCGCCAATCCACATCACGGCGTGCTCGATCGGCGAGATCTCGGCCAGCGGCCGGTCCAGCAAGGGGCCGATCAGCGCATCGAGGGCGTCGGCATCGCGGATGCAGCCGTGCAGCAGCGCGTCATAGTGGGCCGAATCGGCCTTGTGGAAACCGGACAGGTCGCGCGTGAAGTGGTCGATGGCCTGGGCCTCGTTGCGGCCCACCAGGTGCTGGTAGAGCGCCTGCAGCGCGAACTCGCGGGCACGGCTGCGGGCCGACTTGGCGGAGGCCTTGCGGGCGCCGGTGGCGGTGCGGCCGGGCGCGGACGGGGAGGGGGCGGCCATCAGATCGCGTCCAGCAGGTTGCACATCTCGACCACCACGCGGGCCGCGTCGCGGCCCTTCTCGTCCTGGCGGGCGATGGCCTGCTCGACGTTTTCGGTCGTCAGGATGACGTTGGCGATGGGCAACTGGTAGTCCAGCGAGACCCGGGTCACGCCCGCGGCCGACTCGTTGGCCACCAGCTCGAAGTGGTAGGTCTCGCCGCGGATCACGCAGCCGATCGCGATCAGGGCGTCGTAGCTGCCCTTCTCGGCCAGGGCCTGCAGGGCCACCGGCACCTCCAGGGCGCCGGGCACCTTGACGTGGTCGATGTTGCCGTCCGCCACCCCCAGGGCTGCCAGCTCGGCCCGGCAGGCCGCCGTCAGGGCGTCGGTGATGGATTCGTTGAAGCGGGCCTGCACGATGGCGATCGTGAGGTCCGAGCCGTCCAGGCGGTCCGCCTGGCCTTTTTCTGCGCCGAACATGGGTGCTTGCCTTGTCTTATTTCTGGGCGGGAGCCACGTGGCTCACGATCTCGAGCCCGTAGCCGGCCATGCTGGGCATGCGCCGGGGGTTGCCCATCAGGTGCATCAGGTGCACGCCGCATTCGCGCAGGATCTGTGCGCCCACGCCGTAGGTGCGCAGGTCCATGCGGCCGCGCTCGGGCGCCTGCGAGGCGCGGGCCGTGCCCTCGAACTGGGCCAGCAGCTGGGCCGCGTCCTCGCCGCAGTTCAGCAGCACGGCCACGCCCTTGCCCTGCGCAGCGATGTGCTTGAGGCTGGCGTCCAGGCTCCAGGAGTGCATGGGGCGGCCGAGTTCCAGCGCGTCCAGCACCGACAGCGGCTCGTGCACGCGCACGTGCACCGCCTCGGCGGGGTCCCAGTCGCCCTTGACCAGGGCCAGGTGCAGGCCCTGGCTGGGCAGGTCCTGCCAGGCGTGTGCCGTGAACTGGCCGTAGGCCGTGGTCAGCGGGCGGCTGCCGATCTTGCGCACCAGCGATTCGTTGCGGCTGCGGTACTCGATCAGCGAGGCGATGGTGCCGATCTTCAGGCCGTGCTCGGCGGCGAAGACCTGCAGGTCCGGCAGGCGGGCCATGGTGCCGTCGTCCTTCATGATCTCGCAGATCACCGCGGCGGGCGTGTGGCCGGCCATGCCGGCCAGGTCGCAGCCGGCCTCGGTGTGGCCGGCGCGCATGAGCACGCCGCCGTCCACCGCCTGCAGCGGGAAGATGTGGCCCGGCTGCACCAGGTCCTGCGGCCCGGCGTTGCGGGCCACCGCGGCCTGCACGGTGCGGGCGCGGTCGGCGGCGGAGATGCCGGTCGTCACGCCCTCGGCGGCCTCGATGGAGACCGTGAAGGCCGTGCCCATCTTGGTGCCGTTGCGCGCCACCATGGGTGGCAGCTGCAGGCGCTCGCAGCGCTCGCGCGTGAGCGTGAGGCAGATCAGGCCGCGGCCGAAGCGGGCCATGAAGTTGATCGCCTCGGGCGTGACGTGGTCGGCCGAGAGCACCAGGTCGCCCTCGTTCTCGCGGTCCTCCTCGTCGACCAGGATGACCATGCGGCCCTGCCGCATGTCCTCGACGATGTCCTCGATGGGTGAAATGGTCGCGTGGCGCGTCATGCAGCGGCTCCAGGGGTGTTGGCCGTGCCGGCGCCGGAGAGCATGCGCTCCACGTAGCGGGCGATCAGGTCGATCTCCAGGTTCACCGCGCTGCCGGGCACGAGCCCGCCCAGCGCCGTGTTCTGCACGGTATGGGGAATGAGGTTGATGCTGGCTTCGGCGCCTTCGGCCGTGTCGGTGACCCGGTTCACCGTGAGGCTGACCCCGTTGATGGTGATCGAGCCCTTGTAGGCCAGGTACTTCGCCAGGGTGGGCGGGGCGAGCACGCACAGCTCCCAGCTTTCGCCGACCGGGCCGAAGCGGGTGACGCGGCCTATGCCGTCCACGTGGCCGGACACGATGTGGCCGCCCAGGCGGTCATGCGCGCGCAGCGCCTTCTCCAGGTTGACCGGGCCGGTCCGGTCCAGGCCGGCGGTCTTGTCCAGCGATTCGGCCGAGATGTCGATGGTGAAGGCGGGGCCGGCCAGCGAGGTCACGGTCATGCAGGCGCCGTTGATGGCGATGCTGTCACCGAGGCCCACGTCGTCCAGGTAACCCGCCGGTGCCTCCACGGTGAGGCGCTTGCCGTGCTGGGGGGTGCTGCCGAGGTCGTGGATGGCGGCGATCCGCCCCACGCCGGTGATGATTCCGGTGAACATCCCGCTATTTTCGCAGGGATTGACGCCCCTCCCGTCCGGCGGGGGACAGGCCGGTGCGCTAGAAGCGGTCGCGGCCGGCGAAACGGGCCACCAGGCGCAGGTCCGGCCCGACCCGGTCCACGGCCTGGAAATCCAGCGCCGGCGCGGCTTCCAGGCCGGGCAGGGGACCGAAGGCGGCCATCTCGCGGCCCTGTCCGAGCAGCTTGGGCGCGAGGTAGCACAGCAACTCGTCGGCCAGGCCCTCGCGCACGAAGGACCCATTGAGCTTGTGGCCGGCCTCCACGTGCAACTCGTTCACCTCGCGCCGCGCGAGGTCGCGCAGCAGGGCCGCCAGGTCCACCTTGCCCTGGGGGTTGGGCATGACGGTGATGTGCGCGCCGCGGGCCTCCAGGGCGGCCCGGCGTGCCGGGTCGTCGGCCGCCGCGTAGATCCACACCTCGCGGCCGGGGCCGAACAGGCGCGCCGTGGGCGGCGTCTCCAGCCGGCTGTCGACCACCACCAGCGGCGGCTGGCGGTGCACCGCGGCCAGCCGCACGTCCAGGCGCGGGTCGTCGTCCAGCACGGTGCCCAGGCCGGTCAGGATCGCGCCGGCTCGGGCCCGCCAGGCATGGCCGTCGGCACGGGCCGCCTCGCCGGTGATCCACTGGCTGCGGCCGTCCGGCAGGGCGGTGCGGCCGTCCAGCGAGGCGGCGATCTTCAGGCGCACCCAGGGGGTGCCGCGCAGCATGCGGCTGAAGAAGCCCAGGTTCAGTTCCCGCGCCTCGGCCGCGCCCGGGCCGGTTTCCACGGCGACGCCCGCGGCCGCCAGGTGCGCCAGCCCCTGGCCCGCCACGCGCGGGTTGGGGTCCGTCAGCGAGGCCACCACCCGGGCCACGCCGGCCTGCGCCAGCGCCACGCAGCAGGGCCCGGTGCGGCCCTGGTGGGCGCAGGGCTCCAGCGTCACCCAGGCCGTGGCGCCCTGCACCGAATGCCCGCGGCCGGCCGCGTCGCGCAGGGCCATGACTTCCGCATGCGCCTGGCCGGCGGGCTGGGTGTGGCCCTCGCCCAGCACCGTGCGGCCGTCGGCGGCCACCAGCACGCAGCCGACGCGGGGGTTGGGCTCGGACAGGCCGGTGGCCCGCTGCGCCAGGGCCAGGGCCTGCTGCATGAAGGGAGGAAGCGTCGCCATGGCCCCGATTCTCGGGCATGGGCGGCCCGGGGCCCCCGATGCGCGGACGCCACAGCCAACTCGACCATTCGTTCCCTGAAATCGACCGCACGTCGCTCAAAAGTGGCGGTTTGTTCCCCCATCGTTATGGTTGAGCCTGGGTAGGGATGGTCGCTAGGAGTTGGCATGAACAGCAAGAAGACAAGTGGTTTCACGCTCATCGAACTGATGGTCACGGTCGCGATCGTGGGCATCCTGGCGGCGATCGCGCTGCCGGCGTACACCAAGCAGATCCAGAAGAGTGCGCGCCGGCTGGCCCAGGCCCAGATGCTGGACCTGTCGAACCGGGAGCAGCAGTACCTGCTGGCCAACCGGGGCTACGCCAGCTACGCGCAACTGACCAGCGCCGGCTACAACCTGCCGACGGAGCTGACGGCCAAGTACACGCCCTCGATCAACGTGGGGAGCAGCACCCCGCCCAGCTTCACGATCACTTTCCAGGCCATCGGCAACCAGGTGTCCGATGGCGACCTGACCTTCACCAGCGAAGGGGTGAAGGGCTGCAACCCGGCCTGCAGCCCGGTGACCCTCAAGTGGTGAACGCCATGGCACGTACCCCCCGCGTCCAGGCCGGCGCCTCGCTGATCGAGGTGCTGGTGACCATGGTCATCATCGCCTTCGGCCTGCTGGGCATGGCGGGCCTGCAAAGCCGCATGCAGGTGGCCGAGGTCGAGGCCTACCAGCGGGCCCAGGCCCTGGTGCTGCTGGACGACATGGCGCACCGCATTTCCACCAACCGCAACGCGGCGATTTCGGGCGCCTACGTCGCCAGCATCGACCCGACCACCTCCTGCTCCTCGGCCTTCGGCGGCTCGACGGCGGCCCAAAAGGACTTGAAAGACTGGTGCTCGGCGATCCAGGGCGCGGGGGAAATGCAGGGCACGAACAAGGCCGGCGCCGTGATCGCCGGCCGCGGCTGCGTGGAAAGCCTGGGCAACCGCGACTACATGATCACCGTCGCCTGGCAGGGGCTGACGCCGATCTCGGCGCCGCCCACCAGCGTGGGCTGTGGCGCCAACGCTTACGACGGCGGCACCGGCAGCAGCAACACCCAGTGCGTGAACGACCTGTGCCGCCGGGTCGTCACCACCATCGTGCGGATTGCGTCGCTGGTATGAACCTGACCCTGCGCCCCCCGGCCGGTCGCCGCCGCCTTGCGCGCGGCTTCACCTTGCTGGAACTGCTGATCTCCATCTCGATCGGCCTGATCGTGATGGTGGCCCTGATCTCGGTCTACCTGAACATCAGCCGCACCAACACGGAGATGGCCAAGACCAACTCCATGATCGAAAGCGGCCGCTTCACCATGGACCTGCTGCAGGAAGACGTGGAGCACGCGGGCTTCTGGGGCGGCTACGTGCCGCGCTGGGACGACTTCGCCGCCACGGCCATGCTGCCCAGCCCCTACGACACCCTGGATTCGACGGGCGTGGTGGCGAGCAACCCCTGCCTGGCGACCGCCAACTGGACCGGCACCGTCACCTTCTCGATGGTGAGCCTGCCTGTCATGACCTTCGGCACGGCGCCGACCGGCTGCAGCATTTCCAACCAGAAGGCCAACACGGACGTCCTGGTGGTGCGACGGGCGGAGGTCTGCTCGCCGGGGTCGGGAAACTGCGCGGCCCTGAACACGAGCGCCATCTACTTCCAGCCAACCTTCTGCGCGAGCGAAATGAGCGCATCGACGCCGACCTTCTACGTCGGCCCGAGCAGCACGCTCACGCTGCACAAGCGCGACTGCACCACGCTCGCCGACATACGCCAGTGGGTGCAGGACATCTATTACGTCCGCACCTACTCGACCACGGTGGGCGATGGCATTCCGACCCTGGTCAGGCTGCGCTTCGACGGCACCCAGTTCGTCAAGGAGCCGCTGATCGAAGGGGTGGAGGGCTTCGTCGTCGACCTGGGCATCGATTCCAAGGACCGCTGCAACAACGGCGTGAACTACGGCGCCTTGCCCTACCGCATCAATCCCTCGACCTGCGCCTACGACGCCACCACGGCGAGCAACAACACCATGCCCAACAACCGGGGCGACGGCGTGCCGGAGTCGTATGTGCATTGCCCCTCCAGCGGATGCAGTGTCTCGCAGCTGCGCGACGTGGTGGCGGTCAAGCTGTTCGTCCTGGCGCGCACCCGCGAAGCCGCCACCGGTGCCGACGACGGAAAGAGCTACACCCTGGGCAGCGTCTCGGGCAGCACGGTCACCATCACGCCGCCTGCGGGCGACAAGTACCGGCGTCACCTGTTCCTGCAGAACATCCGGCTGAACAACGTGTCGGGCCGGAGGGAGTCGCCATGAAGCGCAGCATCTCCGCCCGCGGGCAGCGGGGCATCACGCTCATCGTCGGCCTGATCCTGCTCATCCTCATCACCCTGATGGTGACGACGGCCTTCACGCTGAACACCACCAACCTCAAGGCCGTGGGCAACATGCAGTTCCGCAACGAGGTGATCTCGGCGGCGAACCGGGCCGTGGAGGTGGTGATCGGCAGCAGCTTCCCCACCGGCTTCACCTCGCTGCCGCCCCAGCAGACCCTGACACTGAACATCAACAACGACGCCAACCCCAATCGCAACCCCGATTACTCCGTGACGGTGTTCACGCCGACCTGTCTGTCCGCCACGACCGTGACCGGAGGAAGCAACTCCAGCAGTTGCGGCGGTTTTCGCGCCGGGGGGCTGGCCGGCTGCCAGAGCAGCACTTACAGCTCGCTGTGGCAGATCGACGCCACCGTGACCGATTCCGTCACCGGCGCCCAGGTCACGCTGACCCAGGGCTTCCGCCAGGAAATTTCCGCCGCGCAGAAGGCCGCGGTGTGTCCATGAGCCCCATCCCCGGGAGTACCGCATGAAGTTTCTACGCCTCCTTCTCACCCTGGCCCTGCTGCTGGGCCTGGCTCCGCTGGCGCAGGCGGAAGACATCGATCTGTTCACGGGCGCGTCGTCCGGCAGTACGGCCGCGTCCAACCTGCTGATCGTGATGGACAACGCGGCGCATGCGTCGTCGAACTCCAGCATTCCGGGCTCCACCTGCACCATCGGCGGGGCAACGAACACGCTGTCGGGCACGGCCCAGGGCGTGGAGCAATGCGTGCTCTACAAGGTCATCGACGCACTGCCGGTGACCGCCACGGCGACGATCAACGTGGGGATCATGGTCTACAACGGTTCGGGCGTCGCCGTCTACAACGCCCCCGGCGTGACCGCGACCCTGCCGGCGTGCTCGAGTACGGGCGAGGGCGGCTGCCTGGTGTACCCGCTGACCGGCCTCACGACCGCCACCAAGCCTTACCTGCTGAATTACATCCTGAACTGGCAATCGTCCAACGGCAACGGCAACCAGACGACCGGTGGCAGCTACTGGATCAAGGCCAACAAGGAACGTACGGGTGCATCGATGCAGGAGTCCTGGGCCTACTACGCGGGGCGCATGGGGCTCTCGGGTACCAGCTACGCCTCGCTCGTGCCCTCGACGAACTGCAAGAACTTCATCCTGTTCCTGGCTGACGCCAGCAACACCTCCAGCACGCCGGGCGACTCCCCGGGCAATGCGGGTCCCCAGAGCGCGCTGGAGGGCACCAACATCGCGGCCAAGAATGCCAACCCGGCGGCCATCGTTCCCAGCCAGACCAACGTCATCTCATCGACCGCCCAAGACCAGGTCACCTCCTGCGGTACGCTGACCAAGATGCCTCAGGACCACAACGGCGCAGGCTATTACGCCGACGAGTGGGCGCGCTACATGCACGCGTCGAACCTGAAGATCACCAGCTATTCCATCGCACTGGTGAATCCGGGAAGTTGCTTCCCGGACATCCCCTGGGTGTTGAGTAGCGTCGCGAACTGGGGCGGGGGCAAGTACTTCTCCACGACGGACGCGAGCTCGCTGACGGCCGCCATGACCGCGGTCTTTTCCGAGGTCCGCTCCGTGAACTCGGTGTTCGCGGCCGTGTCCTTGCCGGTGTCCACGGTCAACCAGAACAACTTCCTGAACCAGATCTTCATCGGGATGTTCAGGCCCGACAGCAACTTCGACCCGCGCTGGTACGGCAACCTCAAGCAATACCGCGCCGCCTATGTGAATGGGGTTTTGCAGACTGTAGACGCCGACGGCACCGCGGCGGTCGCCTCCAACGGCAGCGAATTCATCCAGCCCTGCGCGCGAAGCTACTGGACGCCGACCGCCCTGGACGCGTACTGGTCCACGTACACCGATGCGAATTGCCCCAACGTCACCACCCAGGCCACCTCCAACACCCCGGACGGGCAGGTCGTGGAGAAGGGTGGCCAGGGCTACATGCTTCGCGCCAGTTCGCCCGCCACTCGCACGGTTACCACCTGCTCCACCACCTTCAACGGCTGCAACACGCTGACGCAGTTCACCACCTCGAACTCCGCCCTGACCACCACCGTGTTCGGGCTCACGGATTCGACCCAGCTGAGCAACCTGATCAACTGGACACGCGGCCAGAACGTGCTCACGGAGGATGTGTCCACCGTCGCGACCAGCACCAGCATGCGACCGTCCGCGCACGGCGGGGTGGTGCACTCGCGGCCGGCCGCCTTCAACTTCGGCACCGACACCAACCGCCAGGTCGTGGTGCTCTACGGCGGCGACGATGGTGTGTTCCGCGCGGTGAACGGCAACCGGACCGACACCTTCACGGTGGGCGGCAGCGGCGGCGCCACCGTGCAGGCGGGCAGCGAGTTCTGGTCTTTCGTCGCGCCGGAGTCGTACGGGATGCTGCAACGCATCTACTACGACAACACCGTGATCAGCGGCAGCAACCCCAAGCCCTACGGCATGGACGGGCCCATCACCGCGTACAAGGCAAGTAACGGTGACGGCTGGGTGTTCGCCGGCATGCGACGCGGCGGGCGTGCGTTGTACTCCTTCAAGATCGACGCGACCACGCTGGGCATCAGCCTGCGCTGGAAACGCGGCTGCGGTGACTACACCACGTCCAACTGCACTTCCAGTGCGTACGGTGACTGGACCAACATTGGCCAGACCTGGGGTACGCCGCACGTCTTCACCACCTCGACCACGACCGGCACGACCAACACCCTGGTCGTCATGGGCGGCGGATACGACGCGACCTGCGAGGACGCCTACAGCTACTCCTGCAGCAGCACCACGGGCAACCGGATCTACGTCTTCGATGCGAGCGGCGGCTCCATCACCGCCACCTTCACCACCACGCGCAGCGTGACGGCGGACGTGACCATCGCGACCGATTCGAGCGGCAACGCGATGTACATCTATGCCAACGACCTGGCCGGCAACATCTACCGCATCTCCGGCCCGCTCTCCAATGGCGCCTACACCTCCATCGGCAGCAACCCGGCGAGCAGCTGGGTGATCAGCACCATCGCCACGCTGGGCTGCGACGTCAACCTGCTGTGCGGCACGACGCCCAACCGCAAGCTCATGTTCGCGCCCGAGGTGGTGTTCGACGGCACCAGCTACATCGTGCTCACCGGCTCCGGTGACCGGGAGAAGCCGACCAACACCAACAACCCGACCACCAACTACTTCTTCGCCATCAAGGACAGGCCGGACGCGCCCTCGCTGCTCAGCAAGCCCCTCTCCTGCGGCCTGGGCACGACGGGGCTGTGCCTGGCAGCGCTCTACACCTTCCCGGTGGGCACCACGCCCGACCCGGCGCAGATCGCCAGTTCACAGGGCTATGCCATCCAGATGCGTACCAACGAGCAGGTGATCACTGCGGCCTCGGCCGTGTTCGGTACCGTGTACTTCAGCACGCACCTGCCCAAGCCCAATGCGTCGAACAGCTGTTCGGTGAACCTGGGCGACCTGACGCCGCGTTCCTTCCAGTACGCGACCGGCGCCGGCACCGACGTGTACACCACGCGCAGCGACGCCGGCCTGTCGCCCGACCCGGTGGTGGGCAACCTCATGCTGGACAACGGAACGGTGGTGCCGGTGTGCATCGGCTGCGCGGGACCGCTGCAGACCTCGCAGCTCACAGCGCCCGGCTCTGTCTCCAACCCGGCCAAGATTCGCTCCTTCTGGTACATCCGCAAATGAACGTCGCCCGCCGCGCCGGCTTCACGCTCATCGAGCTCATCGTCACGATCGCGATCGTGGCGGTGCTCGCGACGCTGGCGGCGCCGTTCATGGCGAATGCGTCCTTGAGCGGCCAGCTGACGGCGAATGCCAACAACCTGCTGGCCGCGATGACCATGGCGCGCAGCGAGGCGATCAAGCGCAACACCAACGTGGTCGTGTGCGCGTCCAGGGACGGCGCCAACTGCGCCACCTCGGGCGACTGGGACCAGGGCTGGATCGTCACCGTGTCCGGGAGCACGACGGTGCTGCGCACCCAGGAGGCCGCGCCGCAGGGCTACGTGCTGCGCGGGACCGACGGCAACGGCACCATCGTGCGCAGCGTCTCCTTCCCGCCGGTCGGCCTGCTGGCTGCCAACTACAGCTTCAAGGTCTGCCGCCAGACGCCCACCGTGGGGATCCAGGACCGGGCGCTCTCGCTGAGCACCACCGGACGGCTGAACATCACGCGCACCGCCACGGGCACCTGCCCCTGAGTTGTGATCTATTGCCCTTTGGAGCGTGCGTGCGTGCCGCTCTGCAGGGCCTGGGCTAGCGTCGGCGGATGCCTGCTGCCCGACCGGTTTTCGCCCCATCCCCCGCCAACCCCCGAAGGTCGCGCGGCCTGACCCTGGTCGAACTGCTGGTCGTCCTCGCGCTCGTGGCCATCCTGCTCGGCCTGGGCGTGCCGTCCTTCGCCCGGCTCCTGGAGCGCACCCGCGTGTCCACCGCGGCCCAGCGCTTGCAGTCGCACCTGGCGCTCGCCCGCAGCGAGGCCGTGCGGCGCGGGCTGCGCGTGACGCTGTGCAAATCGGCGGATGGCCTGGTGTGCGCCACTACCGGCGGCTGGGAGCAGGGCTGGATCCTGTTCTCCGATGCGCAGGCCACCGGCCGCCCGGCCGGGCCGCCGCTGACGCGGGGCCAGGCGCTGCCCCCCTCCGTCACGGTGAACGGCACCGGATCGCTGGGCAGCTATGTGTCCTACACAGAAGCCGGGCAGCCGCAGCTGCTGTCGGGGGGCTTCCAGGCCGGCACGCTGCATGTCTGCGGCACGCCGGGCAGCGAGGGGCGCGACCTGGTGCTCAGCCGGGCAGGGCGCCTTCGCAGCGACGCCTCGGCCAACCCCTGCCCCTGAGCCGGCGCGCCTTCAGCGGCGCACTTCGTCGACCAGGGTCTTGAATTCGTCGATGTCCTCGAAGCTGCGGTAGACGCTGGCAAAGCGCACGTAGGCGACCTTGTCCAGCTTCTTGAGCTCGCGCATCACCAGTTCGCCGATGCGGTTGGAGGCGATCTCCCGCACCCCCAGGTTGAGCAGCTTCTCCTCGATGCGCTCCACCGCGCTGTCGATCTGCTCGGTGGACACCGGGCGCTTGCGCAGCGCCAGGTTCAGGGAGGCGAGCAGCTTCTCGCGCTGGTACTCGATGCGCCGGCCGTCCTTCTTCACCACCGCCGGGAAGGTGACGTCCGGGCGCTCGTAGGTCGTGAAGCGCTTCTCGCAGGCGGCGCACTGGCGGCGCCGGCGGATGAAATCCCCGTCCTCGGCGACGCGCGTTTCCACCACCTGGGTGTCGGCGTTGCCGCAGAACGGGCATTTCATGGCGGATCAGCCGTAGACCGGGAAACGGCGGGTGAGGGCGGACACCTTCTCGCGCACGGCGGCGATGTGGGCCGCGTCGCGCGGGTTGTCCAGCACGTCGGCGATCAGGTGCGCCGTCATGCGCGCCTCTTCTTCCTTGAACCCGCGGGTGGTCATGGCCGGGGTGCCGATGCGCACGCCGCTGGTCACCATGGGCTTCTCCGGGTCATTGGGGATCGCGTTCTTGTTGATGGTCATGTGGGCGTCGCCCAGCACGGCCTCGGCTTCCTTGCCGGTGATGCCCTTGGCGCGCAGGTCCACCAGCATGACGTGGCTCTCGGTGCGGCCGCTCACGATGCGCAGGCCGCGCTCCACCAGGGTGCGGGCCACCGTGTCGGCGTTCTTCACCACCTGCTGCTGGTAGGCCTTGAATTCCGGCGTCAGCGCCTCCTTGAAGGCCACCGCCTTGGCGGCGATGACGTGCATCAGCGGGCCACCCTGCAGGCCGGGGAAGATGGCGCTGTTGATCGCCTTCTCATGCTCGGGCTTCATCAGGATGATGCCGCCGCGCGGGCCGCGCAGGCTCTTGTGGGTGGTGGAGGTGACCACGTCGGCGTGCGGCACCGGGTTGGGGTACACGCCCGCGGCGATCAGGCCGGCGTAGTGGGCCATGTCGACCATGAAGATCGCGCCCACGTCCTTGGCGACCTTGGCGAAGCGGGCGAAGTCGATGTGCAGGGAGTAGGCGGAGGCGCCGGCGATGATCAGCTTGGGGCGGCTCTCGTGGGCCTTGCGCTCCATGGCGTCGTAATCGATCGCCTCGTTGGCGTCCAGGCCGTAGGAGACGACGTTGAACCACTTGCCGCTCATGTTCAGCGGCATGCCGTGGGTCAGGTGGCCGCCCTCGGCCAGGCTCATGCCCATGATGGTGTCACCGGGCTTGAGGAAGGCCAGGAACACGGCCTCGTTGGCCTGCGCGCCGGAGTGCGGCTGCACGTTGGCGCAGGGCGCGCCGAACAGTTCCTTGACGCGGTTTAGGGCCAGGGTCTCGGCCACGTCGACGAATTCGCAGCCGCCGTAGTAGCGCTTGCCCGGGTAACCCTCGGCGTATTTGTTCGTGAGCTGGCTGCCCTGGGCGGCCATGACGGCGGGCGAGGCGTAGTTCTCGCTGGCGATCAGCTCGATGTGGTCTTCCTGGCGGCGGTTTTCGGCCGTGATGGCGGCCCACAGCTCGGGATCGGTCTGTTCGACGAGGAGGTTGCGTTGGTACATGCGGCAGTCCTTGGAGTCTTCGGATTGGCTGCCCAGGCGAACGGCTGATCACCGGCCGGGGCCGGCGGCACGCTCCCCAGTGGTTTGGCAGGGCCCCGGGGGCCCCGCGCGGATCCACGTCAGCGCGGGCCACTCCCCGCGGGGAGCGCCGCGCCTATCGCCAGTCGCGTGCCCCCGTAGTGTAACGGAGCTCAGGACGCGGAGGCGACCTTGTCGGTGGCGGGCTCGGCCGGGGCGGTGGTACGGACCACGGGCGCCAGGGGCACCTGGCGGCCCGAGGCCACCAGTTTCAGGCGCTCGCGCTCGGCCAGCACCTTGTCGGCGTAGCCATTGTCATCGCCGTCCTTGCCGGCGCCGACGTAGAAGCGCAGCCCGTCGTGCAGCGAGCCGGCCTGGGTGATGCAGTCCTGCAGCACCTTCACGCCCACCCGCAGGTTGGTCAGCGGGTCGAAGGCGGCCAGCTTGCCGCCGAAGTTCTCGTACTTGTCCTTGTGCACCCCGGTCATGACCTGCATCAGGCCCTGGGCGCCCACCGCGCTCTGCGCGAAGGGGTTGAAGCCCGACTCGATGGCCATCACGGCCAGGATCAGGGTGGGGTCGATCTTGGTGCTCTGGCCGATCTCCCAGGCCTCGGCCACCAGCGCGCTCACCGGTTCCGGGGCGACGCGGTACTTGCGGCTGAGCCAGAAGGCCACGGCGGCCTGCTGCTTGGGCAGGTCGTGCGGGTCGGCGGCGGTGGCGCGGTCCACCGCGTCCATCTCCACCGGCATGCCGACGGCGGCTTCGTGGCGGGCCTGCAGCCAGCCCATCAGGCGGGATTCGCCCGCATCGCGCAGGTCAGGGCGCGCGGCCAGCACGGCCACGCAGAAAACAGTGGCCAGCCCCGTCAGGGCCAAGCCGTTGTGCGTTATTTCGAAAAAGCCCTGGGCAACATCGACAAAGAAGCATCGAATGCCCTGGACCCATTTTCCGGACGCTGTCATAGCACTTCCTCACATGGCGGGGGCCCTGCTTGCCAGGCCGCGAGCGGCTTGGGACAGGACACCTCGTTGGATCGGTACGCTGTGTCGAAGCAGGCAAGCGCTGGTGTGGGTTGGCTTGCGTCTGCCCTTCGACGGAGCCGGGGTCGGCAGCGGTTAAGGGTCATCCCTAGGTACTAACCAGGGACGGGTCGAATTCTAGGGGGGCGCTTCATACCGAGTCAAGAATAAAGAAAAACATCTTTATTCACCCATTGACATGTCGACACCGAATTCTGGCCCGGATCAGCCACTTTCGGCTGTCAGCCAAGGCCGCTGCGTGCTGTAGTCGCCCGGCGCCGGGCCGGGGCGCTGTCGAGCCACGCCTGTCAAGGCAGCGAAATCAATCGCGCGCCGCGCCGCCATTGAAATGCCTGCGTTGCAAGGCCGGGCCGGCTGTCCTACTCTTTGCCTGCCCGAGCAATCGGGCGCTCAGCCGGCGTACCGGTCACCGGTGCACCGGCCCCACTTGGAGGCAATCCCTTGCTTCCCCGCGTTCCGGACGTTCAACTCCGGTTTCGCGACCCCAGGCGGACAGGCCCTAGCGGTCAGCCGCCAAGCCCGGCCGGGAGGTTCAGCCCCCCGGCCGGGCTTTCTGCTTTTGGGCCCCCGGCGGACCCCGGCGCCCCGGCCGGGCGAATCGCGGCGAGAATAGAGGTTTGCCCGCGACCGCGCGGGCACCAACACGCGCAAAGAATTCGTGACCTTGACGACTGCCTCCACCCACGATCCCCGTGACCTCGACGCCCTGACCGGGGGCGCCTTCTCCGCGCCGACTTCCGGCGAGCGAGCCGCCCGCGTGCGCGAGTGGCTGGCCCGCGAGCCCAGCGCCGAGCAGATGCAGGAGGTGTTCAAGGAACTGAGCGGCCGCGACAAGGGGGCCGCGCGCCTGCTGCGCGAGCGGCTGGACGAGATCAAGCGCGCCAAGGGCCAGGAGGCGATCGCCGCCGAATGGGCCCAGAAGGCCCAGGGCCTGCTGGACGCGCCCCGCCTGAACATCGCCGACGCCCTGGCCTGGCAGCGCGACGCCGCCCGGGCCGGCGCGCCGCTCAGCCGCGAGCCGCTGGCCGGCCTGAAGCAGCGCCTGGCCGAGCGGGTCAAGGGCATCGAGGACCTGCAACACCGCGTGCAGGTCCAGCGCGAGGCCGCCGTGCTGCTGGCGCAGCGCATCGAGGTGCTGTCCACCAAGTCCTGGAAGGACGCCGTGGGCGCCGCCGAGGCCCTGGCCAAGGACGTGCCGGACTGGCAGGCCCAGGCCGAGGCCTTGCCGGCCGAGGCGCACTGGGCCAGCGTGGATGCCCGGTTCCCGCCCCTGCTCGAGGCGTCCAAGGCCCAGTTGCAGGCGGTGTGGGAGGCCTTCCGCAGCGCGCTGGCCCAGGCCCAGGCCGCCGAGACCGACCCCGCCGCGGCGCTGCCGCCCGTGCCCGTGTGGGCCGACGAACTGCGCGCCGCGCGCGGCCTGCCGCCCGAGGCGCCGCCCAAGCCGGCCAAGCCCAAGGTCGACCCCGCCGTGCGCGAGAAGGCCAACCAGGCCGTGCGCGAGGCGCTGTCGCGCGTCGAGAAGGAAGTGGCCGAGGGCCACGGCAAGGCCAGCGCCGGTGCGGCCGCCGCGCTGCGCAATGCCCTGAAGGAGCACGGCCGCCTGCTGGACGACAAGCTGGAGAACGAAGCCCACGCCGCGCTGGCGGCCGCGGGCGAGCTGGAAGGCTGGCAGCGCTGGCGCGCCGACCAGCTGCGCCAGGAACTGGTCGCAAAGGCCGAAGCCCTGTTCGAGGCGGCCCCGCCACCGGCGGCGCCCGCTGCCGCGCCCGCGGCTGCGCCGGCCGAAGGTGAAGCGGAGCCCGCGGCCCCGGCCCCGGCCGTGGCCCAGGAGCCGCAGCCGCCCAAGCCCAAGTTCGGCGGCCGCAAGATGCAGGAACAGCTGCGTGCCCTGCGCGAGCAGTGGAAGCAGGTGGACCAGGGCGGCGTGCCCAACCACGCCCTGTGGAAGCGCTTCGACGAAGCCTGCAACCGCGCCTACAAGGTGGTGGAGGCCTGGCTGGACAAGGTCAAGAGCGAGGCCGCCGAGCACCGCGCATCGCGGCTGGCGCTGATTGCCGAGCTGCGCGACTGGGGCAGCGCCCAGGCCGCGAATGCCGCCGGCGACTGGAAGGGCTTCGCCCGCGGGCTGCACCAGTTCGAGAACCGCTGGCGCGAAGCCGGCCACCTGAGCGAAAAGGCCTTCGCCGAACTGCAGCCGCAGTGGAAGGACGCGCTGCAGGCGGCGCGCGCGCCGCTGGACGCCGCTCAGAAGCAGAGCACCGAGCGCCGCCAGGCCATGATCGCGGAGGCCGAAGCCCTGGG
Organism: Ramlibacter aquaticus; assembly: GCF_015159745.1. Classification (GTDB taxonomy): domain Bacteria; phylum Pseudomonadota; class Gammaproteobacteria; order Burkholderiales; family Burkholderiaceae_C; genus Ramlibacter; species Ramlibacter aquaticus. The sequence goes on along the minus strand of NZ_JADDOJ010000072.1, from coordinate 2,265 downwards.
GGCGGCCCCGCAGCTGCGCATCGACGCCGTGAAGGCGCTGCAGCAGCGCTGGCAGGCCGAGGCGCAGGCCGTCCCCATGGACCGCAAGCACGAGCAGAAGCTGTGGGACGCCTTCCGCAAGCCGATCGACGAGGCCTTCAACCGCAAGGGCCAGGACCGCGACCGCGCTGCCGCGGCGCTCTCCGAGCGCGACCGTGCGGTGCTGGACGCCTCGCGCGGGCTGGAAGCCGCGAACGCCACGGGCGACGCGCAGAAGATCAAGGCCGCCATGGCCGCCCTGGAGGCCGCCCTGCGCGGCCAGGCCCAGGCGCGCGCCGAGGTGGCGGCGGCCGGCGAGGCGGCCGCCGCGGGCGTGTCCGCGCCGCTGCCGTCCGACGAGGGTGCGGCCCAGCCGGCCGAGGCGGCGGCGGAAGGCGGGGAGGGCGCAGAGGCTGCGCCGGCACCCGCGCCTGCCGCGCCCAAGCCGCGGCCCGTGGTGGCCATGCGCGGCGACGACCGGCCGGGCATGAAGAAGGCCGAGCCCGTCCAGGCCGGCCGCGGCGGCAAGTTCGGCGACCGCAAGGGCGGCCCGGGGGTCGGCCGGCCGGGCGACCGGGGCGGCCGTCCCGGCGACATGCGCGGGGGCTTCGGCGGCGGGCGCTTCGGTGACCGGCCCGAGCGCGAGGACCGCGGTCCCCGCCTGGGCGACGTCGCCTTCCGCGCCCAGCGCGACGCCCTGGAGCATGCCCAGGCGGCCCTGCGCAAGTTGGCCGCCCAGGCCCACGGCGAAGCGCTGGCCCACCTGCTCTCGGCCTGGGAGCAGCGCGATCCGGAGCAGGTGCCCGGCGTGCAGGAGTTCGGCAAGGGCGTGAGTCCGGCCGTGCGCGGCGCCTGGCTCAAGGCCCTGGGCAGCGCACCCGCGGGCGATGCCGGCGAATCCATGCTGCGGCTGGAGATCGCCTCCGAGGTGCCCACCCCGGCCGACCAGCTGGATGCCCGTCGCGCCCTGCAGCTCAAGCTGCTGACGCGCCGCAACGACCCCTCCCCGGCGCAGACCTGGGGCGAGGACGCCGCTCGCGTGCTGGCGGCCGCCCACGACCCGGCGCTGGCGCGCCGCCTGCAGAAGGCCCTGGGCGCGCTGCTCAAGGGCTGAGCCCGGCCGCGCGCGTCCCGCGGAGCCACCGGCTCCGCGGCCCCGCCCTCGCGCGGGCTCCTGCGGTGCCCGCGAGGGCGCCAGTGATGTCCGCGAGTGCGCCCCGATGCCCGGACGGGCGCCTGCGGCGCGGCCCGCGCGGCCCCGTCTTCAGTCGACGAACAGCAGGGCCGGGCTTTCCAGCTGGGCACGCACCGCCTGGATGAAGCCTGCCGCCTCCATGCCGTCCACCACCCGGTGGTCGAAGGAGGACGACAGGTTCATCAGCAGCCGTGCCGCCAGCTGGCCGCCGCGCAGCATGGGCCGCTCCACGATCCGGTTCACGCCCACGATGGCCACCTCCGGGTGGTTGATCACGGGGGTGGTCACCAGCCCGCCCAGCGGGCCCAGGCTGGTGAGGGTGAGGGTGGAGCCGGACAGCTGCTCGCGCGTGACCTTGCCGGCACGGGCGGCCTCCGCCAGCTGCGCCACCGCCGCCGCGAAGGCCCACAGGTCCAGCGCCTGCGCGTTGCGCACCACCGGCACCATCAGGCCGGCGCCGGTCTGGGTCGCGATGCCCAGGTGCACGGCCGCGTGGCGGCTGACCACCCCGGCCTCGTCGTCGAAGCGCGCGTTCATCTGCGGGAATTCGCGCAGGGCGCGCACCACGGCGCGCGCCACCAGCGGCAGCAGCGTCAGCTTGCCCCGCGCCGCCGCGTGCCTGGCGTTGAGCTGGGCACGCAGCGCCTCGAGCTCGGTGACGTCCACCTCCTCCACGTAGGCGAAGTGCGGGATGCGGCGCTTGGCTTCCTGCATCTTCTGCGCGATGCGACGCCGCAGCGGGCTGAGCGGCACCCGCTCGACCGCATCGGCGGCGGCGTCGGCATCCTGCGCGGCCTGGGCGGTGGCGGCCTGTCCGCGCGCTGCCAGGTACACCTCCAGGTCGCGGTGCTCGATCCGGCCCGCGGGGCCGCTGCCGTGCACGTACTGAAGTTCGATCCCGAGTTCTCGCGCATGGCGGCGTACCGCGGGCGAGGCCAGCGGCTTGTCGCCAGGCCCGCGCATGGCGACGGGCGCCTCCACGGGCGGGCGCTGCGCCCGCGGCGGTACGTGCTCGCCCGGCGGGGGCTGCGGCGCGACGTCCGCCCGTGAGG
>NZ_JADDOJ010000071.1 GCF_015159745.1 Ramlibacter aquaticus | reverse complement strand
GCGGGCGGGGTCGCGGTCATGTCTGTTCTTTCAGGGCCATCAGCATGGCGGAAGCGGCCGCCTGCTCGGCGGAGCGGCGCGAGGCGCCCAGGCCCCGGTGCGTGAGGCCCAGGTCGGGCACCTCGCACTCGACCTCGAAGGTCTGCTTGTGCGCGGCGCCCAGCGTCGCCACCACCCGGTACTGCGGCAGCTTCATCCTGCGCCCTTGCAGCCATTCCTGCAATTCGGTCTTGGCGTCCTTGGCCGCCTGGGCCATGGCGGGCTGGATCTCGACGTCGCTGAAGAGCCGGTGCACCACGGCTTCGGCGGCGGCGTAGCCGGCGTCCAGGTAGACCGCGCCGATCACGGCCTCCAGGGCGTCGGCCAGGATGGACGGGCGCTGGCTGCCGCCGGTGCGCAATTCGCCCTCGCCCAGCCGGATCACCTGCGGCAGGCCCAGGCGGGTCGCGATGCGGTGCAGCGGCTCCTGCTTGACCAGGCTGGCGCGGATCTTGGTGAGGTCGCCCTCGGGCAACTCACCCAGCCGCTCGTACAGCCAGGCCGAGACCGCCAGGTTCAGCACCGAGTCGCCCAGGAATTCCAGGCGCTCGTTGTGGTCCGACGAAAAGCTGCGGTGCGTCAGCGCCCGCGCCAGCAGGCGCGGGTCGGTGAAGGCATGCTGCAGGCGGCGCTGCAGTTCGACGACGGGGCCATCCACGCAGCGCTTACTTGCTCTTGCCAGCGTACTTGATGAGCAGGAAGGCCGGGCCGAACATGTGGATTTCCTTGTTGTAGGCAAAGCCCACCACCACGCGGTCGCCGTCCTTGCTGATGTCCAGGTCCTTGCCGGTGATGGACTTGATGTCGTCGATCTCGGCGGCCTTGTCGAAGATCTGCCGCACCTCGGCCACGGTGTTGCCGTCAGACGCCTTCTGCGCGGCCTTGGCGATGGCCTGGTACTCGATGACCGTGGGGAAGACCTGGGCGCCCAGCACGCCCAGGAACACCAGGGCCGCGACCACCACGACCAGGCCGAAGAAAGAGATACCCCGTTGACGCGCGCGCTGCTGAACCTGCATGTCCCGTCCTCCGTCCTTTGTCATTCGAATGAGCCGATGCGCTTGAGGCTGCTGAAATTCATCCAGATGAAGAAGGCCTTGCCGACGATGTTGCGGTCCGGCACGAAGCCCCAGTAGCGCGAATCGAGCGAATTATCGCGGTTGTCGCCCATCATGAAATACTGGCCCGGCGGCACCTTGCAGGTGACGCCTTCCACGGTGTAGCGGCAGTTGTCCTTGTTCGGGAAGTTCTCCACCCCCGGGATGAAGGCCGGGCGGTTGTCGTCGTTCAGGATGCGATGGCGGTGCTCGCCCAGCACCTCGCTGAACTGCTTGAAGTACGCCATGGACTCTTCGTCGAAGAAGTCCGGCACCGGGTCCTTGCTGACCGGCTTGCCGTTGATGAACAGGCGCTTGTTCAGGTAGGCCACCTCGTCGCCGGGCAGGCCAACCACGCGCTTGATGTAGTCCAGGCTGGGCTTGGGCGGGTAGCGGAACACCATCACGTCGCCGCGCTGCGGCGGCGTGCCTTCGGTGATCTTGGTGTTGATGACCGGCAGGCGGATGCCGTAGGTGAACTTGTTGACCAGGATCAGGTCGCCCACCAGCAGCGTGGGCACCATGGAGCCGGAGGGAATCTTGAAGGGCTCGAACAGGAAGGATCGCAGCACGAAGACGACCAGGATCACCGGGAACAGCCCGGCGGTCCAGTCCAGCCACCAGGGCTGCATCAGGATGCGCTGGCGTGCCTGCGACACGTCGCCGCCGTCGACCTGGCTGATGCCCTGGGCCTGCAGCTGGGCGCGGCGCGAGGCCGCCTCGGCCTCCAGCCGTGCCGCGGCTTCGCGCCGGCGCGGCAGGAACCAGAAGCGCTCGGCCAGCCAGTACAAGCCGGTGACCAGGGTCGCCAGGAAGAGCAGGAGCGCGAAATTGCCTTCGACAAGGCCGAAGTACCAGGCGCCGGCGTAACCGACGAAGGCGGCCAGGACCGCACCAGTGAGCAGGGGCATCATCGCGCGGTCAGTCTTCGACCTGGAGGATGGCGAGGAAGGCTTCCTGCGGGACTTCGACGGATCCGATCTGCTTCATGCGTTTCTTGCCTGCCTTTTGTTTTTCGAGAAGCTTGCGCTTGCGGGTGATGTCGCCGCCGTAGCATTTTGCCAGCACGTTCTTGCGCAGCGCCTTGACGGTTTCCCGGGCGATGATATTGGCGCCGATGGCGGCCTGGATGGCCACGTCGAACATCTGGCGGCTGATGATCTCGCGCATCTTGGCCACCACCGCGCGGGCCCGGTACGGGGCCTGGCTGCGGTGCACGATGATGGACAGCGCGTCGACCTTGTCGCCGTTGAGCAGGATGTCCACCTTCACCACGTCCGACGCCCGGTACTCCTTGAACTCGTAGTCCATGGAGGCGTAGCCGCGGCTGACCGACTTCAGCTTGTCGAAGAAGTCCAGCACGATCTCGCCCAGCGGCAACTCGTAGGTGAGCATCACCTGGCGGCCGTGGTAGGCCATGTTCAGCTGCAGGCCGCGTTTCTGGTTGGCCAGCGTCATCACCGGGCCCACGTACTCCTGCGGCATGTACAGGTGCACCGTGACGATGGGCTCGCGGATCTCCTGGATGCGGGCCTGCTCGGGCATCTTGGACGGGTTCTCGACCATGATGACCTCGCCGTCGCCCTGCACCACCTGATAGACCACCGACGGGGCGGTGGTGATCAGGTCCTGGTCGAATTCGCGCTCCAGGCGCTCCTGCACGATCTCCATGTGCAGCAGGCCCAGGAAGCCGCAGCGGAAGCCGAAGCCCAGCGCCTGGCTCACCTCGGGCTCGTAGTGCAGCGAGGCATCGTTGAGCTTCAGCTTCTCCAGCGCGTCGCGCAGGGAGTCGTACTGGTTGGCCTCCGTCGGGTAGAGGCCGGCGAAGACCTGCGGCTGGATCTCCTTGAAGCCCGGCAGCGGCTCGGTCGCCGTGAAGGCGGCGCCTCCGCTTCCGAGCTTGACCTGGGTGACCGTGTCGCCGACCTTGGCCGCCTGCAGCTCCTTGATGCCGGCGATGATGTAGCCCACCTCGCCGGCCCGCAGCGCCTCGCGCGGCTGGTTGGCCGGGGTGAACACGCCGAGCTGGTTGGCTTCGTAGGTGGCGTCGGCCGCCATCAGCTTGATGCGGTCGCCCTTGGCCAGCTGGCCGTCGACCACGCGCACCAGCATCACCACGCCGACGTAGCTGTCGAACCAGCTGTCGATGATCATGGCGCGCAGCGGGCCGTCGGGCTTGCCGCGCGGCGCCGGCACCTTGGCGACGATGGCCTCCAGGATCTCGTCGATGCCCATGCCGGTCTTGGCCGAGCACGGGATCGCGTCGCCGGCGTCGATGCCGATCACGTCCTCGATCTCCGCCTTCGCGTTGTCGGGATCCGCCTGCGGCAGGTCCATCTTGTTCAGGACCGGCAGCACCTCGACGCCGAGGTCCAGCGCGGTGTAGCAGTTGGCGACGGTCTGCGCTTCCACGCCCTGGCTCGCGTCCACCACCAGCAGCGCGCCTTCACAAGCCGAGAGCGATCGCGAGACCTCGTACGAGAAGTCGACGTGGCCCGGCGTGTCGATCAGATTGAGGTTGTAGACCTGTCCATCACGCGCCTTGTACTGGAGCGCCGCGGTCTGCGCCTTGATGGTTATCCCACGCTCTTTCTCGAGGTCCATCGAATCCAGAACTTGCTCTTCCATCTCGCGGTCGGAGAGCCCGCCGCAGCGCTGGATCAGGCGGTCGGCGAGCGTCGACTTGCCATGGTCGATGTGCGCGATGATGGAGAAGTTTCTGATGTGATTCATCAACGGGGCAACTTAAGTGGTTGATTCGAAAGCGCAGCACAAGAAAAAAGGGCGCGTCCTCGAGGGTGACGCGCCCTAAACCAACAATCTATGGCAACTGCGATAGTTGGAGCTTCATTGTAGGCAAAAAGCCCGGGGCGTACAGCCGCGCCGGGGGTGCCCAGCCCCGTTGCGGGTCAGCAACAGGACTTTTATACACAGCTTATCAACAATCGCGGAAGCCAAACGTTGGGACAACTTGTGGGCGATGTGTGGATCGCCGGTGGAGCACAGCCGCCCCTTCCGCATGGTGGTTCCTGACGGTCCCCTTATGCTTGGAAAACCCAAGGAAACGGGGCGATTCTATACAAAAACGTTCTTAGCTCGTCCTGAAGTGAGCGGCCGCAAACATTAACCTGCGGCCGGGGCCAGCCAAAAAAATTGGACGGCAGCGTCTGATTTCGGTCACCGCGGCCTGACTGCCGGGCTGAAACCCGACCTGCGGAGCGGGGCTTTGCAGCCCCGCGCCCGGCGGTGCCCGGGCCCGGGACTCAGCGTGCCGGCGGCCGGATCACCACGAAGGTGGCGAGCTCGCCGCGGCGCACCAGCGCCGGGATGGGACGGCTGCGGTCCAGGCGCGCCAGCACGGCGTCGAACTCCTTCACGCTTTGGACGTCCACGTTGCCCACCTGCAGGATCACGTCGCCTTCGCGGATGCCGGCGCGGGCGGCCGCGTCGGCCACCACCTCCACGCGCACGCCGCCTTTGAGCTTGAGCTGGCGCTTCTGGTCGGCGTTGAGGTCGCTCACCGTCAGGCCGATGGACTGCGCGGCCGGCGAGGCCTTGGGCTTTTCCTCCACCGGCTTGGGGGCCGGCGCCGGCTTGTCCGGCTCGACCTCGGCGACCGTGATCGGAACGTCGCGCGCCGCGCCCTTGCGGAACACGGTGAGCTGCGCGCGGCTGCCCGGCTTGGTGTTGCCCACGTAGCGCGGCAGGTCGGTGGCGCGCTCGATGGCCTTGCCGTCGAACTTGGTGATGATGTCGCCCGCCTCCAGGCCGGCCTTGTCAGCGGGGGAGCCGGACTCCACGCTGCGCACCAGGGCACCCAGCGGCTTGCCCAGCCCGATGGACTCGGCCACGTCCTTGGACACGCTGTCAATGGAGACGCCGATGCGGCCGCGGGACACCCGGCCGGCGGTGCGCAGCTGTTCGCTGACGCGTATCGCCTCGTCGATGGGGATCGCGAAGGAGATGCCCATGAAGCCGCCGGAGCGCGAATAGATCTGGCTGTTGATGCCCACCACCTCGCCGCGCATGTTGATCAGCGGGCCGCCGGAGTTGCCGGGGTTGATGGCGACGTCGGTCTGGATGAAGGGCAGGTATTCACCGGTGTCGCGCTGCTTGGCGCTGACGATGCCGGCCGTCACGGTGTTCTCCAGGCCGAAGGGCGAGCCGATGGCCATCACCCATTCGCCGACCTTGAGCTTGCTCACGTCGCCCACCTTGACCGCGGGCAGGCCGGTGGCCTCGATCTTCACCACGGCGACGTCGGTGCGCTTGTCGAAGCCGACGATGCGGGCCTTGAACTCGCGCTTGTCCGGCAGGGTCACGATGACCTGCTCGGCGTCCTCGACCACGTGCGCGTTGGTCATCACGTAGCCGTCGGCCGTCAGGATGAAGCCCGAGCCCAGGCCGCGCGGGCGTTCCTCGTCCTGCGGCCGGTTCGGCCGCTGCGGCGCCGGCTGCCGGGGCACGCCGGGCATGGGCTGGCCGAAGAAGCGACGGAAGAAGTCCTGCATCTCCTCGTCCATGTCGCTGCCGTCGGGGCCCTGGCGCGCCCGCTCGATGGTGCGGATGTTGACGACGGACGGCCCCACCTGCTCGACCAGGTCGGTGAAGTCGGGCAGCGCGCGGGCGGCGGTCTGGGCCTGGGCGGCCTGCACCGGCGCGAGGGCCGCGGTGCCGGCGCCGGCCACCAGGGCCAGCGCGACCAGCAGGGTGGCGGTCGGGGATGTCTTCGAGTTCTGCGTCATGGGCGTCGCGGCCTTTCGGGGGGGAGTGTGTCCTGGGCCCGATGAGCTCTCATCGGCGCCGCTCCAGATTTTGCGCAAAAGCGCGCAAGGTTGCCGGCGGCACCTCGCCCACCGCGGTCAGCCACCAGTTGCCCTGGATGCGCCGTGCCAGGCTCTGCGTCGCGCCATTGGCTGTCGCGCCCTCCTGGGCGTGGTGGTTCGCGTCGTAGGGCTCCAGGAAGAGCGAGACCGCGGCCAGGCCGTCCGAGAACACCCACTGCATGGTGCCCTCCGGCCCGGGCGCGCCGGCGACCGGGCGCTTGTAGCAGTTGAGCGGGTGGAAGCCGGGCACGGCCTCGTGCATCTGCCAGCCCTCGGCCTCGGGGCTGGTGCGGGTGACTTCGGACTTCTCCACGCGCCAGCCGTCGGTGGCGTGCATCATCTGGCTCAGCTTGTCGGCCCGCACGGGCGCGTCCAGCACCAGTTCGGAAAAGGCCGACTGCTCCAGCACGCTGCCGTCCTGGTCCAGGGTCTGCAGCTTGACCACCAGCCCGCTCTTGCGCTCGCTCCAGATGCGCAGCCCGTAACGCAGCGCGTCGCGCGGCTGCAGCTGCACCACGTCGGTCTCGAAGCCGGCGACGCGGTCGGCGCCGACGCGGCGCGCGGTGTAGAAATCGGGGACCGAGCCGCCCGGGCCCTTGATGAGGTTGGTGAACAGGCCCAGCGACTCGCGCCGTTCGGTGCGCACCACGTGCGCCTCGGGCAGGAAGGTCACGACCTGCTCGTTGCGCCGGAACACGGAGCGCGGCGCGCCCGTGAGCGATTCCACGCGCTCCACCTGCAGCTGGCCGTCCGCGGTATGCCAGATGCGGGCGCTGGACATGGCGCCGCCGTTGGTGGAGACCACGAAGGTGCCGATGTAGCTGCGCTGGCGGGAGGCATCGTGCATGCGCGGCAGCCATTCGGCGACGCCCCGCTCGCCGCCCGCGCCCGCCGCCGAGGCGGGCGGCGCGGCCGCCACCAGCGGGTGGCTCTGCGCCCAGGCCAGGGTGACGCCGCAGCCCAGGCCCAGGGCGAGCAGGCGGCGGGCCGGGACCATGCGCGGACCGAGCGGGCGGGCCATAGCCGTCAACGGCCCGCGGTGTCGTAGGTGGCGTTGCGCAGGAAGCCCTGCGGCGCTGCCGCACCCGCCATCTGCCGGTGCGCGGCGAGCAGCTCGTCCAGCCGCGCGTCGCGGATCACGGCGCCACGCTCCGTGCCCACCATGACGGTGGACGCGGGGGCGGACTGGGCGAGTTCGGCGCCACGGGGGGCCGCGGCCGGCGCGCCCGCCACGCTCCAGGCCACAGCGCCCACCGCGGCCAGTGAGGCGAAGCCGGCCACCAGCTTCCAGCGGAAGCTGCCGTCGTTGGCGGCTTCGCGCGCTGCGACGGCCACGGGCGGCTGCAGCACGGCCACCTCCTCGGCGGGGAAGGGCCGCTCGTTCGCGAGCCGCTCCTGCAGGCGGGCGAGGAAACGGTCCGGCGGCGCGGTCGCCGCCAGATCGGCGGCGCGAAGCACGTCGCCGATCAGGTGGTAGTCCTGCCAGGCCTGCTGGGCCTGGGCATCGCCGGCGAGGGCCAGCCCTTGCGCCAGCGCCTCGCCGCGCAGCTCGCCGTCCGCCAGCGCGGACATCCATTCACGCTTGTTTTTGGAATCCATCACGTCACCCCGTCTACCATCGCTTGCCTGACTGGTTTTCCAGCAGGGGCCTGACCTTCGCCGATATCGCCTCGCGCGCCCGGAAGATCCGCGAGCGCACCGTACCGATCGGACAATCCATCACTTCCGCGATCTCTTCGTAGCTCAGGCCCTCGATTTCGCGCAGGGTCACGGCCTGCCGCAGTTCCTCGGGAAGGGCCTCCATGGCCGAGTTCACGGTGGCGGCAATTTCCTTGGCGGCCAGCACCGTTTCCGGCGTTTCCGCGGAAGTTAGTTCGTTCTCCACGGAGGAAGTTTCATCCTCCTCGTCGGAGCCGCCACGCAGGGCGGTTTCGGACACCAGGGGATCCCGCCTGAGGTCCACCAGCGCCTTCTTGGCCGTGTTCACCGCGATACGGTACAGCCAGGTGTAGAACTGTGCCTCGCCCCGGAACTGGGCCAGCGCCCGGTAGGCCCGGATGAAGGTTTCCTGGGCGATGTCTTCCACCAGGTCGGTGTCACGCACCATGCGGCCGACCAGGCGCTCGATCCGGCGCTGGTACTTGAGCACGAGCAGCCCGAAGGCGCGCTGGTCGCCCGCCAGCGTCCGCTCCACCAGCATCAGGTCGGTTTCGGCAGTCGCAGGGGCGGCGGGCGGCGGGGCTTTCGTCATGTTTCCGCCGGCCCGGAAGGCTCATCCGGGGGCGCGTCGGGTCTGGCGCGGGAATATACCGCACGCCGCAGCCCATGCCAGTGGGAAGGGTCGCTGTCCCGCTCGGGCCAGAGCCAGGCGGTGCCGCCAGCGGCGCGTCGGCAGCGCAGCACCAGCAGGCGCTGCAGGTCAGCCACGGCGTCCACGGCCGCGAGCGCCTGCCCATCCAGCAGCCAGCCCTCGCCGTCCCACTGCAGGCGCCGGCCGGGCGTGCGCCACCAGCCGGCCAGGGCCAGCGCCGCGGTGGCCAGGGCCAGCACGGCCGCCGCCAGCAGCGCGGCCGGGCCGGGGTCGGCCCGCAACGCCCAGCCGATCAGCCCCGCGGCCGCGGCGGCGCAGGCGGCCAGGATCAGCAGGCCCTCGAAACGCGAACGCCCCACCGGATAGATGACCGATGGGGCGCCGTGCATGGAAGGACCGTGCGGTCGCTCAGGGGGCGCGCTTGAAGACCAGGGTGCCGTTGGTGCCACCGAAGCCGAAGTTGTTCTTCAGCGCGTAGTCGATCTTCATGTCCCGCGCGGTGTTGGCGCAGTAGTCCAGGTCGCACTCGGGGTCCTGGTTGAAGATGTTGGTGGTGGGCGGGCTCTTCTGGTGGTGCACGGCCAGCACCGTGAACACCGACTCGATGCCGCCCGCGCCGCCCAGCAGGTGGCCGGTCATGGACTTGGTCGAGTTGACGACCATGCGCTTGGCGGCATCGCCGAAGGCGGCCTTGATCGCGTTGGTCTCGTTCAGGTCGCCCAGCGGCGTGGACGTGCCATGCGCGTTCAGGTACTGGACCTGGTCGGCGTTGACGCCAGCGTTGCGCAGCGCGCCCAGCATGGAGCGGCGCGGGCCGTCGATGTCGGGCGCGGTCATGTGGAAGGCGTCGCCGCTCATGCCGAAGCCGGCGAGCTCGGCGTAGATCTTCGCGCCGCGCTTCTTCGCGTGCTCGTACTCCTCGAGCACCATCACGCCGCCGCCCTCGCCCAGCACGAAGCCGTCGCGGTCCTTGTCCCAGGGTCGGGACGCGGTCTGCGGGTCGTCGTTGCGGGTGGACAGGGCGCGCGCGGCCGCGAAGCCGCCGATGCCCAGGGGCGAGATCGCCGCCTCGGCGCCGCCCGCGACCATCACGTCGGCATCACCCGACTCGATCAGGCGCGCCGACAGGCCGATGGCATGCAGGCCGGTGGTGCAGGCGGTGACCACGGCGATGTTGGGGCCCTTGAAGCCGCACTTGATCGACAGGTGGCCGGAGATCATGTTGATGATCGAGGCCGGCACGAAGAAGGGCGACACGCGGCGCGGGCCGCGGTTGACCAGCTCGGCGTGCGTCTCCTCGATCATCGGCAGGCCGCCGATGCCGGCGCCCACGTTGCAGCCGATGCGCGTGGCCATTTCGCCGTCCAGCGCATCGCCGGTCGGCAGGCCCGCATCCTTCACGGCCTGCAGCGCGGCCGCCAGACCGAGATGGATGAAGCGGTCCATGTGGCGGGCTTCCTTCTCGGGGATGTAGTCCCCGATGTTGAAGCCCTTCACCTCACCGGCGAACCGCACCGCGAAATTCGACGCGTCGAAATGCGTGACGGGGGCGATGCCGCTCTTGCCGGCGAGCAGGTTTTCCCAGGATTCGGCCACGGTGTTGCCCACGGGGCTGACGCACCCGAGGCCGGTGACCACGACACGACGACGCTGCATCCCGATTACGACTTCTGGTGGTTGTTCGCGTAGTCGATGGCGTTCTGCACCGTGGTGATCTTCTCGGCGTCTTCGTCCGGGATCTCGATGCCGAACTCGTCCTCGAGCGCCATCACCAGTTCCACCGTGTCAAGGGAGTCCGCGCCGAGGTCGGCCACGAAAGACTTTTCGTTGGTGACCTGGGACTCTTCGACGCCGAGCTGCTCGGCGATGATTTTCTTGACGCGTGCTTCGATATCGCTCATGGTTCCCTCAGAGGGTTGTGAATGAATAATCCGCGATTTTAAGGCCCCGGCGGTCCGGGGCCCCTTTTGTCGCGATTCCGGCGGAATGGACGGCAGGTTCGGCCGGATCAGGCCATGAACATGCCGCCGTTGACGTGGATCTCCTGGCCGGTCACGTAGGCTGCCTGTGGCGAGGCCAGGAACGCGACCGCGTGGGCGATGTCGGCCGGCTTGCCCAGGTGGCCCAGGGGGATCTGGCCCAGCAGCGCCTTCTGCTGCTCTTCCGGCAGGCTGGCCGTCATGTCGGTCTCGATGAAGCCGGGCGCGACGCAGTTCACGGTGATGCCGCGGCTGCCGAGTTCGCGGGCCAGCGCGCGGGTCATGCCCGCCACGCCGGCCTTGGCCGCGGCGTAGTTCGCCTGGCCGGGGTTGCCGGAGGCGCCCACCACGGAGGTGATGCTGACGATGCGGCCGTAGCGCTGCTTCATCATGGTCCGCATCACGGCGCGGCTCATGCGGAAGACGGCCTTGAGGTTGGTGTCCAGCACCGCGTCCCAGTCCTCGTCCTTCAGGCGCATGGCCAGCATGTCGCGGGTGATGCCGGCGTTGTTCACCAGCACGTGCAGGCCGCCGTGCTCCTTGGTGATCGCATCGACCAGGGCCTCGGCGGCGGCGGCGTCGTTGACGTCCAGCTTCGCACCGCGGCAGGCCCCATGCCCGGCCAGGGCCTGGGTGATCTTCTCGGCGCCCTCGTCGGTGGTCGCCGTGCCGATGACCTTCAGGCCCTTTTGCGCCAGTTCCAGCGCGATGGCCGCGCCGATGCCGCGCGAGGCGCCCGTGACCAGGGCGACCTGGCCTTCGAAATGGACTTGTGTCATAGCGCCCCCTTCACCTCGGCCAGCGTGGCCGGGTCGTACATCGCCAGGCCGGTGAGCTCCGGCGAGATGCGCTTGGCGAGGCCGGCCAGCACCCTGCCCGGGCCGCACTCCACCAGGGTGGACACGCCACGGGCCTGCATGGCCCGCACGCACTCCACCCAGCGCACCGGGCCGAAGGACTGCAGGTACAGGGCCTGGCGGATGCGGTCGGGATCGGTCTCGACGGCGACCTCGATGTTGTTGATCACCGGGATCGCCGGCGCGGCGATGGCCGTGCTGGCCAGGCGCTCCTTGAGGCGCTCGGCGGCCGGCTTCATCAGCGAGGAGTGGAAGGGCGCGGACACCGGCAGCGGCAGCGCGCGCTTGGCGCCGGCGGCCTTCAGGGCCTCGCAGGCCTTCTCGACGGCGGCCTTGCTGCCGGCGATCACGGTCTGCGCCGGGTCGTTGAAGTTCGCGGCCTCCACCACCTCGGTGGTGTTGGTGCCGAAGCTGCGCTGCACCTCGGCGCAGACCTCGATCACCCGTGCGGCTTCCAGGCCCAGGATGGCAGCCATGGCGCCCGCGCCGACCGGCACGGCCTCCTGCATGGCCTGGGCGCGGAAGCGCACCAGCGGGGCGGCCTGCGCCAGGGTGAGCGCGCCGGCGGCCACCAGGGCGGAATACTCGCCCAGGGAATGGCCGGCGACCACCGCGGGCGCGGCGCCGCCTTCGGCACGCCACGCGCGCCAGGCGGCGATCGCCGCGACCAGCATCACCGGCTGGGTGTTGGTGGTCAGCGCAAGCGCTTCCTTGGGGCCTTCGTGGATCAGGCGGGCGATGTCCTCGCCCAGGGCCTCGGAGGCTTCGGCCAGCGTGGCGCGGACCTCGGGGTGGTCACCCCAGGCGTCCAGCATGCCCACCGACTGCGAGCCCTGGCCGGGAAAGACGAATGCGAAGGGTTTCATGGTCTTTGCGTGCGGTTTTCTTGTTCTTCTCAGAAATCGAGCAGCACCGCGCCCCAGGTGAAGCCGCCGCCCACGCCCTCGAGCATCAGCGTGTCGCCGCGCTGGACCTGGCCCGAGCGCACCGCGGCGTCCAGCGCCAGCGGGATCGAGGCGGCCGAGGTGTTGCCGTGCCGGTCCACCGTGACCACCACCTTGTCCAGCGGCAGCTTCAGCCGCTTGGCCGTGCCCTGCATGATGCGGATGTTGGCCTGGTGCGGGATCAGCCAGTCGATGTCGGCGGCCGTGCGGCCCGCCTTCTCCAGCGTCGCGCGGGCCGCCTCTTCCAGCACGCCCACGGCGAGCTTGAAGACGGCCTGGCCGTCCATCTTGAGCAGGGGGTCGCCCAGCACCTGCCCGCCGGACACGGTGCCCGGCACGCACAGGATGCCCACGTGGCGGCCGTCCGCGTGCAGGTCGGTGGCCAGGATGCCGGGGGTGTCCGACGCTTCCAGCACCACGGCGCCGGCGCCGTCGCCGAACAGCACGCAGGTGGTGCGGTCCTTGAAGTCGAGGATGCGCGAGAAGACCTCGGCGCCCACCACCAGCGCGCGGGTCGCGCTGCCGGTGCGGATCATCGCGTCGGCCACGGTGAGCGCATACACGAAGCCGCTGCACACGGCCTGCACGTCGAAGGCGGGGCAGCCCACGATGCCCAGCTTGGCCTGCATGATGCAGGCGGCCGAGGGGAAGACCATGTCCGGCGTGGACGTGGCGACGATGATCAGGTCGATCTGCTCCGGCTTCACGCCGGCGGCTTCCATGGCGGCCCGGGCCGCGTGCGCGCCCAGGTCGCTGGTGCACACGCCTTCGTCGGCGAAGTGGCGCGAACGGATGCCCGTGCGCTCGACGATCCATTCGTCGGAGGTTTCGATGCCGCCAGCGGCCAGTTGCTCGGCCAGGTCCTGGTTGCTCAGGCGGCGCGGCGGCAGGTAGCTGCCGGTGCCGGCGATGCGGGAGTAGCGTGTCATCAGGGTGCGACCGCGACGGCACCGCCGGTGTCCGCCCCGCTCTCGAGCAGGGGCCTGGCGTGGGCGATGCGCGCCTGCACACGGTCGAGCAGGTTGTTCCGGGCCGCATCATACGCCCGGGCCAGCGCCTGCTCGAAGGCGAAGGCGTCGGCCGAACCGTGGCTCTTGAAGACCAGGCCGCGCAGCCCGAGCAGGGCGGCGCCGTTGTAGCGGCGGTGGTCCACGCGGCGGCGGAAGGCCGACAGCACCGGGTAGGCCGCGAGCGCGGCCAGCCGGGTGAAGATGCTGCGCGAGAACTCTTCCTTCAGGAAGCCGCCGATCATGGAGGCCAGGCCCTCGCTGGTCTTGAGCGCGATGTTGCCGACGAAGCCGTCGCAGACCACGATGTCGGTGGTGCCCTTGAAGATGTCGTTGCCCTCCACGTTGCCGTGGAAGTTCAGGTCGCCGGCGGCGGCGGCGGAGCGCAGCAGCTCGCCCGCCTTCTTGATCACCTCGCTGCCCTTGATCACTTCCTCGCCGATGTTGAGCAGGCCCACCGTGGGCGATTCCACGCCCTTGAGCGCGGACACCAGGGCCGAGCCCATGACGGCGAACTGCAGCAGGTGCTGCTCGGTGCAGTCGACGTTGGCGCCCAGGTCCAGCACGGTGGTGGCGCCGCCGCGGGCGTTGGGCATGGGGTAGGCGATGGCCGGGCGGTCGATGCCGTCCACGGTCTTGAGCAGGTAGCGCGCCAGCGCCATCAGGGCGCCGGTGTTGCCGGCGGACACGGCCGCCTGGGCCGCGCCGTCCTTGACCTGCTGGATCGCCACCCGCATGGACGAATCCTTCTTGCGGCGCAGCGCGACCTCGACCGGGTCGTCCATGGCCACCACCTCGGTGGCGGGCACCACGGTGGCGCGGGGGTGGGAGAAGCCCTTGAGCGCGTCGGGCACGCCCACCAGGATGAGGCGAGCCTCGGGCTCACGGTCCAGAAAGCTGCGGCAGGCGGCCAAGGTGACCCGGGGGCCATGGTCGCCCCCCATGCAGTCGACAGCAAGAGTCGTCATGGACGCAACTGTAGCGGGACAAAAGAAAGGCCCGTGCTGCGGCGCAGCCGGGCCTGGTCAACCAACGGCGTGAGACGCAGGTGCGTCAGGCTTCGTTCTTGGTCTTGAGCACCTTGCGGCCACGGTAGAAGCCGGTCGGGCTGATGTGGTGGCGCAGGTGGGTCTCGCCGGTGGTCGGCTCGACCGCGATGCCCGGCACGTTCAGGGCGTTGTGCGAACGGTGCATGCCGCGCTTGGAAGGCGACTTCTTGTTTTGCTGGACGGCCATGGTGAGGGCTCCTGGAACTGAGGTGCTTGGCAGCCACCGGCAAGGGGCGCCGCAACAAAAAATGGGGTGGAATCAACGGATCGCGGCAGTCTGCACATGCCCCAGGGGCACACCAGACGCTCGCCCGCGAATTACCGCGAAGCCCGCAATCATAGCACAGGCCGGCCGGGCAGGCCAGCTCAGCCCTCGCCGCCCGGCTTGAGCTTGCCCAGCTGGGCGAACGGGTTCTTGCGCGGCTCGGCCTCGGCGGCCTCGAATCCCGGGTCCGCCACCTCCAGGCTGACGGGCGGGCAGGTCTCGTGGCGGGGCGCGATCGGCAGGGCCATCAGCAGCTCGTCTTCCACCAGCGCGGGCAGGTCGAAGGCCCGGCTGGTGACCAGGACGTCCTCCTCGGATTCGTCGTCCAGCGCGGCGGCGGCCGCTTCGTCGTCCACGAACAGAAAATCACGGTCCACCGCCACCGGCAGCTCCACCGGCTGCAGGCAGCGCTGGCAGGTGAGCGCCAGCCGGGCATGGGCCTGCAGGTGCATGCGGATCTCGGGCTGGACGTGGCGCGGGTTGCGCAGTTCGCCCTCGGCCTGCCAGGCCACCGGGGCATCGGCGCCGCGGCCCTGGGTTTCGGCCAGCAGGCGTTCGAAGGCCGACAGCGGCGTGCTGCCGTCCAGCCGGGCGCCCTCCTCGGCGAAGCGGCGTACATCGAGGCGGTCGGGGACGAAGGCGCGGGACATGGCGGGCAGTGTAAGAGAATCCCCGCATGCCGAACTCCCCTGGAAACAGCCCTGCCCGCCCCGTGGTGCTGGGCTCGAGCTCACCCTACCGGCGCGAACTGATGGGCCGGCTTCGCATCCCCTTCGAGGTCGAGGTGCCGGACGTGGACGAAACCCCCCGGTCGGGCGAGACCCCGCGCGACCTGGCGCTGCGGCTGGCCCTGGCCAAGGCTCGGGTGGTGGCGCAGCGCCGGCCCGGCGCGGTGGTGATCGGCTCCGACCAGGTGGCCGACCTGGACGGCGAGCCGCTGGGCAAGCCCGGCACGCACGAGCGCGCCACCGCGCAGCTGCGCCGCATGCGCGGGCGCACCGTGGTGTTCCAGACGGCGCTGGCTGTCGCCTGCGCCGAGACCGGCTTCGAGCAGGCCGACATCGCCCCGGTGCGCGTCACCTTCCGCGACCTGTCGGACCGGGAGATCGAAACCTACCTGCGGGCGGAAACGCCCTACGACTGCGCCGGCAGCGCGCGCAGCGAGGGCCTGGGCATCGCCTTGCTGGAGGCGATCGAGAGCGACGACCCCACGGCCCTGGTGGGCCTGCCCCTGATCCGCACCTGCCGGCTGCTGCGCGCCGCCGGCCTCATGCTTCCATGACGGCGCCGCGCGGCCGGCTGCTGCTGGTGCCCACGCCGCTGGATTTCGGCTGCCGCGTGCAGGCGCCGCTGGAGCGGGTGTTGCCGGCCGCCACCCTGGCCGCGGCGGCCGCCACCACCCACTGGATCTGCGAGAACGCGAAGTCCGCGCGCGCCTTCCTCAAGCGCGTGGGCGAGACGCACCCCCTGGCGGCGCCGCTGCAGGCGCAGGCCATCGCCGAGCTGCCGCGCGAGGTGCACAAGAAGGGCGACCACGCGGTCGCCTTCGACGCCCGGCCCCTGCTGGCGGCGGCGCTGCAGGGCCAGGACATCGGGCTGTTGAGCGAGGCGGGGATGCCGGCCGTGGCGGACCCGGGGTCCTCGGTGGTGCGCGCGGCGCACGACCTGGGGCTGGAGGTCGTGCCCCTGGTGGGGCCGGTGTCGCTGCTGCTGGCGCTGGCCGCCAGCGGGCTGAACGGCCAGGGTTTCGCCTTCCAGGGCTACCTGCCGCAGCAGGCGGACGAGCGGGACAAGCGCATCCGCGAGCTGGAGGCGCTGGCGCTGCGCCTGGGCCAGAGCCAGCTGGTGATCGAGACGCCCTACCGCAACCTGGCGCTGTGGGGCAGCCTGGTGAAGGTGCTGCAGCCCGGCACGCGCCTGGCCGTGGCCAGCGGGCTCACCCTGGACGAGGCCCGGGTGAGCAGCCGCGCCGTGGCGGGCTGGCGCGAGGCACCCGCACCCGTGCAGAACGACCTGCCGGCCGTGTTCCTCTTCGGCCGCTGAAGCCGGCTTGGCCGTCGCGCACGCGGCGGCCGCACGCCCGGCCGGGGTCCGGCCGGCGCCGTCCTCAGTGCACCGCCGGCAGGGTGCGCAGGGCCTTCACGGCGCCCTCGCCCATGGCGGCGCCGAACTTCTTGGCCAGGCGCTCGGCCACGTTCTCGTGCCGCGTGTAGTCCACCAGGTCCTCGGCCTTCACCACCTCGCGGGCGACGTAATCCAGGTTGCCCAGCTGGTCGGCCAGGCCCAGGTCGATCGCCTGCTGGCCGGTCCAGAACAGGCCGCTGAACAGCTCCGGCGTCTCCTTCAGGCGCTTGCCACGGCCGGCCTTGACGGCGGCGATGAACTGCTGGTGGATCTGGTCCAGCATGGTCTGGGCAAAGGCGCGCTGGCGGTCGGTCTGCGGGCTGAACGGGTCGAGGAAGCCCTTGTTCTCGCCGGCGGTCAGCAGGCGCCGCTCGATCCCCAGCTTGTCCATCAGGCCGGTGAAGCCGAAGCCGTCCATCAGCACGCCGATGCTGCCCACGATGCTGGCCTTGTCGACGAAGATCTTGTCGGTGGCGGCGGCGATGTAGTAGGCCGCGGAGGCGCAGGACTCCTCCACCACGGCATAGATCGGCTTGTTGTACTTCTTACGCAGGCGGCGGATCTCGTCGTTGATGATGCCGGCCTGCACCGGGCTGCCGCCGGGCGAGTTGATCAGCAGCACCAGGGCCTGCGAACCCGTGTCCTCCAGGGCCGCGCGCATCGCGCCGACGACGGCGTCGGCACTGGCGTCGCCGCCCGAGGCGATCTCGCCCTTGATCTCGATCACCGCGGTGTGCGGCGAGGACTTGTCGGCCGAGGGCGTGCCACGCTGCAGCAGCACGAAGGCCATGACGATGAAGAACACCAGCCACGCCAGCCGCATGCCGTTGCGCCAGCGGCGCGCGGCGCGCTGTTCGTCCAGCGTGCGCAGGACCAGCTTCTCCAGCGTGGCCCGCTCCCAGGTACCGTCGGGGCCGCGGCCGTCGCCGGGCGGGGGAGAGAGGGGCTCGTTCATCGTCGTTGTCTTGGGGTCGCGGTGCTCAGAACACCACGGGTTTCAGGTTCCAGGCAGTATGCCAGCGCACCCGTCCCTCCTGCTCGGACAGGGCGATCTTCACCAGGCCGCCGCGGCAGGGGCCGCCCGCGCACGCGCCGGTGTCGGGCCGGTAGACCGCGCCATGGGTCGCGCACAGCAGCCACTGGCCGCTGTCGTCGAAGAAGCGGTTGGGCTGCCAGTCCATTTCCATGGCCACGTGGGCGCAGCGGTTGAGATAGGCATGCACCCGGCCCTGCCAGCGCACCGCGAACGCGCGGCAGGTCGCGCCGCCGTAGACCACGTCGAAATCGACCGCCAGGCCGCCCTCGGCGAGGTCCTCGGCGCGGCACAGGTCGACGGCTTCGCCGCCGTCTTCGGTGGGGTTGCCGGGCTCCAGCATGCGGCCTCCTTCAGGCGTTCTCCAGCAGCCAGCGGTGCAGCTCGGGCACCGAGTGCGCCACGTACAGGGGTGCGAGCGACGCGAACTCGCCGGGGTCGTGCGCGCCGTAGCTCACGCCCACGGCCGGGCAGCCCGCGTTCACCGCCATCTGCAGGTCGTGGGTGGTGTCGCCGATCATCAGCGTGCGCGCCGGCTCGGCACCGAACTCGCGCATCAGCTCCTCCAGCATGCGCGGATGCGGCTTGCCGGCGGTCTCGTCGGCCGTGCGGGAGCCGTCGAACAGGGCGCCCAGCTGCGAGGACTGCAGCACGTCGTCCAGGCCCCGGCGCGACTTGCCCGTGGCCACCGCCAGCCAGTGGTGGCGGGCCCGCAGGTCCTGCAGCAGGGGCAGCACGCCCTCGAAGAGGCTGAGGTCGTCCTGGTGGGCCTGGTAGTGCACCCGGTAGCGCGTGCCCAGCTCGGGGTATTTCTCGCGCGGCACGTCGGGCGCGGCGTGGGCCAGGGCCTCCATCAGCCCCATGCCGATCACGTAGGCCGCGGCCTCGTCGCTCGGCATGCGGCCCCCCACATCGACCACGGCGCGCTGTATGCAGCGCACGATGATGGCGGTGGAATCGAACAGGGTGCCGTCCCAGTCGAAGGCGATCAGGTCGAAGCGGCGGGGTCGGGCAGGCATTGCGTCAGGAATCCGGCAAGGTCGGGCGGCAGCGGCGCTTGGAGCGCGATGCGCTCGCCGCTGGCGGGGTGATCGAACTGTAAACGCCAGGCGTGCAGGAACATGCGCTTCAGGCCGTCCTTCTGCAGGGCCTTGTTGAGCTCGAAGTCGCCGTACTTGTCGTCGCCGGCGATGGGGTGGCCGTTCGCCGCCAAGTGGACGCGGATCTGGTGCGTGCGGCCGGTCTTGATCGTGACCTCCAGCAGCGAGAAGCGCTCGTTGCGGCGCGCCACCTTCACCAGGGTGATGGAGCGCTGGCCCTCGGGGTCGTCCTTGGCCACCACCTTGACCCGGCGCTCGCCGTCGGCCTGCAGGTACTTGTGCAGCGGCAGGTCGATGACCTTGCGGTTGGCGGGCCAGGCGCCCACGGCCAGCGCCAGGTAGGTCTTGCCGGTCTCGCGCTCGCGGAACTGGTCCTGCAGCCGGGTCAGGGCGGAGCGCCGCTTGGCCACCAGCAGGATGCCCGAGGTCTCGCGGTCCAGCCGGTGCACCAGCTCCAGCATCTTCGCCTGGGGCCGGGCCTGCCTCAGCTGCTCGATGACGCCGAAGCTCACCCCGCTGCCGCCGTGCACCGCCACGCCCGCCGGCTTGTCGATCGCCAGCAGGTGCTCATCCTCGAAGAGCACCGGGAATTCACGCGCCGGGGCCGGCCGGGCATCGGGCGCCGGGGTGGCCGTGCGCACCGGCGGCACCCGCACCACGTCGCCGGCCTCGACCCGGGTGTCGGCCTGGGCGCGGCCCTTGTTCACCCGCACCTCGCCGGAGCGGATGATGCGGTAGACATGGGTCTTGGGCACGCCCTTGAGGCTGCGGATGAGGAAGTTGTCGAGCCGCTGGCCGGCCGATTCCTCTCCCACTTCCAGGCGCTGCACCTGGGCGCTTGCAGGCGCCGGGCCGCCCCCTATAATCCTGTTCACTGGCGTCGCGCTGTAAGTGGTTGATTTGGCTGGAGTTTAGTCCACCCTCTGCCACCGGCCCCGCCAGCAGGTCGATGCCAGCGCAGGCTGTGCCCGCAGATCGAACGGTCCCCATGGCCGTCGGTGGCGAGCCCCAGGGTGCGTGAAGCCGGCTCCTTGAACCCGAACGGAATAAAAGTCCGCCAGCCCCTGGGCTTGCGGACGGATCGAAGCGAGAAGCAACAGTGCTGTTGGCGATCATCCTGGCTTGCTGGCGGTGGCTCATGGCCACTGCAGGCGCCATGGCGCCGCCACGCGTGCGCCGTCGGCGCACGCCACGCAACCACCCCGAAGCGTTGCCGGTGACCGGCCGCGCCGGGGCGCCACCCCTCGCCCCCTTCCAAGTGCCCCGGCCTCGCCTGCTGAGCTAGAAGCTCGCCTCGCGTCGCATCCGGCAATTCCTCCGTCTCAAGGCGCCGTCCCGGCATCGTGCGACCCCTCGCGGGTCCGTGATGTTTGAGAACAAGAAGGTGACGCGATGAAGCGGATGCTGATCAACGCCACGCAGGCTGAAGAACGCCGGCTGGCCATCGTCGATGGACAAAAGCTCCTCGACTACGAAATCGAAATCGAAGGGCGCGAACAGCGCAAGGGCAACATCTACAAGGCCGTCGTCACGCGCGTCGAGCCCAGCCTGGAAGCCTGCTTCGTGGACTACGGCGAGGACCGCCACGGCTTCCTGCCCTTCAAGGAAATCTCCAAGACCTACTTCCAGCAGGGCGTCGCCGTCTCGCAGGCGCGCATCAACGACGTCATCCGGGAGGGCCAGGAACTGCTGGTCCAGGTCGAGAAGGAAGAGCGCGGCAACAAGGGCGCGGCCCTGACCACCTTCATCTCGCTGGCCGGGCGCTACGTGGTGCTCATGCCCAACAACCCGCGCGGCGGCGGCGTCAGCCGGCGCATCGAGGGCGACGACCGGGCCGAGCTCAAGGAGGCCATGGACCAGCTGGAGTACCCCAACGGCATGTCCATCATCGCGCGCACGGCCGGCATCGGCCGCAGCGCGCCCGAGCTGCAGTGGGACCTGAACTACCTGCTCAAGCTGTGGAACGCGATCGACGGCGCGGCCAAGGGCGGCAAGGGCGCCTTCCTGATCTACCAGGAATCCAGCCTGGTGATCCGCGCGATCCGCGACTACTTCAACGGCGACATCGGTGACATCCTCATCGATACCGACGACATCTACGACCAGGCCCAGCAGTTCATGTCGCACGTGATGCCGGAGCATGCCGCCAAGGTCAAGCGCTACCGCGACGACGCGCCGCTGTTCAGCCGCTTCCAGATCGAGCACCAGATCGAGTCGGCCTACGCCCGCGAGGTCAAGCTGCCCTCCGGCGGCGTCATCGTCATCGACCACACCGAAGCGCTGGTCTCCATCGACGTCAACTCGGCCCGCGCCATCAAGGGCGGCGACATCGAGGAAACCGCCACCCGCACCAACCTGGAAGCCGCCGACGAGGTGGCGCGCCAGATGCGCCTGCGCGACCTGGGCGGCCTGATCGTCATCGACTTCATCGACATGGAGGAGTCGCGCAACCGCCGCGAGGTGGAAAACCGCCTGCGCGACGCCCTGCGCCAGGACCGCGCCCGCGTGCAGTTCGGCACCATCAGCAAGTTCGGCCTGATGGAGATGAGCCGCCAGCGCCTGCGCCCGGCCCTGTCGGAAGGCGCGTCCATCCCCTGCCCGCGCTGCGGCGGCCACGGCCACATCCGTGACACCGAAAGCTCGGCGCTGCAGATCCTGCGCATCATCCAGGAAGAGTCGATGAAGGACGGCACCGCCGCCGTGCACGTGCAGGTGCCGGTGGAGGTCGCCTCCTTCCTGCTGAACGAGAAGCGCACCGAGATCGCCAAGATCGAGCTCAAGCAGCGCATCGGGGTCATCATGATCCCCAACAAGACGCTGGACACGCCGCACTACAAGCTGGAGCGCCTGAAGCACGACGACCCGCGCCTGGACAACCTGCAGGCGAGCTACGCCATGGCCGAGGAGGTCGAGGACCCGACCACGGTGACGCGCCGTTCGCAGGAGCGCACCAACAAGCAGGAGCCCGTGATCAAGGGCGTGCTGCCGGACGCGCCCGCGCCCATCGCGCCGCCCAAGCCCGAGCCGGTGAAGCCCGCGCCCGCCGTGCAGCCGGCCGCGAAGGCCGCCCCGGCACCCGCG
>NZ_JADDOJ010000070.1 GCF_015159745.1 Ramlibacter aquaticus | reverse complement strand
AGGGCGGGGGGAGAGTGGGGGCCCGCCCCGGAGGGGCCAAACCAAGCCCCGCAGGGATCAAGTCCCGCCCCGAAGGGATTCGAACGAGCCCTCAGCGAACCACGCACCCGGGTGGAGGAAGACTCACCCCTCCACCTTCCTCCTCACCAGCGCGATATTCCCCCGCAACGCATACAACTCGTCCGCATACGACAGCGGCACGTGGATGCGCCCGACCCGCTCGTCCAGCGCCTCCAGCTCGCGGGCCAGGCGCGCCTTGTCGGCGCCGTCCTCGTGCATCTGCAGCTCGATGTCACGCAGCTGCGCGTACCAGCGGAACACGCGCGAGCGGATGCGGAACTGGTAGAGCGGCGGCACGATGCGCGAGATCGGCAGCAGGATGGCGATGATCAGGCCCAGGGCCAGCCACATGCGCTCGACCACGTTGGCCATCCAGAAAGGCAGCCAGCGTTGCAGGAAGGGCCGGCCGCCCTGCAGCGTGCGCTCGGCCTCGCGCGACAGGGGGTACTCGCTGTGCTCCATGGTCGGGAAGGCGCCGGCGCGGTTGAACCAGCCGGCCGGGCTGTGGATGTCGCGTGCCGCCAGCGCGAACAGCTCCAGCAGGGCCGGGTGCGTCTCCTTGCGCGTGAGCAGGGCCGTGGTGGTCGCCACTAGGTGCAGGTCGGTGGCTGGCATGTCGCGCGCCAGGTCGACCACGCCGCGCGGCAGCACCACCGGCGTGAGGAAGGGGAAGCGGCGCGAGTAGGCCTCGCTCTGCGCGAAGTCCATCAGCTTCACGCCCGGCGTCTGCAGCAGCATCTGCACCATCAGCGATTCGGGCGCCGAAGCGAAGACGATCGCGTCCAGGTCGCCGCCCAGGAAGGCCACCGTGGCCGGCGTCTGGCCCAGCTGCGACAGCTTCAGCTGCGAAGGATCGACCTTGTTGGCCTGGAACAGCTTGCTCATGAGCGCGGGCTCGCCGCTGCCCGGCGTGCCCACGTTGACGCGCAGGCCCTGCAGCTGGGTCAGCGCATCCAGCGAGCGGTGGCCCTCGTCGCGGTAGAACAGCCAGACCGGCTCCACGAACAGGCTGCCCAGTGATTCGATGCCGCCATCGGCCGTGGGCGCGTCCTCGCTGCTGCCGCCCTGCACGAAGCCCAGGTCGGCGCGGCCCTCGCGCAGCAGGCGCAGGTTGTCCGAGGAGCCCTGGCTGGGCACCAGTTCGACCGTGATGCCGTTCGCCGCCAGGGCCTTGCGGTAGCGCTTGCCGAACTCGTCGTAGGCGCTCTGGGCCGGCCCGGTCGCCAGGCGCACCTTGTGCGGCGGCGTCGGGTCCAGCCAGAGGTAGGCCATCACCAGCAGCGCCACGGCCAGGACCGCGAAGGGCCCGGCCGAGACCAGCAGGTCGCGGATGGACAGCAGGGTGTAGCGCACCACCTTGGGCATGTGGGGAGGCCTCATGCCGCGATGTCGCGTGCGGCCGGCAGGCGCAGCCCGTCCAGCGTGAGGGACTCGGCCGCGCGCACGGCGCGCAGCACCGCCAGGGCGGTGGCCTCGGCGGCCAGGGCGCAGAGCAGCATCATGCCGGGCGAGCGCGGGGCGCGTCCGGTCGCGAGCGCGAACATCGTGTCGCCGTCCGAGGGGGTGTGCACGGGGTTGATGCTGCGCGCCAGCCCGTCGTGCGACACGGCGGCCAGGCGCTGCGCCTGGGCCTT
This sequence comes from Ramlibacter aquaticus, assembly GCF_015159745.1. Taxonomy (GTDB): domain Bacteria; phylum Pseudomonadota; class Gammaproteobacteria; order Burkholderiales; family Burkholderiaceae_C; genus Ramlibacter; species Ramlibacter aquaticus. Next base: position 20,248 of record NZ_JADDOJ010000070.1, on the reverse strand, counting down.
GGTCAGCGGCGCGTCGGTGGCGACGATGCCGATGGTGGTGTTGGTGCCCGCCAGCAGCGCAGCGGGCAGCTCGCCGCGCAGCAGCGCGCGCCGGCTGTCGCGCAGGCGCAGGCCGTCCTCGGTGCGCGCGCCGGCGACGAGGCGGCCGGTGTCCGGGTCCAGCACGTCGCCCAGCGCGTTGCAGGCCACGATCGCGCCCACGGTCACGCCCGCGACGCTGAGCGAGGCGCTGCCGATGCCGCCCTTCATGGCATAGGCGCCGCCGAAGATCTTGCCCACGGTGGCCCCGGCGCCCGCGCCCACGTTGCCCTCCGCGGGCGCGGCCGCGCTGGCCGCCTCGCAGGCCGCATGGCCGGCGGCCGCGTCGGGCCGCACGGACGCATCGCCCACCAGCAGGTCGAACAGCACGGCGGCCGGCACGATGGGCACGCGCACCGGCCCCACCGGCACGCCGATGCCGCGCGCCTCCAGCCAGCGCATCACGCCGCCCGCCGCGTCCAGGCCGAAGGCGCTGCCGCCGGTCAGCAGCACGGCGTGCACGCGGTCCACGGTGTTGGCGGGGGAGAGCAGGTCGGTCTCGCGCGTGCCGGGCGCGGCGCCGCGCACGTCGACGCCTGCCACGGCGCCTTCCGGCGCCAGCACGACGGTGCAGCCGGTGGGCCGCCGCGGGTCGGTGAAATGCCCGGCCAGCAGGCCGGCGACATCGGTGATGGAGCCCATGAATTCATTATCCATGGGCCTCGCGGCGGGGTCGCCGGTGCCGTCCTACAGCCGGTGCGGTTCCTTGGCCGACAGGGCAGGGCCGCAGAGCTTCCTAGAGTGGGCGAGGCAATTCCAAACCACCGACGAACACGAGAGGCCCCGCCATGAACAGCGACACCGCATCCAGCTCCCCCACCATCGACACCCTGGGCACCGGCACCATGGGCAGCACCGGCACCGGCACCGGCACCAGCGGCACCGCCGCCGGCCGCGAGACCGTGCAGAAGGCCGCCCAGAAGGCGCACGCCGCCGTGGACAGCATGGCCGAAACCCTGGGCAGCAGTGCCGACCGCGTGATGGGTTGGCAACAGGAGTACGGCGAGGCCGCGCGCGAGCAGATCCGTGCCAACCCGCTCGCGGTGGTGGCCGGCGCCTTCGCCATCGGCTACATCATGGCCCGCATGACGCGCTGAGCGGGGACGTACCATCGGGGGCGTGAGCCCCTTCCACCTGATGGTCCCTGGAGCCCCGCGATGAGCTTGTCGCGGGGCGTTGCCGCGAGCCTGTCGGCCGCGCTGTTGTTCGGCGCCGGCACGCCGCTGGCCAAGCTGCTGCTCGCCGGCGCCAGCCCCTGGCTGCTGGCGGCCCTGCTGTACCTGGGCTCGGGCCTGGGCCTGGCCCTGCTGCGCCGCGTGCGCCGCTCAGAGCCGGTGCGGTTGCCGCCCGGCGAACGGCTGTGGCTCGCCGGGGCCATCGCCAGCGGTGGCGTCGCCGGGCCGGTGCTGCTGATGGCCGGGCTGGCCGCGATGCCGGCCTCGGGCGCCTCGCTGCTGCTCAACGCCGAGGCCGTGTTCACCGCCGTCATCGCCTGGTGCGTGTTCCGCGAGAACGTGGACCGGCGCATCGTGCTGGGCATGCTCTGCATCGTGGCCGGCGGGCTGGTGCTGAGCTGGCCCGGCCAGCTGGCCTGGGCCGGCTGGCGGCCCGCGTTGCTGGTGCTGGGCGCCTGCCTGGCCTGGGGCGTGGACAACAACCTCACGCGCAAGGTCTCGCTCTCGGACGCAACCTGGATCGCCATGGCCAAGGGCCTGGCCGCCGGCACCACCAACCTGGTCCTGGCGCTGACCCTGGGCGCCGCCTGGCCGGCGCCCGCCGTCGTCGCAGGGGCCGCGGTGGTCGGGTTCCTCTCGTATGGCGCCAGCCTGGCCCTGTTCGTGGTCGGCCTGCGCGAGCTGGGCACGGCGCGCACCGGCGCGTATTTCTCGGTCGCGCCCTTCTTCGGCGCGCTGCTGTCCGTGCTGCTGCTGGGCGAGCCCGTCACGCTGGCGCTGGGGCTGGCCGCCGCGCTCATGGCCGCCGGCGTGGCCCTGCACCTGGCGGAGCGGCATGCGCATGCCCATGCGCACGAGCCGCTGGACCATGCGCACGTGCACGTGCACGGCGCCGGGGACGAGCACCACGACCACGTGCACGTGCCGCCCGTGCCCGCGGGCACCCGGCACGCCCACGCGCACCATCACGCGCCCCTGGTTCACACCCATCCGCACTACCCGGACGCGCACCACCGCCACAGCCACTGAGGCGCCCGGGTCGCGCAGGCGACGTCTTGGGGATCATCCCTGATGCGGTGGCGGCCCAGGGGCGCTAGCCTCCCCGCGCATGGAACGTCCGCATCACAAGTTCTGGCCCGCGCGCCTGCCCCATGCCCTTCGCACCCCCGAGACCTCGCTCTGGGACAACCTCGCCACCAGCGCCCGCCGCTACCCCGACAAGGCCGCGCTGGTCTTCTTCGGGCACGTGCTGAGCTACCGCGACCTGCTGGCCCAGGCCGAGCGCCTGGCGGCCCGGCTGGCGGCGCTGGGCGTGCAGCACGGCGACCGGGTGGTGCTCAACATGCAGAACTGCCCGCAGCTGGTGATCGCGCATTTCGCCATCCTGCGCGCCAACGCGGTGGTGGTGCCGGTCAACCCCATGAACCGGGCCGAGGAGCTCAAGCACTACATCCGCGACCCCGACGCCAAGGTGGCGATCACCACGGCCGACCTGGCGCCCGAACTGGCCCGCGCCAACGACGAGCTGCCGCAGGCCGAACAGCTGGCGCACCTGGTGGTCAGCCACTTCACCGACTGCTTCGATCCGCAGGCGCCGGGCGCCGACATGCCCGAGGCCTGGCGCCCCTGGCTGCTGACGCGGCACGAACTGCCCACGCTGGCCCACGGCCAGGCCATGGCCTGGGCCGAGGCGATCGACAACACCCTGCCGGTGCCCGAGCTGCGCGTGGGCCCGGAAGACCTGGCCGTGCTGCCCTACACCAGCGGCACCACCGGCCTGCCCAAGGGCTGCATGCACCCGCACCGCACCATCATGCACAACGCCATCGCCGGCGCCGCCTGGGGCAATGGCACGGTGGAGGCCGTGACCCTGCTGGTGGTGCCCATGTTCCACATCACCGGCATGGTGACGGTGATGCACACCAGCATCTGGCTGGGCAGCACCCTGGTGATCATGCCGCGCTGGGACCGCGACCTCGCCGGCCGCCTGATCTCCCAGTGGGGGGTCACCAACTGGACCAACATCCCCACCATGGTGATCGACCTGCTGGCCAGCCCGCACTTCAAGGAGTACGACCTGTCCAGCCTGGGCTACATCGGCGGCGGCGGCGCCGCCATGCCGCAGGCCGTGGCCCAGCGCCTGCTCGACGAGTTCGGCCTGCGCTACGTGGAAGGCTACGGCCTGACCGAGACGGCCGCGCCCTCGCACAGCAACCCGCCCGACCGGCCCAAGCAGCAGTGCCTGGGCGTGCCCTACATGAGCTGCGACGCCCGCGTGGTCGACCCCGAGACCCTGAAGGAAGTGGCGGTGGGCGAGCAGGGCGAGATCATCATCTGCGGCCCCATGGTGTTCAACGGCTACTGGAAGCGGCCCGACGCCACGGCGGCGGCCTTCATCGAGTTCGAGGGCAAGCGCTTCTTCCGCTCCGGCGACCTGGGCCGCATGGACGAGGACGGCTACTTCTTCATGACGGACCGCCTCAAGCGCATGATCAACGCCTCCGGCTTCAAGGTCTGGCCGGCCGAGGTGGAGGCGCTGATGTTCCGCCACCCCGCCATCCAGGAAGCCTGCGTCATCGCCACCCGCGACGCCTACCGCGGCGAGACGGTCAAGGCCGTGGTCGTGATCCGGCCCAGCCACCGGGGCCAGGTGACGGAGGAGCAGATCATCGAGTGGTGCCGCGAGAACATGGCGGTCTACAAGGTGCCGCGCATCGTGCAGTTCGCCGAGACCCTGCCCAAGAGCGGCAGCGGCAAGGTGATGTGGCGGGCCCTGCAGGAAGCCGAGAACAGCGCCTGAGGAAATCCCCGCCCGGTTGACGGAACTGCTGCCATGCGTAAACTTTGTAACTTAATCATAAGAAAAAGAGTTGTCCCATGGTTCGCAGGTCGCTCGCACCGAGCACTGCGTGGCAGGAGAGGGTCGCACCGGACGAAGCGGTACGGCATGCACGCTACGCGGACATCATCGAGGAGCTCCAGGCCCGCAAGTCGCTGAAGTGGGGCGACGGGCGCGCCTTGCACCGCAAGCAGGTCGTGGCCGCGCAGGGCACGCTGCAGGTGCTGGACGGCACGCCCGGCTACGCCCAGCACGGCGTCTTCGCGGAGCCGCGCGACCTCGAGGTCTGGCTGCGGCTGTCCAACGGCAGCTTCGACCGGGGGCCCGATGCGAAGCCCGACATCCGCGGCTTCGCGCTGCGGGTCTTCGGCGTCGCCGGACCCTCCAACTTCGGCCAGCCCACCGAGGTCCAGAACTTCACCTTCATCAACCAGGAGCGCTTCGCCTTCCGCGCCAGCGACGAGTTCCTGGGCTTCGTCGAGGCGGCCGGCCGGGGCGGGCGGTCCCTGGCGCGCCACCTGGTGTCGCGCTACGGGCTCATCGGCGGCCCCTTGCAGCTGGCCCGCATGGCGGCCAGCACCGCGCGGCGCTTCCAGGGCTTCGCGAGCGAGACCTTCCACAGCGTGCTGCCCATGGCCTGCGGCCCCTACGCGGTGCGCCTGCGCCTGCTGCCCGCCGCGGCCAACGGCCCGGCCGCCCGGGGCAAGGCCGACTGGTCCGCCGACTTCTGCGACCGGCTGCGCGCCCGTCCGCTGCACTGGGACCTGCAGATGCAGTACTACGCCGACGAACGCTCGACCCCGATCGAGGACCCGACGGTGGCCTGGGCCACGCCCTGGAGCACGGTCGCGCACCTGATGCTGCCGCGCCAGGACCTGGGTTCGCCCGCCGGTCAGGCGCTGGCCCGGCAGGTCGAGGCGGGCGCCTTCGACCCCTGGCAGGGCCTGGCCGAACACCGGCCGCTGGGCGAGGTGCAGCGGGCCCGCCGCGCCACCTACCTGCCCAGCCAGCAGGGCCGCGGCGCCGCCTGAGGCCCGCCCGGGGGACGCCATCGCGGCGTCGCCCTGACTCGACTGTCGGCCTCCTCCTACAGCCTGCACGACCGTGCGCGCCTAGCATGGCGCCTTCGTTGGCGGCTGCAAGCCGGCGGCCGCAACTTCACCAGCCTCGATGCCCAGCAGTTTTTTTTCACCCCGTCCCATTCCTGAGCAGGAACGCGCCTCCACCGGCATCGATGGCCTGGATGCCGTGCTTGGCGGCGGGCTGCCCACCCACCATCTCTACCTGATCGAGGGCAACCCCGGCGCCGGCAAGACCACCATGGGCCTGCAGTTCCTGCGCCGCGGCATGGAGCTGGGCGAGAAGGGCCTGTACATCACGCTGTCGGAGACCACCAGCGAACTGCTGACGGTGGCCCAGTCGCACGGCTGGGACCTGGACGGGGTGGAGATCTTCCAGCTCGTCACCGATGAGGGCCTGAGCCTGGATTCTCAGCAGTCGGTGCTGCATCCGTCCGAGGTGGAGCTGGGCGAGACCACGCGCGGCATCATGGCCGCCACCGAGCGGGTGCAGCCCCTGCGGGTGGTGTTCGACAGCCTGTCCGAAATGCGCCTGCTGGCGCAGAACCCGCTGCGCTACCGCCGCCAGGTGCTGGCGCTCAAGAGCTACTTCGCCACCCGCCAGTGCACGGTGCTGCTGCTGGACGACCGCAGCGCCTCGCAGGAGGACCTGCAGCTGCACAGCATCGCCCACGGCGTGATCTGCCTGGAGCAGAGCGTGGACCAGTACGGCCCCGAGCGGCGCCGCCTGCGCGTGATCAAGATGCGCGGCATCCCCTTCCGCGGCGGCGAGCACGACTTCAACCTGAACACCGGCGGCATCGCCGTATTTCCGCGCCTGGTCGCGGCCGAGCATCGCGGCCACTTCCAGCCCGAGACGGTGTCCAGCGGCACGCCGGGCCTGGACCGGCTGCTGGGCGGTGGCCTGGTGCGCGGCAGCAACCTGCTGTTCAGCGGCCCCTCGGGCGTGGGCAAGACCACCACGGCCATCGCCTGCGTGCGGGCCGCCCTGATGCGCGGCGAGCGCGTGGCCTACTACCTGTTCGACGAGGGCCTGAACACCCTGCTGGTGCGCTCGCGCGCGCTGGCGCTGGACGTGGAGCCCTTCATCGAGGACGGACGCCTGGACCTTCGCACGCTGGACCCGGCCGAGGTCTCGCCCGGCGAATTTGCGAACATGGTGCGCACGGCCGTGGAGCACGAGGCGCGCATCGTGGTGATCGACAGCCTCAACGCCTACCTGCAGGCCATGCCGGGCGACAAGCACCTCATGCTGCAGATGCACGAGCTGCTCACCTTCCTCAACCAGCGCGGGGTGGTGACACTGCTCATCCTCTCGCAGCACGGCGTCCTGGGCGATCTGCGCGGCGACGTGGACCTGAGCTACCTGAGCGACGGCATCCTCATGTTCCGCTTCTTCGAGGCCCGTGGCAGCCTGCTCAAGGCCGTGTCCGTGGTCAAGAGCCGCACCAGCGCCCACGAGCTGACGATCCGCGAGTTCCGGCTCGGCGCCAGCGGCATCGAGGTGGGCGAGGCCCTGACCGATTTCGAGGGCGTGATGACGGGGGTGCCGTCCTACCGCGGCAAGCTGGCGCTGCTGTCCGATGGCGACCTGGACGACCCCGGGGTGGAGCCTCGCGTGGCCGAGGTCGACCCGGCCCTGGAGCGGGCCCGGGGCCGGAAGGGCCAGGGATGACCGAACTGCGCGTCCTGGTCCATGCGCCCCGGGGCCGCGATGCCTCGGTGGTGCGCGACGTCATCCGGCCGGCCCATGTGACCGAGGTCTGCGAAACCCCGGGCGGCCTGCTGGCCGCGCTGGAAAGCGGCGCCGCCGCCGCCGTGATCACCGAGGAGGCGCTGGGCGAGCCGGTGCTGGTGCACGGCCTGCGCCGCTGGCTCGCGCACCAGCCGCCCTGGTCGGATTTCCCCTTCGTGGTGCTGGCCTCGCGCCAGGTGGGCCCACGCCCGGCCGGCGCCGTGGCCACGCTGCACGGACTGGGCAACGTCATCCTGCTGGAGCGGCCGCTGAACGCGGAGACGCTGGCCAGCGCCGCCGACGCGGCGGTGCGGGCGCGTCGGCGCCAGTACATCACGCGCGAGCACCTGGACGAGATCAGCCGCGCGCGCACCGAGGTCGAGCAGCTGAACGCCGCGCTGGAGCAGCGCATCGAGGCGCGCACGCGCGAGCTGGCGACGGCCAACAACCGGCTGATGAAGGAGATCGCCGAGCGCGAGCGGGCCCAGGCCGCGCTCACGCAGGGCCAGAAGATGGAGGCGATCGGCCGCCTCACCGGCGGCATCGCGCACGACTTCAACAACCTGCTCCACGTGGTCAACATGAACCTGGAGCTGATCTCGCTGTATGCGCGCGAGGAGAAGGTCAAGCCGGTGGTGGAGCGCGCCAAGAGCGCGGCGCGGCGCGGTGCCAAGCTCACCGGCCAGCTGCTGTCCTTCGCGCGCAACCAGTCGCTGGTGCCGCGCCTGACCAACGTCAACAAGCTGCTGCTGGGCATGCGCGACCTGCTGGAGATCTCCGCCGGCTCGCTGGTCACGGTGACCCTGGACCTGTGCGAGGACCAGGCCTCCATCGTGGTCGATGCGAGCCAGCTCGAGATGGCGGTGCTGAACCTGGCGGTGAACTCGCGCGACGCCATGCCCGAGGGCGGCACGCTCACCATCTCCACCTGCGGGCGCCTGGACACCGACCTGGACGGGCAGATGCCGCGCGGCGACTACGTGGTGGTCAGCGTCAGCGACACCGGCCCCGGCATCCCCCCGGCGGTGCTGTCCAAGGTGTTCGACCCCTTCTTCACCACCAAGCCCCTGGGGCACGGGACCGGGCTGGGCCTGTCGCAGGTGTACGGCTTCGCGCGGCAGTCCGGCGGCCTGGCCTTCATCCGCAGCGAGCTGGGGCGCGGCACCTCGGTGGAGCTGTGCTTCCCGGCCGCCCACCTGCAGGCGCCCGAGCTGGCCGAGCCGCCCGCCGCCGCGCCGCTGCCGCAGGGCGAGAAGCTGCGCCGCATCCTGGTCGTGGAGGACGACGCCGACGTGCGCCGCGTGATCGTCGAATGCCTGGGCCTCATCGGCTACACCGTGATCGAGGCGGCCAACGGCGCCGAGGGCCTGGCGGCCATCGCACAGGACAAGCCGGACCTGATGGTGGTCGACTACGCCATGCCCGACATGACGGGCGCCGAGGTGATCTCCAAGGCGCGCGAGATGGTGGGCGAGTTCCCCGTCATCCTCGCCACGGGCTATGCCGACATGGCCGCGGTCGAACGCCTGGCCGGCAAGCCGGCCATCCTGCGCAAGCCCTTCGACATCAACTCCCTGGGCAGCGCGGTGGCGGCGGCGCTGACGGCGCAGCACGCGGGCACGCGCCGGAGCCTGAGCGCCGCGTGAGGCGCGACACCCGCTGAGCGCCGCTTGAGGCGCGACACCTGCTGCCCGCCGCCTGAGGCGCGACACCCGTTGCCTGCCGCCTGAGGCGCGATACCCAATACCCGCCGCCTGAGGCGCGAGGTCCTGCTGCCCGCCGCTTCAGTCTTCCCGCATGCGCGCCAGGAGCAGCGCGGACAGGCCCAGCCCCAGGCCGAAGGCGCCGTAGCCCAGGGCCAGCGCCCCGCGCGACAGCCGCGCCTCGTAGCCCGGCTGCAGCCGCTGCGGCGTGAGCTTGTAGTCCACGAAGCAGGCGAGCGCGGCGGCGGCCAGGCCGCCGGCCAGCGCCGGCAGGGGCTGGCGCGCCGCATCGGGGCGCAGGGCCTGGGCGCGCGCGTGCAGCACGCCCCAGAACAGGCCGGCGCCCTGGTGGATGGCCAGACCCGTGCCGGTGTACTTCCAGCTCGGCCGGTCCTCGCGGAAGGCCTGGTGCGGCCAGATCCAGTGGCTCACCGCGTTGATGGGCGCGGCGGCCTGGCCGCGGTCCTCGCGCCGGGCCAGCAGCACCATGGCGGCGGCCGAGCAGAGGCTGGCCACGGTGCCGCCGAGCGCGCCGTCGCGCAGGGCCTGGCCCCAGGGGCCGGGGTGGGCGTGTGTGTGCATGTCCATGCGCCAGCATAGGCAGGGCGACCGCGGCACGGGGGCCGGCGTCTCCAGCCGTAACCCGGTGCCCGGCAGTTTTTGCGCTGCTGGCATAGACTCGCCCGGCTTTTCAGACACATGGCGGAGGTGGACGTGCGGGTACTGGTCACGGGGGCGACGGGTTTCATTGGCCGCAAGGTGGCGCGGGCCCTGCTTGCGCGAGGCCACGAGGTGGTGGGCGCCGCGCGCGGCCGCTGGGACGAAACGCCGCCGGGCATGCGCTGGCTGCCGCTGGATTTCGGCCAGGTGCCCGCTGCCGGCTGGTGGGTGCCCCACCTGCGCGGCGTGGACGCGGTGGTGAATGCCGTGGGTATCCTGCGCGAGGTCAAGGGCCAGCGCTTCGACGCGCTGCACCACCGTGGCCCGGCCGCGCTGTTCGAGGCCTGCGCCGCCGCGGGCGTCAAGGCCGTGGTGCAGGTGTCGGCCCTGGGCGCCGACGACTCGGCCACCAGCCGCTACCACCTGAGCAAGAAGGCCGCTGACGACCGGCTGCGCGCGCTGGGCCTGCCCGGCGCCGTGGTGCAGCCTTCGCTGGTCTACGGCGACGACGGTGCCAGCGCGGGCCTCTTCAAGACCCTGGCCCTGATGCCCGTGGTGCTGATGCCGCAGCGCGGCGGCATGGCGGTGCAGCCCGTGCACGTGGACGACGTGGTCGCGGGCATTGTGGCCCTGGTGGAGGCGCCGCCGCAGCGGCCGCGCACCATCGCCTTCACCGGCCCGGCGCGCATGGCCATGCGCGACTACCTGGCCACCCTGCGACGTTCCCTGGGCCTGCGCTCGCCGCTGCGCATGGGCCCCTATCCGACGCCGCTGTTCCTCGCGGTGGCCCGCGTCGCGGGCCTGTTCCCCGGCAGCCCGCTGGACCGCGAGACCGCCGGCATGCTGCTGCAGGGCAACGCCGCCCCCGATGCGGACCTGCGCGCGCTGCTGGGCCGGGCGCCGCGCGCACCGGACAGCTTCATCCCCGCCGCCGAGGGCGAGGCGCAGCGCCGCGAGGTCCTGCTGGGCCTGCTGCTGCCCCTGCTGCGGGTGACCCTGGCATTGCTGTGGATCTGGACCGGCGTCGTGTCCCTGGGCCTGTACCCGGTGGCGGACAGCCTGGCGCTGCTGGCGCGCGTGGGCCTGCACGGCGGTGCGGCCACCCTGGCACTGCATGGCGCGGCCGGGCTGGACCTGCTGCTGGGCCTGGCGCTGCTGGTGCTGCCGGCCCGCCGGCGCGGCCCGGTGTGGGCGGCGCAGCTGCTGCTGGTGGCGGCTTACACCGCGCTGATCTCGTTTTTCCTGCCCGAATACTGGCTGCATCCCTACGGGCCGCTGAGCAAGAACCTCCCGATCATGGCGGCCATCGGCATCGCGTGGGCCTGCGAGCCCCGCCGTTGATGGACTACCTGACGATCAAGTGGCTTCACGTTCTTTCTTCCACGGTGCTCTTCGGCACCGGGATCGGTTCGGCCTTCTACCTGCTGCTCGCGCACCTGGGGGGCGAGGTGGACATGGCCGCCTGGATGAGCCGCCGCGTGGTGCTGGCCGACTGGCTGTTCACCGCCAGCACGGCGGTGCTGCAGCCGCTCACCGGCGTGTGGCTGCTGCGCCAGGCCCGGCTGCCGGCCAGCACGCCCTGGGTGGCGCAGTCCATCGCCCTGTACGCCGTGGCCATCGCCTGCTGGCTGCCCGTGGTGTGGATCCAGCTGCGGCTGCGCGCGCTGGCCGCGCGGGCGCAGGCCGAGGGCGCGCTCTCGCTGCCGGTGGCCTGGGGCCGCTGGGTCGCGGCCTGGACCGTGCTGGGCGCGATCGCCTTCGTCGCCTTCCTGCTGATCTTCCACCTGATGGTCGTGAAGCGCCTGCCCTTCGCCTGACGCGGGCCGTGCATGCCGGCTGAGGCGCCGCTGGACTGCCTCATCGTGGGCGGCGGCGCCGCCGGCCTGGTGGCGGCGGTGTACCTGGCGCGCTTCAGGCGCCGGGTGCTGGTGGTGGACGCCGGCCGCAGCCGGCTCGGCCTGATCCCGCGCAGCCGCAACGTGCTGGGCTTTCCGGACGGCATCCCCGGCGAGGCCTTGCTGGAGCGCCTGCGCGCGCACGCCGCGGCCTACCGGGTTCCCCTGGCCATGGGGGAGGTGGAGTCGCTGGCCCGGGACGAGGCCGGCGTCTTCACTGCACGCGCCGGTTCGCAGCAGCTGCGTGCGCGCCACGTCATCCTGGCCACGGGCGGTCGCGACGTCGAGCCGGCCTTGCCCGGCCTGGCCGACGGCCTGCGCACCGGCCACGTGCGCTACTGCCCGGTGTGCGACGGCTTCGAGACCCAGGGTCGCAGCGTGGCGGTGCTGGGCCCCGGTGCGCACGGGCTGCGCGAATCCTGCTTCGTGGCCGGCTTCGGCAACCGCGTCACCTGGCTGTCGCTGGGCTCGCACCAGGGGCTGCCGCCGCAGGACCTGGGCCGCCTGCGGGCCCTGGACGTCACGCTGGAGGGCGGCGAGCCGGCCCGCCTCGCCTGCGACCCCGACCGCGGCGTGGAAGCCGAGCTGGCCGACGGCCGCGTGCTGCGCTTCGACGTGCTGTACCCGGCGCTGGGCGTGCACCATGCCTCGGGCCTGGCCACGGCCCTGGGCGCGCAGGCGCTGGAGGATGGCCAGCTGGTGGTGGACGCGCACCTGCAGACCACCGTGCCCGGCCTCTACGCCGCCGGCGACGTGGCCGACGGCCTGAACCAGATCAACGTCGCCGCCGGGCATGCCGCCATCGCGGCGACGGCGGTGCACAACCGGCTCTAGGCCTCGATCGCGGCACCGCGCGCGGCCAGCAGCTCGCGCAGCACGCCGCGGTGGCAGTGCGACTCGTGCTCGCAGTAGCAGCCGAGCGAGAACGAGGTCTGGTGCGAGAGGGCGGCCAGCAGGTCCAGCAGGTGGCTGGCTTCGGGCGACTTCATCTCGGCCCTGAATTTGCGCTGGAAGGCGGCCCAGGCCTTGTCGTCGGCGGCCGCCTGGCCCTGGGCCATCAGCGGGGCGCTGGGGGCCAGCGTGGGCAGCCAGGTGTCGTAGAAGTCGCGCTGGGCGAACTCGGCCTTGGGCACGCCGCGCGGCGGCCTGCGCACGGTGCCCAGGCGCAGGCCTTCGTTCTTCGCGCGGGGCGAGCCCAGGCGGACGATGCGAAGGGCCATGGGTGTCTCCGGGTCGTGGTGCGTTGCGTGCAGTGTCGCCGGTCCACCAGCGTGGCGGCAAGCCTGGAACGCGGCCAGGGTGCCCCTGCGCGACACCGGGCGCGCAGGGCGGCGGCACAATGCACGCAGACACAAGGAGACTTCCAGCATGGCGCGACTGAACCCGCGCGGCCTGGCGCGGCTGCGCGACACGCTGCAATCCCACATCGCCCGCGGCCACCTGCCCGGTGCCGTCGCGGTGGTGGCCCAGGGCGGCCACGTGGCCGCCTTCGAAGCGATGGGCCGGCGCGACCCGGCCGCCGACGCGGCCATGGCGCCGGATGCGATCTTCCGCATCTACTCCATGACCAAGCCCATCGTCTCGCTGGCGGCGCTGATGCTGGCCGAGGAGGGCCGCCTGCAGCTGGGCGACCCGGTGGCCCAGTACCTGCCGGCCTTCGGCCGCCAGCAGGTGGGCGTGCCGGAGGGCGACGGCCTGCGCATGGAGCCGCCGCGCCGGCCGGCCACGGTGCACGACCTGCTGCGCCACACCGCGGGGCTCACCTACGAGTTCCTGGGCACGGGCGCGGTGAACAAGCGCTACGCGGCGGTCGACATCGCCGACCGTTCGCGCACCAACGCCGCCTTCTGCGAGGTGCTGGCCAGCCTGCCGCTGGCCGACCACCCGGGCACGGTGTGGCACTACAGCCGGGCCACGGACGTGTTGGGCGCCCTGCTGGAGGTGGTGTCCGGCCAGCCGCTGGGCCGGCTGCTGCAGGAACGCATCCTGGGCCCGCTGGGCATGCGCGACACGGCCTTCGCCGTGCCCCAGGCCGAGTGGGCGCGCATCGCCGAGCCCTTCGCGACCGACCCCGACAGCGGCGCTGCGGTGCGCATGCTGGAGCCGCGCGAGGTGCCGGCCTTTGAATCCGGCGGCGGCGGGCTGATGGGCACGGCCGCCGACTACCTGGCCTTCCTGGAGTGCCTGCGCAACGGCGGCCTGCACCAGGGCCAGCGGCTGGTCTCGCGCAAGACGGTGGAGTGGATGACGGCCGACCACCTGGGCGGCATCCCGCCGGTGGGCGAGCTGCTGCTGCCGGGCTACGGCTTCGGCCTGGGTTTCGCGGTCCGCCTGCAGGACGGCCTGGGCCCGCAGCCGGGGTCGGCCGGCCAGTACTTCTGGAGCGGCATCGGTGGCACCTCCTTCTTCGTCGACCCGCGCGAGGACCTGGTGGGCATCCTGATGACGCAGGCCCCGGGCCAGCGCATCTACTACCGCAACCTGTTCCGCGCGCTGGTGTACGCGGCGCTGGACTGACGAGCAGAGGCAAGCCATGAGCCACGACCACGACAAGCACAACCACGACCACGACCACGACCCCGCGCAGGGCGACCCGCGCTGGAAGCACGACGGGGTGCGCGTCATCCCGGGCCAGCAGCTCGACCCCAACGTGCCCTCCACCGCGGGCATGGACCGCAAGGCGGCGATCAACTTCGCCCGGGTCGGTGCGCAGAAGCTGTGGGCCGGCACCGTCACCATCCACCCCGACGCCAAGACCGGCGCCCACCACCACGGGCACCTGGAGAGCGTGATCTACGTGGTCCGCGGCCGGGCCCGCATGCGCTGGGGCGAACAGCTGGAGTTCACCGCCGAGGCCGGGCCGGGCGATTTCATCTACGTGCCGCCCTGGGTGCCGCACCAGGAGATCAACGCCAGCCCGACCGAGGTGCTGGAGTGCGTGCTCTGCCGCAGCGACGGCGAGGCGGTGGCGGTGAACCTGGACATCGCGCCCGTGGAAAAGCCCGAGCAGGTGCTCTGGGTGGACCCCACGCACCCGCACGGCGCCGTCTGAGCCGCCCACTGTCGGCGCCGGCCTACACGCCCGCGCGGCCCCAGGCCCTACAAACGGCGCATGCAGGATGCGCGGACCGAAGGGCAGGGCGCGAAGGCGCCGCCGGGCCAGCGCGTGGAGGGCGCGGCGCGCCCCGCCGCCGTCGACCGGGGTGCCGGCTGGGTGACGGCCATCGCCGTGGCCACGGTCGCCGCGGTCGGGCTGGGCGCGGCCTGGTACGTGCCGCGCGAGGCGCCGCCCGAGGCCGCGTTGCCCCCCCTGCAACTGCCCGCGCAACCGCTGCCCGGCCCGCAGTCCGTGGTCCAGGCGCCGCCCCTGCAGCCGGCCGGCGCGCCGCCTGCGGCCCGCGCCGCGGGTGCCGCCCCGGCCTGTGCCGATTGCGGCACCGTGCTGCGCGTGGTGGCCCTGCGCGAGAGCGGCGGCGGCCGGGCGCGCGCCTTCCAGATGCAATTGCGCATGGACGACGGCAGCGAACAGGTGCTGGAGCAGCGGGGCGCGATGGCGCCCGGCTCGCGCGTTCGCGTGCACAACGGGCGCCTGCAGGCGCTGGCCGGCCCGGGCTGATGGGCTGCCGGCAGCCCGTCTGTCAGCAGGCGCTGGCGTGTCACGCCCGGCGCGCACCCCTGTGCTGTAATCGCCGCGGAGGGGGCGACCACGACTTCCACAAGGTCCGCGCCGCGGGCCCCACGCAGGAGAACGCATGCCCGCAGTGCCAGCCCGCACGCCCGACACGACGCTGAACGAGGACCGCCAGGCCCTCCTGGACCGCCTGCTCGCGGTGCGGGCCGAAAGCCTGGCCCGCGCCGCCCGCCTCACGCCCGAGGACCAGTGCGTGCAGTCCATGCCGGACGCGAGCCCCACCAAGTGGCACCTGGCGCACACCAGCTGGTTCTTCGAGGCGGTGGTGCTGGCGCCGCACCAGCCGGGCTACCGCGCCTTCGACGAGCGCTTCGCCCACCTGTTCAACTCCTATTACGAATCGCTGGGCCCGCGCCACCCCCGGCCCCAGCGCGGCCTGCTGACGCGCCCCGGCCACGCGGAGGTGCTGCGCTTTCGCGCCCACGTGGACGAGGCGCTGGCCCGCTTCGCGCAGGAGGCGGGGGCCCAGGCCTGGGCGGCCGCCGAGCCGCTGCTGGCGCTGGGGCTGCAGCACGAGCAGCAGCACCAGGAGCTGATGTACACGGACATCCTGCATGCCTTCTGGTGCAACCCGCTGCTGCCCGCGGTGCTGCCGGCCGGGCCGGTGGCCAGCCTGGCGGCCGCGCCCGCCCCCCTGCGCTGGCTGGACCATGCGGGCGGCGTGGCCGCGATCGGGCACGAGGGCAGCGGCTTCGCCTTCGACAATGAGCGGCCGCGCCATCCCGTGATGCTGGCCCCGCATGCGATCGCCGACCGGCTGGTGAGCTGCGGCGAGTACGCCGCCTTCGTGGCCGATGGCGGCTACGAGCGCGCCTCGCTCTGGCTGTCCGATGGCTGGGCGGCGGTGCAGCAAGGCGGCTGGCGACACCCGGCGTACTGGATCGCGCCGGGGGATCCGCGGGCACCGGCCGACCATTGGCAGGTTTTCGGCCTGCACGGGGTCCGGCCGCTGGACCCGGGCGAGCCGGTCATGCAGCTCAGCTTCTACGAGGCCATGGCCTATGCCGAGTGGGCCGGCGCGCGCCTGCCCACCGAGGCCGAGTGGGAGCACGCGTGTGCCGGCCCGGGCTTCCGGCAGGCGGCCAGCCACGCCTGGCAGTGGACCCGCTCGGCCTACGAGCCCTACCCGGGCTTCCGGCCCTGGGCGGGCGCCGTGGGCGAGTACAACGGCAA
Source organism: Ramlibacter aquaticus (assembly GCF_015159745.1). GTDB lineage: Bacteria > Pseudomonadota > Gammaproteobacteria > Burkholderiales > Burkholderiaceae_C > Ramlibacter > Ramlibacter aquaticus. The sequence goes on along the minus strand of NZ_JADDOJ010000070.1, from coordinate 4,220 downwards.
GTTCATGGTCGGCCAGCAGGTGCTGCGCGGCGCCAGTCTCGCCACCCCGGCGGGCCATGCGCGGCCCACGTACCGCAATTTCTTCCCGCCGGCGGCCCGCTGGCAGTTTTCCGGGCTGCGCCTGGCCAAGGACCTTGCATGCTGAGCATCACCGAGAGCACGTCCACCCCGACCGAGACCGAGACCCAGGCCGCGGCCGAATCGGCCTTCGGCGTCGACCTGCAGGCCGCGCTGGCCGAGCGCCCGCGCAGCATGTCGCCCAAGTACTTCTACGACGACCAGGGCTCGCGCCTGTTCGATGCGATCTGCGAACTGCCCGAGTACTACCCCACGCGCACCGAGCTGAGCATCCTCGCGGCCTGCGCCGGCGAGGTCGCGGCGCGCATCGGGCCGCGCCCCGAGATCGTGGAGTTCGGGGCCGGCTCGCTGCGCAAGGTGCGGCTGCTGCTGGACGCGATGCAGGCGCCCGCGCGCTACCTGCCGATCGACATCTCCGGCGACTACCTGCAGCACAGCGTGCAGGCGCTGCGCGCGGCCTACCCGGCGCTGGAGGTGCAGCCCGTGGTGGCCGACTACACGCAGCACGTGCGCCTGCCCGCGCCCCTGGCCGGCAGCGGGCGGCGGCTCGGCTTCTTCCCCGGCTCCACCATCGGCAACTTCAGCCCGGCCGAGGCGCTGCATTTCCTGCAGTCGGCGGCCGGCCTGCTGCGTGGCGGCGCGCTGCTGCTGGGGGCGGACCTCATCAAGCAGCCGGACCGCCTGCACGCCGCCTACAACGACGCCCAGGGCGTGACCGCGGCCTTCAACCTCAATCTCCTGGTGCGCGCCAACCGCGAACTGGGCTGCGATTTCGACCTGGACGCCTTCGCCCACAGCGCGTTCTACAACGCGCCCCTGCGCCGCATCGAGATGCACCTGGTCAGCCTGTGCCGGCAGGCCGTCAGGTTGGCCGGCCAGTCCTACGAGTTCGAGGAGGGCGAGACGCTGCACACCGAGAACTCCTACAAGTTCAGCATCGCCGGCCTGCGCGAGCTGGCGCAGCGTGCGGGCTTCCGGCCCGGCCCCGTGTGGACCGACCCGGAGCGCCTGTTTTCCGTGCACTGGCTGGAGGCGCCCGCCGCCGGCGACAACGAACAGAAGGAGCAGCCATGAAGGCCATGTGGAAGGGCAAGGTCATCGCCGAGAGCGAGGACACGGTGCTGGTCGAGGGCAACCACTATTTCCCTGCCTCGGCGCTGAACCGCGACTACATCACGTTCAGCAACCACCACACCAGCTGTCCCTGGAAGGGGCAGGCGAGCTACTACTCGCTGCTGGTGGATGGCGAACTCAACACCGACGCGGTCTGGTACTACCCGGACCCCAAGCCCGAGGCCAGCATGGTGCGCGACCGGGTCGCGTTCTGGAAGGGCGTGACCGTCAGCCCCTGAGCCGCCCGGGCGCCGGGGGGGGCTCAGCGCGTCCCGCTAGCCGCCGCAGCTCGCGCCGCCGCAGCCGTGCAGCGCCTGCGCGGGCAGGCGGTCGCAGGCCCCGGTCGCGGGGTCGAAGCCCACGCTGCGCAGGTGCAGCGCCAGGGCGGCGTCCATGCTCTGGGCATGCTGGGGAAACCAGGCCGCGAGCTCGCGGATCATCTGGCGCGTGGGTGCGCTGTCGCCCGCGGCCATCCGCTGCGCGCCCTCGCGCAGCACCTGCAGCACCACCTTGTGCTGCGTGCTGTGGCAGTTGCCCGTGGAAAACCCGGTGGATTCCATCCAGCGGTCCTCCTGGCCGAAGTGCTCCTCGGTGTGGGCGATGAACTCGTCCCAGGCGGCGGGCAGCGCCGCGTCGGCCGCGGCCTCGCAGGCGGCGAGCAACTCGACGAACTCGCGGTGCGTGTCGTCCATGGCGGGGTATTCGATTTCGAGCGCGGCGGACCAGTTCAGCGTGGGCATGGCATGAGACTCCTCGCGCAAGCCTAGGGGCGGCGGCGCCGCCTCGCCTTGATGCAGGTCAGCAAACGGGCTTGGTGCGCCGGCACCAAAGCGGGGAGGGCGCGCGGGCCCCGACAGACGCCCTCTTTTCCCTCCCGCAGGGGCGCTTTCCAGAGGGAAAAGCCGGCCGCGCGGGCGCTGGCGCCACGGTTGGCATGCAAGCTGCTATCTCCCCTTGAGTAATACGTTTTCCAAGTTCCGTAACACCACTCGAGGGAATTACCCATGCTCCAGCATCCGGCGAAACGGGCCACGCTGCGCCTGCTCTCCAAAGTCCTGCTCTCGGCCGCCGCCCTGGGCGCGTCCGCCGTCTCCCTGGCCGCCGAGCCGCTCAAGATCGGCTACAGCGACTGGCCGGGCTGGGTGGCCTGGCAGGTGGCCATCGAGAAGAACTGGTTCAAGGACGCCGGCGTGGACGTGAAGTTCGAGTGGTTCGACTACTCGGCCTCCATGGACGCCTTCACCGCCGGCAAGATCGACGCGGTCACCATGACCAACGGCGATGCGCTGGTCACCGGCGCCGGCGGCGGCAAGAACGTGATGATCCTCATCACCGACTACTCCAACGGCAACGACATGATCGTCGCCAAGCCCGGCATCAAGAGCATCACCGACCTCAAGGGCAAGAAGGTGGCGGTGGAGAACGGCCTGGTCGAGCACCTGCTGCTGCGCAACGCCATGAAGAAGGCCGGCATGAAGGCCGGCGACATCGAGATCGTCAACGCCAAGACCAACGAGATGCCGCAGGTCTTCGCCACCAAGGACATCGCCGCCGTGGGCGCCTGGCAGCCCATCGTCGGCCAGGCCCTGAAGGCGGTGCCCGGCTCCAAGCCGGTCTACACCTCGGCCGACGAACCCGGCCTGATCTTCGACGTGCTCGCCGTCAACCCGGCCAGCCTGAGCGCGCGCCGGGCCGACTGGCAGAAGGTGGTGAAGGTCTGGGACCGCGTGGTCGCCTACATCGAGGACCCCAAGACCCAGCCCGACGCCGTGAAGATCATGGCGGCCCGCTCCGGCGTCACGCCCGAGGAGTACCTGCCCTTCCTCAAGGGCACCAAGCTGCTGACCCTGGAAGAGGGGCGCAAGGCCTACGCCAAGGGCAACGACTTCAAGTCGCTCTACGGCTCGACCGAGATCGCCAACACCTTCAACTGGTACAACAAGGTGTACAGCTTCAGCCAGAAGATCGACACCTACATCGATCCCTCGCTGACGGCTGCCGCCAAGTAAACCCCTGACCCGGTGGCTCGCGCCGCCGCATCACTCCGTGCGTTCCATCGCCCAGAAGCTGGCGGCCCTGCGCCGCCGGCCGGGGGTTCTCTTGACCCTCGCATCCTTCCTGCTGCCGCTGCTGCTGTGGTGCGCGGTGTCCTACCTGCCTTTCGTCTGGCACCCCAAGGTGAAGATCGAGGCGGCGGGCAGCGTGGACTACTTCCAGCCCGGCATGCTGGTGGACCGGGACGACTTCGAGCGCGAACTCGCCGACGCGCGCACGGCCGGCAAGGCGCTGCCCACGGGCGTGCCGGCCAACCCCGTGTACCTGCCGGCGCCGCACCAGGTGGCGCGCGCGCTGTACACCGCCTTCACCACCGCGCCCGAGCAGAAGGACGCGCCCTGGCTGCACCAGAGCCTGTGGCACAGCATCCAGATCATCTTCTGGGGCTTCCTCATCTCCTCCGTGCTGGGCGTGCCGCTGGGCATCCTGGCGGGCACCTACCGGCCGCTGGCCACGCTGTCCGAGCCCTTCATCGAGTTCTTCCGCTACCTGCCCGCGCCCGCCTTCGGCGCGCTGGCGGTGGCCATCCTGGGTATCTACGACGGGCCCAAGATCGCGATCATCGTCATCGGCACCTTCTTCCAGCAGGTGCTGATCATCGCCAACACCACGCGCAAGCTGGAGGCCACGCTGATCGAGGCCGCGCGCACGCTGGGCGCCAAGGGCTCGCAGCTGGTGACGCGCGTGATGCTGCCCGGCATCCTGCCCGACCTGTACCGCGACCAGCGCATCCTGCTCGGCTGGGCCTGGACCTACCTGATCGTCGCCGAGTTGATAGGTACCAGCAGCGGCATCACCTTCTTCATCACCCAGCAGGCGCGCTACCAGCACTTCGAGAACGTCTATGCCGCGATCGCGATCATCGGCGTGATCGGCTTCGGCAGCGACCTGCTGCTCGGCCTGCTGGGCCGCCGCCTCTTCCCCTGGGACCGGGCCCAGCCCGGCCGCTGAGGACACCCCGCCATGAGCCAATC
>NZ_JADDOJ010000006.1 GCF_015159745.1 Ramlibacter aquaticus | reverse complement strand
ATTCAGGCTGGGGCTGCGCCAGCATCGGCTTGTCTTGGACAGGGGTGCCGTCGGCAGGCGCAATGGCCGGCAGCGCGGACGCAGCCTGGACAGGCGTGGCGGCAGGCTGGTCATGGCTCTTCATCACCAGGGCAGCGCCGAGTGCGGAGGACACCACGGCGAGCACGCCCACCGTGATCCACAGGGCCTTGGGCGTGGCGGAGGTCGGGGCGCCCGGCTCGGTGCTCGAGGGCGTGGTGTGGGGAGAGAGGATGGTGGCCATGGATGCGTCCTTGTTGTTGAGCCTATTAGGCGTCAGCGAACCTGAACGGCAACCAAACGAAGCGGCTGAGGTTGTGACTGTTCGTATCCGTATCCGGGATTCGAGTCACGCACGCCTGAAGCCGGGCAGGCCGGACGTTTTCAGCGCGCGACAGACGCCTTGTCGAGCCAGGCGTTGGCCGCATCCAGCGTGTCGAAGTATTGCAGGGTGCCCCCTCGTGTCGCCGCTGCGCTCTGCGTGGCGGAGAAGCGCCTGGGGTCGCTGACCACCAGGCCCACGTACAAGCCGGTGAGCTGCTTGCCCGCCCATTGCCCCAAGGCGATCCGTTCGGCTTCCGTGAAGGTGGGTGCGACGCTCGTGCAATCGACTAGGACCGTGCGCCAGCCTTCGCGGCCCGACACGTTGGCGATGAGGTCGATCAAGGTCACGAAGTCCTCGTAGACCGGCGCCCCGGTGCACACCACCAGCAGGTGCGAATGCCGCGACAAACCCATGCTGAACATTCAGTTCATCCCCAAAAAAACGGGCCACCGCATGCGACCTCATCCATGGAGGTTACCTCAGCCGGGCGGGCGTGCACCGGGAGAACGCCGCTAGGCGTGGATCCACGCCAGGGCCTCCCTTTTGCTGGAGAACAGGCGCAGATCCAAGCCCTGGCGTTGCGCCTCGTCGTGCACCACGTTGGAAATCTTGTGTGCCTGCACGACCAGCGCGACCTTGTGCATCCGTGCCAGATGGTGCGCCATCAGGGCCCCCACGGCCTGGCGCTCGGGGACGCCCAGGTAGCCCAGAAGCGGCGTCAGATCCATCAGCAGGCGCGGTGGGCCGGCATGGGCCTGCAAGCTGCGATCCAGGTCTTCCAGCACGCTCGCCCAGGCCTCCACGGACACCAGTCCCTCGAGGCGCGCGGTGGGGCAGCCTTCGCTCGTTCCCAGTTCGAACTTGAGCATGGCACCATCGTATCCGCAGCAGGTGTTCTCACCGCCATCATTCCTGCGAGACGGTACCGGCCCCGGGTCGATCGAATCGCCTTGCGTGCCGCTCGCCCATCATGCGCACGGCGAGGCCTAGGCGCGAAGCTGGGCTGCGCCGCCGGCACGCGCAGGGTTTCATCACGTGATGGTGCCGCTTCAGGCGGCCGCGGCGAGCCGCTGCAGGTTCGCCAGCGCGGCGGGCAGGGCGTCCCGGATGGCGCCCAGCACGCGCATCTTGTCCGGCTCGTCCGGCCTGACCGCGGCGACCAGCTTGCGGAAGCCATCGAGCCGGCTGGCGACCAGCCACTCGCGCAGCCGCTCGTCCCGGCTCCAGGCGCCCTCGTTGCGCAGGTTGGCCAGCAGCGTGCGCGGATACGCGCCCGGCCCATCGGGAAAGGGCACCGGCTGGCACAGCGCGTTCTTGCGCTCGTCGTCGCCGCCCAGCGCCTCGATGTGGGCGATGAAGGCGGCACTGAAGCTCGGCAGCGGTGCCCGTACCAGTTGCGGCACGATCAGCCCGGGCTGGAACACGGGAACCAGGGGCCTGGGCTCCACGGCGGAGGCAGTGCAGTCGATGTGCAGCGTGCCGGGCGGCAGCTCGCGCAGGCCGCCCGCCAGCCGCAGGCCGCCGGGCTCCACGGCCTGCACGTGGCCCAGGCGCACGGTGTCGGTGATGCGCCGCAGCAGGTCGACCTCGCCTTGCGAGATGGTCGCGAAGTGGAACATGCGCGGCGTCACCTCGGGCGCAATCCTGAACATGTTGCCCGCGCGTTCGAGCCGCAGGAACAGGTCGTCGGCGGACGACGCGTCGGCACAGGCGCGCATCAGCGTGGCCTGGCCGCCGATCGCATCGTGGAAGAAGGCCATGCCCGGCTGCGTGGTGCGACGGTTCATCAGCCAGGAGTCCCGCGGCATCACCCAGGTGATTCGATCGGCCGGAACGCCCGCACCGAGCAGCCAGACGCCCACGTCCATGGCCGTCTTGCCGGCCCCCAGGATCGCGAAATGCCGCGGCCACTCGCCCTGCGCCAGCCCGAGTTGCGCCAGCTCCCGGGGCTGGGCGATTCGGACCCCGGGCGCGACCTCGAACTTGCGGCGGTGGGTGGCCGGAATGCTGGGCGCCTGGTAGCGCGCATCCACGACGCGGCGGCGCACCTCGATGTCGAAGGCCTCGCCCGTCAGCACGGAGCGCAGCCTGTGGCCGCCCAGGTGCTCGGTCATGGGCAGGTAGTGCACGCGGCCGCTGGCCAGCAGCTTCTGGCGCAGCACGGTGTCGAAATAGCTGACGACCTCGACCCCGGACGCGAGTTCGAACAGGCCCGCGTTGGGGCCCTGCGTGTCCAGCGTGCCGCGGCCCAGGGGCGTCGAGTTCACGCCGTAGAAGGCCGAGGGCTGGTGCAGGGCCACGAAGGGGTAGGCGTCGTTCCAGTGGCCGCCGGGGCGGCCGCGCAGGTCCGCGATCGTGACGGTCAGGTCGCTCGTCTCGGCGATCAGCGTGTCGGCGAAGGCCAGGCCGGTGGCGCCGCCGCCGACGACCAGGTAGTCCGTGGAGGGGGGATGCATCAGGTCTCCGGGCGTGGGGCGCGCCGGCAACCGCCAGCCCGCAAGCCTGCGATCGTCGTTGCCTGCGGGCGCCTCGTCAATGCGTGCCCCGCCCCCACGCGGCGGCGCGCTCAGGTCGCCCTGAACACCAGCAGCAGGTTGTTGGCTGGCATCTCCAGCCGTTGCGCCAGCGTGAGCCCGGCGGCGCGGGCCTCGCCGCAGACGGCTTCCAGGCGGCGCACGCCCCAGCGCGGGTCGCGGGCCCGCAGGCTCTCGTCGAAGGCGAGGTTGCCGGGCGCCGGCGCGGCGCCGTACTCGAAGTAGGGCCCGTAGGTGATGAGCACGCCGCCGGGCGCCAGCAGCGGCGCCGCGCCCCGCATCAGCGCCGCGCAGGCGTCCCAGGGCGCGATATGCAGCATGTTTGCGCAGAAGATCGCATCGAATTCCCGCGCCAAGGGTGGCCAGGGCCGCGACGTCACGTCGAGCTGCAGCGGTGGGCGCACGTTGCCCAGGCCCGCCTGCGCGGCGCGTGCGGCGATGGCGGGCAGCAGGCCGGGGTCGGCGTCCGAGGGCTGCCATGTCCAGCCCGGCATCGAGGCCGCGAACCAGGCGGTGTGCTGTCCCGTTCCGGCTGCGATTTCCAGGGCGGTTCCGCGTTCGCCCAGGACCTGCTGCAGGCGCTCGAGGATCGCCGCCTTGTTGCGGTCGGCGGCGGGGCTGTGCGGAAGTTGGGTTGGCATGCGTGCGGCGGCCAGGCCCAGGAATGCTGGCGGATCGGCTGGCCGCGCAGCTTACACCGCGTCGTGTTCACCGGACGGCGGGGCGTGCGCTTGCAGGCGCGGTGCAGCGTCGGGGGCTGGGCCCGTGGCGGCCGCTGTCCCGTCCATGGGGGACAGTCGCGAGACGCCAAGCTGCCAGAATCAAGGGCCAGCAATTAGGGGATCGCCATGACCGTCAGCGTGCTTGTCGTCGAAGATGAACCGGCCTTCCTGCAGCGCTTTTCGCAGGCCGTGCTCGGCGAGCCGCAGCTGCGCCTGGTGGGGGCCGTCTCCAGCGTGGCCGCTGGCAAGGCGCTGATCGCGGCCGAACGGCCCGACGTGGTGCTCACCGACCTGGGCCTGCCCGACGGCAGCGGCATCGAGATCATCCGCCACGCCATGGCCTGCCGCCCGGACTGCGACGTGCTGGTGGTGACCATGTTCGGCGACGACGCGCACGTCACCGACAGCATCGCTGCCGGTGCGACCGGCTACCTCATGAAGGACGCGCTGCCCGCCAGCGTCGCTGCCGCGGTGCTGGACGTGCGGGCCGGCGGCGCCCCCATCAGCCCCGGCATTGCCCGGCGCGTGCTGCAACGCTTCCGCGACAACGCGCTGCAAACCGGCGCGGGCACGCCGGCGGCCACGGGATCTCCTGCCGCCGCCGCGCCCGCGGACAGCCCGCTCACCGAGCGGGAGACCGAAATCCTGCGCCTGGTGGCCAAGGGCCTGAACTTCGCCGACGTGGGCGGCGTGCTGGGCATCTCCGCGCACACGGTGGTGACGCACGTCAAGCGCATCTACCGCAAGCTCGCCGTGCACTCGCGCGGTGAAGCGGTGTACGAGGCCCAGGTGCTGGGCCTGCTCTGATCAGTTGCCGAAGCGCGCGGGCACGGGCACGCCGTCGGCCACCACCCACACCTGGCACGCTTTGGACCAGGGCCCGTCCATGCCCGCGGGGCGGGACAGCCGCAGCAGGACCTGGCCGGACACCGTGACACGCCCGGTGGCCCTGGCGTAGTCCATGGTGACGGGCTCGCCGTGCTCGTCCTGCACCACCAGCGCCAACTGCACGGGCGACAAGCGCACGTCGGGCCCGCAGTGCACGACCATGTCCCCGGACGCCGCGTCCAGCGTCCAGTGCAGGCCGGGCAGGGCCGGTCCCTGGGCCGGCCAGGTGCCGATCTCGCCACTGCCGAACACCTCGATCGGGTGCTGGTCGTCGCCCATGCCCAGCGCCTCCAGCATGGGGCCGTAGAAGTGCACGCCCGAGGGGGCGTAGGCGATGCGCAGCACCGGGCTCGCGCTGGGCGTGCCGTCCGCGTCGAACCAGCAGGTCAGCGCGAAGCTGTGCATGTGCGTGGCAAAGCCGTTCAACGCCGAATACACGCCCTGGCCGCGCAGCTGCAGCGTGCCGGTGGCGGCGTCCCAGCGGCCCCGCATCGGGAAGCGCACCCCGGTCGCGATGTCGGGTGAGCCGTCGGGCAGCCAGCCCGTGCACAGGTAGAGCCACTCGCCGGACTTCAGCGCGCACACCCGCGTGATGCCGTACACCAGCGTCTCGAAGCCGATCTGGTTGTAGCTGGGCAGCAGGGCCGGCAGCGACATCGCGATGCGCTGGAACCACAGCATCGCAGGCGGCTCCCGCCCTGCCACCGAGGTTCGCAGGATGGGAATCTCGCAGGCGGTGGTGAAGGCCGGCCCCGCGACGCCGCCGTGCATGCGCAGGCCCTCGCGTTCCGGCGAGTGCCGCCAGGTCACGTGCAGCTTGAGCGGCGCCACCTCGCCCGGCGTGCAGCCGGGGCCCTGTTCCACGATGACGTAGCGCCGGTCGCCCGAGATCCGCGCGTGCCAGTGGCTGGCCGGCCAGGCCTGCACCGTGTCGAGCAGGCCGATGGTGCGGGTGCTGCCGCTGCCGTCCGATTCGCGGGCGTCCAGCGTGAAGCACAGCGCCTCGCCCGGGCGGGCGTGGTGGGGCGGCTGGGCCGACACCACGCCCCAGGGGTCGGTGGGGTACAGGGCGGCGGACCAGCCGGCCGGCGCCGCGGGTTCCGCCTCCGGGGGCGCGGATGGGCCCGAGGCCACGCGCCAGGGCACCAGGTGCAGCGCGCCTTCCGAATCGCCGATCACCATGCCGCCCGGCGCAACGGCCGGCGAGGCATTGACCTGGCGCCTGGGCCCCGCCACCCCCAGCGGGTGCAGGGCCAGCGGCATGCCCTGGTCATCGAGCACCAGCATGCGGCCGTCGCCGGTCCCCAGCCAGATGCGATCGCCGGCCCCCACCGCCGGCGAGGACCTGAAGGGCTGGCGCAGCGGCATGTCGTAGCGCCAGGCCAGGGTGCCGTCCCCGGGCTCGACGGCGTAGACGCAGCCGTCGCAGCTGGCCTGCACCACCAGCCCGTTCGACAGGATCGCAGGGCTCGCGTACAGGTGGTCGCCGGTCGCGAACTTCCACAGGCGCTGGCCGGTGGCGGCGTCGAAGGCATGGAGGTAGCCGTCGAAGGAGCCCGCGAAGAGCCGGCCGCGGTCCCACGCCGGGCTCGCGACCACGCTGCCGTCCGTGGCGAAGGACCAGAGCGGCTGCCAGTCGGCCGAGAAGGCATAGACGTTGCGGGCCTGCGGGTCCAGCACCCGCATGGCGTTGTTGCCCATGAAGAGGCGCCCCGAGGCAGGGTCCACGCACGCGAGCGACCAGGTCTGGTCCTTCATGTCCACGGCATGCAGAAGCGGCGACCGCGAAGACACAGTTTCGGGGTCCAGAAAGTAAACACGAAAGTTGTCGTTGGGTGCGACGATGTTGCCTTTGGAATCAACTCCGAGGTGGCCTTCAAACCAGTTGATGAAGGCGCCCGGCTCCAGGGGCGCGCCGAACCACTTGGACGCCGGGCTGCCTGCCTTCCAGCGCCAGATGTAGCCGTCGCCGCAGGCCACGTAGAGGAAGCCCTTGTGCAGCAGCGGGGTCGTGTCGATCAGGGCCCGGGTGTCGTGAATGACCTCGCCCTGGCCGTGCGGCGCGATCCTGGAGAGCCGGCCCGAGGCGTCGCCCGAGTACACGTTCCCTGCGGCATCGACCACCGCCGAATTGAAGATGCCCCGTGCGGCCAGGCCCGGCCCTTCCTCGTGGCGCGGCTTGGCGGGGTAGGTCCAGCCCGGGATCGTGGTGGGCTTCAGGCCCTCAGGCGCGCGGCCCGTCTGCATCGCGTTGCCGCGAAAACGCGGCCAGGGATCCCCCGGGGACGACGCCATCGTGTTGACTCCTATCGCGGCATTTCCGCGGCGCTGACTATACTTGCGCGCACATCTAACGCACATACCGCAAAACCGGCCACGGCACCGACATGCTCCCGAACGCGTTGTCGAATCGATACGACGAGCTCGAGGGCCTGCGGCATGAGCACCGGCTCGTCGTGGCACGCGGCCGCCTGCGCGGCAAGCCCGTCATGCTGTGGCACCGCTTCGGCCTGGGCCATGAGGCGGCCGCGGCCAACCGCACCACCGCCGAACGCCTGAAGGCCGCGGGTGGCACCCACGCACCGCTGGAGTGGCACGAGGGTCCGTCCGGCATCACCTGGGCCCTGGCCCACGAAGACGGTGAGTTCCTCGACGACTGGCTGGAGAAATCCGGCCCCGTGGACCTGGCGGTCGCCTTGCGCCTGCTGCGGGACCTGGCCGAGTCGCTGGACGCGCTGCACCGTTCGCGCATCGCCCACCTGCGGCTGCGTCCCACCACCGTGCACGTGCGCGCTGGCGAACGGCTGCGTGCGGCGCTGTTCAACGCCGAAGCCGTGCCCTTCGAGGTCGCCGCCGCCACCCGCCACGGCGGCGAGGGCGACGATCCGCGGCACACCGCGCCGGAACTCACGGGCCGCACCGCCAGCCAGCCCGATGCGCGCACCGACCTGTACCTGCTGGGCCTGCTGGCCTACCGCCTGCTGGCCGGCCGGCTGCCCTTCGAGGCCAGCGACCCGCTGGGCTGGCTGCACGCGCACCTGGCCCTGCAACCGGAGGACCTGCGCGCCCAGCGCCGGGACATGCCGGCGGCCGTGGCCGAACTGGTGGCCGCCATGCTGGCCAAATCGCCGCTGCAGCGCCCCGCGTCCGCGCGTGCCGTGGCCGAGGAGCTCGCGCACTGCATCGCCGCGCTGGAGCAGCGGCAACCCTCGCAGGTGCCGGCGCCCGTCGCGTCCCGCGCGCGGTTCGCGCTGCCGCGGCTGGTGGTCGGCCGCGAGCGCGAACGCGCGCAACTCGACCAGGCGCTCGCGCGCGTGCAGTCGGGCCGTGTCGAACTGGTGGTGCTGCAGGGCCCCTCGGGCATCGGCAAGAGCAGCCTGGCGCTGGAGTTCCTGCAGCGGGCCCGCGGCCAGGGCGTGCTGACGGCGCTGGCCAAGTGCGAGCAGCACGGCTCGCAGCGCCCCTACCCCGCACTGGCCGGGCTGCTGGACAACCTGGCGCTGCAGCCGGACCTCGCGCGCGTGCCCATCGGGTCGGAGGCCGCCGCCCTGGGCGTGCTGTCCACGGCCCTGGCGCGGCGGCTGGGCATCGCGTCCCACCCCATCGAGCTGCCGCCCGAGCAGGCGCGCCAGCGCCTGCTGTCGGCCCTGGTGTCGCTGCTGCGCGAGTTGACGCGCGAGCAGGTGCTGGTGCTCTTCATCGACGACGTGCAGTGGAGCGAGGCCGCCACCCTGGCCATGGTCGCGGCCGCCGTCGCCGAGCGCGACCTGCGGCGCGTGCTGGTGGTGGCCGGCCTGCGCACCGATGCCCAGGCGCCCGCGGACCTGCTGGCCGCGTTCGCCGAACTGCCGCACACCACGCTGGACCTCGCCGCGCTCGAGGACGCCGACATCCGCCGCTGGATGGAGGCCGCGCTGCCCGCGGGCCTGGCCCATCCCGAGCCCATGCTGGCCTGGCTGACGCAGCGCAGCGGCGGCAACCCGCTGTTCCTCGGCCAGTTGCTCGCCACCCTGGTGGCCCAGGGCCAGCTCATGCCGCGCGACAGCGGCCGCTGGGTGCTGGAGACGCGGGGCGGCGCCACGCCGGCCCTGCCCGCCTCGGCCCTGGAGGCCGTCTCCAGCCGCCTGCGCACCTTGCCGGCGGAGCAGGCCGCCCTGCTGGGACTGGCCGCCGCGGCCGGGCGGCAGTTCAGCGCGCAGCTCCTGGCGAGCGCGACGGGCCGGCCGCTGGCGGCCCTCACCCCCGCGCTGGAGCGCGCGCAGGCCGAGGGCCTGGTCGAACCCGAGGGCGAGCACACGTGGCGCTTCGTGCACGACAGGCTGCAGCAGGCGGCCTATGAATCGGCCGATGCGGCGACCCGCCTCGACTGGCACCTGCGGCTGGGCCAGGCCTTGCGCGTGCAGGACACGGACGCGGCGTTGTTCGACAGCTGCAGGCACCTGGAGCAGGCCCTGTCCCTGCTGGACCCCGGCGCGCGGCGTGAGTTCGCGCTCGCGGCCCAGCGCGCGGCCGGCAAGGCGCACGCCTCGGCGGCCTTCGCCCAGCAGGCCCGCCTGCTGCGGACCGCGCTCACGGCGCTGGCGTCGGCCCTGCCGCTCTCGCCCGCCCAGCGACTCGCCCTGATGCACGAAGCGACCGACGCCTTCGTGCTCACGCAGGACTTCGAGGCCGCCGAGGCCTGCCTCGCCGAGGCCCGCCGCCTGGAGGCCGATCCGCTGGCGCGGGCCCGCGGCGACGAGCTGCGCATCCGCATGCTGGTCGCCCAGCAGCGGGCGCAGGAAGCGCTGCAGGCCGGCGTGGAGGCGCTGGGCCGGCTCGGGCTTCGGGTGAGCACCGAGCGCGCCACGCTGGACACCGTGCTGCAGCTGGTGCGCCTGCGGCTGCGCCTTCGCGGCCGCCCCGTGGCGGCGTGGATCGACGCGCCGGCCGCGACCGATCCCGCGCAGCTGCAGCTGCAGCGCCTCATCTTCGCCACCATCAGCGTGGCCCACACGCTGGCCTCGCCGCTCTACGCGGTGCTGGGCCTGGCCGGCACGCGGCTGGCCTTCGAGCGTGGCGTCACGCCCTGGTCCTGGCAGCCCATCTCGGTGGCCGGCCACGTGCTGTCGGGCGTGTTCGACGACATCGACACCGGCCACGCGCTGGGCGAACTCTCGGTGCGGCTGGGCGAACGCTTCGGCACGCACAGCCTGAGCTTCAACCACCTGTTCTACGTGATGCACTGGAAGGTGCCGATCGCGTCCACGCTGCCGCTGCTGCGCAACTGCTTCGAGCAGGCCGAGCGCAGCGGCAACCCGGAGATCGCCGGCTACGCCGCGGGCATGTTCGTCGGCGTCACCTGGAACGCCATGGGCTCGCTCTCGGCGCTGGACGACGCGCTGCACGAGGTGCGCCCGCTGGGCGAGCGCCACCGCAACGCCCTGGTGCTCGACTGCTGCGCCAGCTTCGACTGGCTGCTGGGGCTGCTGCGGGGCGGTGCGCCGCGCGCCCCGATCGAGCCGCTGCGCCGGCTGCGCAGCGAGGGCGATGCGTTGCCGCACGACGAGATCTTCGAGCTGGTGCACGACCAGCTCGCGGTGATGCTCAACGTGATGGCCGGCTTCTACGGCGACGACGTCGTCGCGCATGGCGAGCGCGTGCGGCGCAACCTGCACCGCATGGCCGGCAACTTCTCGACGCCGCTGCACCACTGGTTCGAGGCGCTGCTGCATGCCCAGCGCCTGCGCGAGCGGCCCGTGGGTGCCTCGCGGCGGCTGGTGCACAAGCACCTGCGCAAGCTGCGCGCCTGGGCGGCGCACTGCCCGGAGAACCACCTGCACCGCGTGGCCTCGCTGGAGGCGGAACTCGCCGCCCTGGCCGGCGATCCGGCGGCCTCGCGCCAGTACGGCCGGGCCGTCGAGCTGGCGCGTGCGCAGGGCTTCACCGGGGACGCGGCCATCGTCGCGCACCGCTGGGCGCGCCACTGTGCGCGCACCGGGGACCCGGCCGGCCTGCGCGACGCGCTGGAGCTGGCACACGGCCTGTATTCGCAGTGGGGCGCCACCTGCATGGTGCGGCAGATCGAGGAGGACATGCCCGGCTTCGCCCGCCCGCGCAGCGGGGCCCATGCGGTGCCGCTGGACACGCTGACGCTGGTGAAGGCCTCGCAATCCATCAGCGCGGAGCTGGAGATGGCGGCCGTGGCCGCGCGCCTGCTGCAGCAGGCGATGGAAAACGCGGGCGCGCGCTATGCCGCGCTGCTGCTGCACCTGGACGGCCAGCTCGTGCTCGCGGCCCAGCGCGCCGAGGCCGGGGCGCGGCAGGAGCCGCCCACGCCCGTGCCCCTCGCGCAGACGCTGCTGCCGGCCCCGCTGCTGCGGGCCGTGCAGCAGGGCGGCGAGGCCCTGGTGCTGGAGGATGCGTGCGCACCCCACCCCTGGGGCGCCTCGCCGCGCTGGCACGGCCGCGCCGGCGTCTCCGTGCTCTGCGTGCCCGTGGTGGCGGCGCGTGACGTGCTGGGCGTGCTGTACCTCGAGAACGAGCTGACGGCGGGCTGCTTCACGCCCGAGCGCACCACGCTGGCCGGCGTGCTGGCCGGGCAGGCGGCCATCGCCATCGCCAACGCGCGGCTGTTCTCGGAGCTGGGGGCCGCGCACGCCGGCCTGCGCCAGGCCAACACCCGGCTGGAGGAGCGGGTGGCCGAGCGCACGCGGGCCCTGGAAGAGAACCACGCCCGGCTGCGCCGGCTGGAGCGCCAGATCGCCGCCGACGAGGAGCGCCAGCGCATCATGCGCGACCTGCACGACGGCCTGGGCTCCCAGCTCTTCGTCACGCTGTCGCGCGTGGAGCGCGACGAGCTCGAGCGCGAGGACATCGCGAGCGCCCTGCGCGCCTGCATCGCCGACATGCGGCTGGTGCTGGAGGCCATGACGCCGGACGGCAACGACTTCCTCGCCGCCTGGGGCAGCTTCCGCTTCCGCTGGGAAGCGCAGCTGGCCCAGGCCGGGCTGGCTTCGCACTGGGCCGTGCGCGGCGCGGGCGACACGCTGGAGCTGCCCGCCGCGACGGCGCTGCAGGTGCTGCGCATCGCGCAGGAAGGCCTGGCCAACGTGATGAAGCACGCCAGGGCGAAGCGGGTCGAGGTCGGCATCGCGGTGGAGGACGGCGCGCTGTGCCTGGCCGTGCGCGACGACGGCGTGGGCCTGAAGGACGCGCCGGGCCCTGGCAGCCGGGGCTTGGACAACATGCGCGCGCGCGCGCGCCGCCTGGGCGCCACCCTCGCGATCGAGGCCGCGCACCCCGGCACCCGCCTCGCGCTCCAGCTGCCGCTGCCGCCGCGTCACGCATAGGCGGTGTGTCCCGCGCCCCACGGCGCGCGATCGCGGGATGGTGGGGGCCCGCCCCGCTTCCTACAGTTCGCTCCAACCGCCCCGGGGGGCGTTGGAGCAAGCATGCACGCCTTGTCGATATCCCTGTACGCCGCCGCGACACCCGCCCTGCTCGGCCGGGGCCTGGGCACCCTGGCGGCCGTCGCCATGGCGCTGGTGCTGCTGCGCAAGGGGGGCCACGTGCTGGCCGGGCTGGTGGCTGCCATCCCGGTGACCTCGGTCCCGGCCCTCGCCTGGCTGGGGCGGGACCATGGGGCCGCGTTCGCGGCCGCGGCCGCCCTCTCCGCGCTGTATGCGACGGGGCTCACCGCGCTGCACACGCTGTTCTACGCGCTGGCGGCGCGGCGCCATGGCCGTGCCCTGGCCCTGGGCGCCTCCACCGCCGGCACCCTCGCCGTCTGCGCCGGCACCCGCTTCCTCATGGGCGACGGCGTGGGGGTCCTGCTCTTCACGCTGGCCTGCTTCGCCATCGCCTACGCCGGAATGCCGCCGGTGCAGGCGCCGCCGGCGCACTCGCATGCGCGGGTGCGCGACATCTCCTTCAGCGCCGGCGTCTCGGGGCTGGTCTCGATGATCGCGACCCTGGCCTCGCGCGAGGCGCCCGCCCAGTGGTGCGGGCTGGTCGCCACCATCCCGGTCGTCGGCATCACCACCATGGTGCTGGTGCACGGTCGCTGGCCCCTGGCCAACCTGCGCGCCTTCCTGCGCTCGTATGTGCACGGGCTGGTGGCCAAGGCCTTCTTCCTGGGCACCCTGGCGGCCACCCTGGTGCCCCTGGGCCTGGTGGGCGGCTGGCTGTCGGCGCTGGTGGCGGGCGCGCTGCCGCTGCTGGCGCGCCAGTGCCTGGCGCAGCGCGAGGACCCGGCCCTGCTGCACGGCGTCACCGTGCCCACCCGCCTCTGAAGGCGCCATGGACGCGCTGCGCAAGCTCGTCATCGTCATCGCCGCCTGGGTCGTGGCCTGCGCGGCCGCGCTCGTGCTGCGCCAGCAGGACGCAGTCCTGGACGGCGCGCTCGATCTCTACGCGCAGGGTCGCTATGTCGCGGCCTACGCCCGCTTCGCCGCCGCGGCGGACCAGGGAAACCCCGAGGCGGCGCGGATGGCGCTACAGATGGTGCGCGAGGGCCGTGCGCGCTACGGGACCGAGTGGTGGGCCAGCCCCGCGCAGCGGGCGCACTGGGCACGACTGGCGGGCGTCAGCCTGTCCGCGTTCACCCCACCAACTCGTACAGCCCCCGCACCCCCCGTGCGGGAGGCTGCGGTGCCGGCCCCGCAGCCTGGAAGGCGGGGGCTTGCCGCACCGGGGTGAGTAAAGCGGCCGCCGGCGCCGCGCCGGCGGGTGAGCTCACGCGTGCGGGGTCAGCGCTGGCCCGCACGCTCCAGTTGCGCCAGCCGGTTGGCCCAGGGCGGCGGCGGCGCGAAGCCTTCGCCGCAGTCGTCGCCCATGCTGGTGGACGCGACCTCGTCCACCGCGTCCAGCAGGGCCTGCTTGAAGGGCTGGCGCTGCGCGAAGCCGAGCTTGCGCTTGACCTCGGCGTTGGCGTCCATGCGCACGCCGTCGCTGCCCAGCACGTACTTGTCGAAGTATTGCGTCTGCGGCATCAGCGCCACCTTCTGCGCCTGCAGGTAAGCCTGCAGCGCCTCGTCCTTGAACGGGTAGGGCAGGCCGGGCCAGAAGGGATTGAACAGGCCGTCCCAATGGTTGGGGATGTAGGTGCGCGGCTGGATCACCGGGACCACCATCTCCGCCACCGGCTTGCCGCCCGTGCCTATCCAGGCGTCCACCTGCGTCAGGCCGGCGTCTTTCATGGCGGCGGCCAGGTTGCCGATGGGCGAGCCGTAGTTCACGCCGTCGACGACGATGTCCTTGTCCAGGTCGAAGGCGCTGGAGGAGTTGTTGATGAAGAAGGAGAGCCGCTTCTCGCCCGGCCGGTCGATGGTGAAGAGGAAGGCGCGGTTGCCGCCGCCATTGGGGAAGTCCTCGCCGACACCGGCCCGGAAGCCGCCCGTCGCCGGGTCGGCCACGGGCGGGCGGTACAGCTCGCGGGCGAAGTGCTGGATCGGGTTGCTGGCGTCGCCGCTGTGGTTGAAGCGCACCACGCGCATCACCACGCCATCGCCCAGGTCGATCTTCTCGCCGCCGTTGACGCTGCGGCACTGGTCCTTGGGCACGCCTTGCGCCAGGGCCTGCAGGCAGGTGCTCGCGCCGCCCACCATCTTCGCGCCCGTGAGCTTGGCCCAGGCCGGCGAATCCCAGCTGTGGTCCCAGTGGCTGTGGCCCACCAGCAGCAGGTCCAGCTTGTCGGCGCCCAGCTCGGCGTCGCGCACCTTGCGGATCGCGTCCATATCGACCCCGGCCGGCGCCTTGGTGTAGGCGTACATGTCGTTGGGCAGGTCCGGCGGCGGGTAGAACAGGGAGGCGGGCAGGCGGCTGAAGTAGCCGTCCATCATGATGCGCTTGCCGCCAATGCGGATGTCCCAGTTGGCGATGGACATCCAGGTGAGCTCCACCGTGGGAGGCTCGGCCCGGGCGGGCGCGGCGACGGCCGTGCAGGCCAGCGCCAGGAGCAGTGAGGCGATCTTCATCGAAGAAAACTCCAGAACAGCTGTGGAGCGCCCAGCCTAGCCGGCCTGTCCCCGCCGATGATCAGCATTAACCCGGGTCGCCAGTGCGCTGGCGCCACTGCCCGCGTGGCGCACCTTCGCGCCGCGGCGCCGCCCGGGTAGCATGCGCAGCCCACCAAGGAGATCGTGCATGCGACAGTTCCTCCTCGCTCCCTGCATCGCCCTGGCCTGCGCGGCCCTGGCGCTGCCCGCGGCCGCCCAGGCGCCGGCGGCGGTCCACGACGAGTTCTTCTGGCTTTCGGAAATCAACAAGGCCTCCTGGCTCACCAACACCGACCAGGGACTGCTGGCGCCGGACGTCGCGCCGCGCGTGGCCGCCGCGCTGTCGCAGGTGATCGCGCAGGGCGACCAGCCCGGCGGCAAGCGGCCGGTCAACGTGATCACCTACGAGCCGCTGCTGATCCAGGCGGGTGGCCCCGAGGTGACCCTGCTGCATGCGGGGCGCTCCAGCCAGGACATGCTGGCCACCACGCGCGCCGCCATGCTGCGCGACGACATGCTGGGCCTGGCCGAGCAGCTCAACCGCACCACGCGCGACCTGGTGGAGATGGCCGCGAAGCAGCGCGACACCATCGTGCCCAACTACACCAACGGCGTGGCGGCGCAGCCCAACAGCCTGGGCCATGCCTTGCTGGGCCATGCGGCCGGGCTGGACCGCGACGCGCAGCGGCTGCGCGAGGCCTACGCCCGCATCGACCGCTCGCCCATGGGCACCACCGTGCTGAACGGCACCAGCTGGCCGCTGGACCGGGCCCGCATGGCCGCCTACCTCGGCTTCCCGGCGCTGGTCGAGAACGCCTTCGATGCCGCGCAGGTCTCGCCGGTGGACGCGGCCGTGGAGACCGGCGCGCTGGTCAGCTCGATCGGCCTGCACACGGGCGCCTTCGTGCAGGACCTCATGGTGCAGTACGCGGGCCCGCGCCCCTGGATCCTGCTGGCCGACCGGGGCGGCGCCACCTATGTCTCCAGCGCCATGCCGCAGAAGCACAACCCCGGCCTGCTCAACAGCACCCGGCGCGACGCGTCCACCGCGGTCGACCTGTCGCTGGGCCCGGTGATGCGCGCGCACAACCTGCCGCCCGGCATGTCGGACGCGAAGGAGGTGCGTGACGGGGTTGCCCTGGTGCGCAGCGGCGTCACGGCCCTGCAGGGCTGGCAGAAGATCCTGGACGCGATGGTGGTGGACCCGCAGCGTGCGCTGGACGCGCTGAACAGCGACTGGACGGCGTCGCAGGAGATCGCGGACACGCTGATGCGCAAGTGGGGCGTGCCCTTCCGCGTCGGCCACCATTTCGCCTCGGAACTGGTCGACTACGCGCGGGCCCACGACATCCGGCCGCCCGATTTCCCCTACGCGCAGGCGCGCCGCATCTACCGCGAGGCCCTGGCCCCTGCGCCCGGGGCCGAGCTGCCGATGAGCGAAGCCGAGTTCCGCGCCGCGCTGGACCCGGTCGCCATCGTGCGCGCGCGGGCCACCGCGGGCGGCCCGCAGCCGGCCGAGATGGACCGCATGCTGGCGGCGGCGCGCCAGCGCATCGCGGCGCAGGACGCGTGGATCGCGGCCGAGCGCCAGCGCATCGCCACCGCCCTGGCCACGCTGGACACGGCGTTCGCGCAGCGGGCGCCGCACCGCTGACGCGCGCGGCGGGCGGGCTGGCGCCGGGTCAGGAGCCCGGCGCCACCCGCCAGACCGCGTTGCCCACGTCGTCGGCCACCAGCAGGGCGCCGTGCGCGTCCAGGGCCACGCCCACCGGGCGGCCCCAGGCCTTGCCCTGCTGCGACACGAACCCGGTCAGGAAGGGCTGCGGCGGGCCGGCGGGCTTGCCGTCCTTGAAGGGCACGAAGACGACCTCATAGCCCGAGCGCGGCTCGCGGTTCCAGGACCCGTGCTCGCCCACGAAGGCGCCGTTCGCGAAGCCGCCCGGCAGGCGGCCGTCGGCGAAGGCCAGGCCCAGGGGCGCGACGTGCGAGCCCAGGCCGAAGTCGGGGGCGATGGCGCGCGCCACCTGCTGCGGGTTGGCCGGCTTCACGCGCGGGTCCACGTGCTGGCCCCAGTAGCTCCAGGGCCAGCCGTAGAAGGCCCCCTCCTTGATGGAGGTGAGGTAGTCGGGCACCAGGTCGTTGCCGAGTTCGTCGCGTTCGTTGGCCACCGCCCACAAGGCATGGCTCTGCGGTTCCCAGGCCATGGCGGTCGGGTTGCGCAGGCCGCTGGCGTACAGCCGCTTCTGGCCGGTGGCGATGTCCACGGCCCAGATCGCGGCACGCCCTTCCTCGGAGGCCATGCCGTTGTCGCCGATGTTGCTGTTGGAGCCCACGCTCGCGTAGAGCGTCTTGCCGTCGGCGCTGGCCACCAGGTTCTTGGTCCAGTGGTGGTTCGCGCCGGCGGGCAGGTCGGTGAGCTTGACCGGCTTCTCGGTGATCTGGGTCTCGCCCGCGTGGTAGGGCACCTTGACGATCGCGTCGGCGTCCGCGATGTAGAGCGTGTCGCCCACCAGCACCATGCCGAAGGGCGAGAACAGCCCGGTCATGAAGTCGGTGCGCAGCTCCGCCCGCCCGTCGCCGCGCGTGTCGCGCAGCAGCACGATCTTGTTCGGGCTGGGCACGCCGGCCCCGGCCTCGGCCTGCACGATCTTCATGCCGTGGCCGCGCAGGCCCTCGGCCATCTTGTCCTTCTGCCCGTCCAGGGGCGGCGGGCGGTTGCTCTCGGCCACCAGCACGTCGCCGTTGGGCAGGGTGTAGACGTTGCGCGGATGGTCCAGCCCGGTGGCCAGTGCCGTGACGTGGAAGCCGGCCGCTGCGGTGGGCATGCCCCCGGTGGGCCAGCCTTCGGCCCGGGCGATGTTCACGCGCGGGATGAAACCGTCCTCCTGCGGCGCCGGCAGCGCCGGCTGGGGGCCCACGCCCACCGGCCAGGTGGCGGCCTGCTGCGCCAGGGCGACGGTGCAGAGCGTGAACGATGCTGCTGCGATGAAGGCCGCACGGCGGCCGGGGGAGCTTGTATTCTTTTTCATGGGGCGAGTGTGGGGACTGCGGCAGCGCGGCCCTGTCGGACGGAAACGCCCGCTGGCGACCGGCAATTGCCGTGGCAGGAGCATGGCTGGAGCCCGCGCTCAGCGGCGCGGCGCCAGCCCGTCCTTGGGTTCCAGCGTCAGCTCCGCGCCAACGCCGGACTTGTGCAGGTCTTCGGCCAGCAATTGCGCGGCGATCTGCAGGCGCCGCAGGTCCAGCTCGCTCACCCCGTCCACCACGTCCTGGCTCAGGCAGCACAGGGTGCCGTAGACCTCGCCGTTCTTGAGCGTGATGGGCGTGCTCATGTAGGTGCCGATGTCCATGCCCGGGTCGGGCAGCACGCCCGCCTCGACCTGGGGCTTCGCGTCGCGCAGGAACTGCGGCATGCGGCCCTCGACCACGTGCTTGCACCAGGTCTCCTCCGCCGGGTCCGACTGGCCCGCCACCACGCGAGTCACGTGCGCTGCGCTGTCCACCACCTTGAAGCTGCGCCGGCCGTCCTGGAGTTGCGAGACGAAGACCACGTCCATCTTCAGGTGCCGGCGCAGGATGCCCAGCGCATCGGCCACGCCAGGGTGGGCCAGCGGGTCGGCCGTGTCATGGGTGGCGACGATCATCTCCGCGACACGGACGTCGATGTCGTCGGGGTCGTAGTCGAGGAAATGCGGCAGGGCGGTCATGCAGGGCTCCGTGGGATGCAGCCAGCGTAGCGCCGCGGCCCGCCCTGCGCAAACGCGGGGGCTTGGCCGGCCGGGCCGGAACGCCCCGGGCCGGCCGGCCTGCTCGTCAGTGCGCCTGTGCGGCGCGTGCGGCGCCCACGGCGGCCGCACGGTCTTCCCGCGCGCCGTTGAAGAAGAGGTTCAGGGCCACCGCGGCCAGCGAGGTCAGCAGGATGCCGGACTCCAGCAGCGGGTGCAGCGCATGCGGCATCTGCTGGAACCAGCGCGGCGCCACCAGCGGGATCAGGCCGAAGCCGATAGACAGGGCGACGATGTAGAGGTTGTGCCGGTTGCCGAAGTCCACGCCCGACAGGATGCGGATGCCGGTCGCGGCCACCATGCCGAACATGACCAGGCCCGCACCGCCGAGCACGAACTGCGGGATGGACTCGACCAGCGCGCCCATCTTGGGCACCAGGCCCAGCACCAGCATGATCAGGCCGGCGGCCACGCAGACCCAGCGGCTGCGCACACCGGTCACACCCACCAGCCCGACGTTCTGCGAGAAGCTGGTGTAGGGGAAGGTGTTGAAGAGCCCGCCGATCAGCGTGCCCAGGCCGTCGGTGCGCAGCCCGGCCGCCAGCGCCGGCGCGTCCAGCGGCTTGCCGGTCATGTCGGAGAGCGCGAGGAACATGCCGGTGGACTCGATCATCACCACCAGCATCACCAGGCTCATGGTGAGGATCATCACCGGGTCGAAGGTCGGCAGGCCGAAGGCGAAGGGCGTGACCAGGTCGAACCAGGCGGCCTTGCCGACCTTCTCGAAGCCCATCTTGCCCAGGCCGGCCGCCACCGCGCAGCCCACCACGATGCCCAGCAGCACCGACACGTTGGCCAGGAAGCCCTTGGCGTACTTCACCAGCAGCAGGATGAAGACCAGCACCGCCGCGGCGATGGCCAGGTTGTCCAGCGCACCGTAGCCCGGGTTGTCGACCATGGGGATGGGGCCGGCGAGCTTGATTGCCGCGGCGCTCGCGCCGGGCGCGGCCGGCACGGCGGCGGCGGCGGCCGCCTTGGCCGCGTCCACCATGGCCACCAGCCTGGGCACGTCCACGCTCTGCGCCATGGGCGCGGGGCCGCCCGTGGCCCAGCCCACGCCCACCCGCATCAGGCTGATGCCGATGATGGCAATGATGGTGCCCGTCACCACGGGCGGAAAGAAACGCAACAGCCGGCTGACCAGGGGCGCGATGAGCATGGAGACCACGCCCGCGCCCATGATCGCGCCGAACAGGGCGCGCGCGCCGTCCACGCCGGGCATCGCATTGGCGAACGAGACCATGGGCCCGACGGCGGCGAAGGTGACCCCCATCATCACCGGCAGCCGGATGCCGAACCAGCGTGTCACGCCCAGGCTCTGCACCAGCGTGACGAGGCCGCAGCAGAACAGGTCGGCGCTGATCAGCATCGCCACCTGCGCCGGCGTGAGCTTGAGCGCGCGGCCCACGATCAGCGGCACCGCGATCGCGCCCGCGTACATCACCAGCACGTGCTGCAGGCCCAGCGCGGCCAGACGCCCCGCGGGAAGCTTTTCGTCCACCGGGTGGACTTCGGGGGATGCCATGACGTTCTCCTCAGGTTGCGAAGGCGCCGCACGCGCGACGCCAGGGAAACGGCGGCCTGCTCAGTGCAGGGCCGCGCCAGCCTCGTACCAGCGGCGGATCAGCTCGCGTTCGTCGTCCGTGATCCCGGTGGCGTTGTTCATGGGCATGAGCTTGAGCACGACGGCCTGCTGGTAGACGGCTTGCGAGTTCCGTGCCAGCAGCTCGGGCGTGTGAAGTTCAATACCCTTGTTGGCGACCTGCGCGTTGTGGCAGGGCACGCAGCGCTGCGTGACCACGCCCTGCACGGCGGCGAAGCGGACGGGGACCTCGGCGCCGGCCGGGGAGGTGCCGGCGAGCTGTGGCGCGGCCGTTGCGCGTGGCGGCGGGGCCAGCCAGACGCAGAACACCACCAGGAAGGCCGTGCCCAGCGCCGCGTGGCGCCAGGAGGCGGGCCGGCCCTGGGCGTGGGCGCGGTGACGCGCCACGAAGCTGTGGCGCACCAGCGCGCTGGCACCCATCAGCAGCACCAGCGCGGCCCAGGCATGCGGCGCCTGGTAGATCCAGCCGTAGTGGTTGGAGATCATCGCCACCAGCACCGGCAGCGTGAAGTAGGTGTTGTGCACGCTGCGCTGCTTGCCGCGCCGGCCGTGGACCGGGTCGGGCTGCTGGCCCGCGCGCAGGGCGGCCACCACCTTGCGCTGGCCGGGGATGATCCACACGAACACGTTGGCGCTCATGGCCGTCGCCATCATCGCCCCCACCAGCAGGAAGGCCGCGCGCCCGGCGAAGAGCTGGCAGGCCAGCCAGGCCGCCGCCACCACCAGCGCGGCCACGCAGGCGCCCACCACCGCATCGCCGCGCGGGCCCTGGCCGAGCGTGCGGCAGATCGTGTCGTACAGCAGCCAGAACGCCACCAGGAAGCCGAGCGCGCTGGCCACGGCGGCCGCCGGGGTCCAGTCGAACACCGCCCGGTCGATGAGGAAGTTGCGCGCGTTGAACAGGTACAGCACGGTGAACAGCGCGAAGCCGCTCAGCCAGGTGGAATAGCTTTCCCAGTAGGACCAGTGCAGCCGGGCGGGCAGCGGCAGCCAGCGCGGCGCCACCATGTACTTGTTCGAGTGGTAGAAGCCGCCGCCGTGCACCGCCCACATCTCGCCGTCCACGCCCTTGTCCTGCAGGTCGCGGTGCGAGGGCGGGGTGAGGCTGTTGTCCAGCATCACGAAGTAGAACGAGGCGCCTATCCAGGCGATGGCGGTGATGACGTGCAGCCAGCGCAGGAAGAAGCCGGCAAGGTCCAGAAGGTAAGAGGCGTCCATGGCCGTGTCGCGTGCGAGGAAAGGCGCAGGCCCGGCCTGCGGTTTCCTCACCACGGCGGGCACTGTGAGGCGACAGCGTCGCGATGACCGTGCGTGCAGCCCCGGGAGGTCTGCGGCCGGACGGACCCGCTGCGACCTCGAAAGTGTATACACCTTGCGGCGCGCAAGCCTCAGGGTTTGTGCCCATCGGCGTCCCGCCCTGCGATTTCTGCAGCGCGATCCAGGCGGGCGTTGTCTTGGCGCTGCGATAATTAGTGTATACACTTCGGATTCCATTTCGACCCGCCCATGGCCAGAACCCGCGCTCCCCGGCTCAAGCTCGTCCCCGCGGCACCGCGCGCCGCGGCAGCGTCGGGCGCGACCGCGCAGATCGTGGAGAGCATCACCACGGCCATCGTGGAGCGGCGCCTCATGCCCGGCACCCGGCTGGTCGAGCAGCAGATCGCGGACGTGTTCGCGGTGTCGCGCACCATCGTGCGGCAGGCGCTGAACCAGCTCAGCCGGGACCGGCTGGTGACGCTGGCGCCCGCGCGCGGCGCCTTCGTGGCCACCCCCAGCGTCGAGGAGGCGCGCGAGGTGTTCGAGGTCCGGCGCCTGTTGGAGACGGGCATGGTGCGCGAACTCTGTGCCCGCATCACCGAGGCGCAGCTGGCCCAGCTGCGCCAGCACCTGCAGGGCGAGCGCCAGGCCGTCGCGCGCGCCGACGTGCCGGGCCGCACGCGGCTGCTGGCCGATTTCCACGTGCTGCTGGCGCGCATGCTGGGCAACGAGGTGCTGGCGAGCCTGCTGGCCGACCTGCTCAGCCGCTCGCAGCTGATCTCGCTCATGTACCAGTCCTCGCACTCGGCCACCCATTCGCAGGCGGAGCACGCGGCCATCGTCGATGCCCTGGCGCGCCGCGACGCCCGGGCCGCCGTGCGGCTGCTGGAGCAGCACCTGCGCAGCGTGGAGCAGAACCTGCAGCTGGATCCCCGCCCCGACCTCGCCGCCGTCCTGCGGCCCACGCACTGAACCGCCCCATCGCACCGCCACGCCAAGCCGCACCATGACCGACACGCTCACCCTCGCCGAACTGAACCAGGCCAGCCCGGCGCGCTTCATCCAGTTGCTGGACGGCCTCTACGAACATTCGCCCTGGGTGGCCGAGGCGGCGTGGGCGGCGCGCCCCTTCGCCACCCTGGCCAGCCTGAAGCGCGCGCTCGCCGTGGCCGTTCGCGAGGCCGGCCGCGACCGCCAGCTGGCCCTGCTGCGAGCCCACCCCGAGCTCGCCGGCAAGGCCATGGTGGCGCGCACGCTGACGGCCGAGTCCAGCGGCGAGCAGGACCGCGCCGGGCTCACCGCCTGCACGCCGCAGGAGTTCGAGCAGCTGCAGCGCCTGAATGCCGACTACAACGCCCGCTTCGGCTTTCCCTTCATCCTGGCCGTGCGCGGGCCGCGTGGCGAGGGCCTGTCGCGGGCCGAGATCATCGCCACCTTTGCCCGCCGGCTGGACAACCACCCGGATTTCGAGTTCGCCGAGGCCCTGCGCAACGTGCACCGCATCGCCGAGGTCCGCCTGGTCGAAAAGACCGGGGAGCGGCCCGAGGCCGGCAACCAGGTCTGGGACTGGGCCGAGGCCCTGGCCGTGCACTCGGACCCCGGGTTCGCCGAGGCGGGGCAGCTCACCGTCACCTACCTCACCGACGCGCACCGCGCCTGCGCGCGCACGCTGGCCGGGTGGATGAAGGAGGCGTGCGGCTTCGACGAGGTGCGCACCGACGCCGTCGGCAACGTGGTGGGCGTCTACCACGCGAGCGATCCCGGTGCGCGGCGGCTGCTGACCGGCTCGCACTTCGACACCGTGCGCAACGGCGGCAAGTACGACGGCCGGCTCGGCATCCTGGTGCCCATGGCCTGCGTGCAGGCCCTGTCGCGCGCGGGCCGCCGCCTGCCCTTCGGCATCGAAGTGGTGGCCTTCGCGGAAGAGGAAGGGCAGCGCTACAAGGCGACCTTCCTGGGTTCGGGCGCGCTGGTGGGCGACTTCAACCCAGCCTGGCTGGCCCAGCAGGACGCGGCCGGCGTGACCCTGCGCAGCGCGATGGAGCAGGCCGGCCTCGTCATCGAGGACATCCCCGCGGTGCGGCGCGACGCGGCCCGCTACCTGGGCTTCGTCGAGGTGCACATCGAGCAGGGGCCGGTGCTCAACGCGCTGGACCTGCCGCTGGGCGTGGTCACCTCCATCAACGGGAGCCTGCGCTACGTGGGCGAGTTCATCGGCATGGCCAGCCACGCCGGCACCACGCCCATGGGCCAGCGCAGCGACGCGGCCCTGGGCGCGGCCGAGCTGGCGCTGTACGCGGAGCGCCGTGCTGCCGCGCAGCCCGACGTGGTCGCCACCATGGGCATCCTGGAGGTGCCCTCGGGCTCCATCAACGTGGTGCCGGGGCGCTGTCGTTTCAGCCTGGACGTGCGGGCCACCACCGACGCCGCGCGCGATGCCTGCGCCCGCGACATCCTCGCCGAGCTGGACCGCATCTGCGAGCGGCGCGGCCTGCGCCACCGGCTGGAGGAGACGCTGCGCGCCGCTGCCGCGCCCAGCGACCCGGCCTGGCAGGCCCGCTGGGAGAACGCCGTGCAGGCCCTGGGGCTGCCGGTGTTCCGCATGCCCAGCGGCGCGGGCCACGACGCCATGAAGCTGCACGAAATCATGCCGCAGGCCATGCTGTTCGTGCGCGGCCTGAACGCGGGCATCAGCCACAACCCGCTGGAATCCATCACCGCCGACGACGCGCAGCTGGCCGTCGCCGCCTTCGAGCACCTGCTCGCGCAGCTTGCCCAGGACACCCCCGCATGACCGCTCCCGCCGCGCAAGACGCCTACGATTTCCTGGACCGCTGGATCGACCAGCACTTCGACGACGAGCTGCGCTTCGTGCAGCAGCTGGTGCGCGTGCCCACCGACACGCCGCCCGGCAACAACGCGCCGCACGCGGACACGGCGGCTGCGCTGCTGGAGGCCATGGGCCTGCCGGTGGAGCGCCACGCCGTGCCGGCGGCCGAGGTCCAGGCCGCTGGCATGGTGTCCATCACCAACCTCATCGTGCGCAACCCTTTCGGTCCGCCCGGCCCGGTGGTGGCGCTGAACGCGCATGGCGACGTGGTCCCCCCCGGCGAGGGCTGGACGCACGATCCCTACGGCGCCGAGGTCGACGGCGGCGCCCTGTACGGCCGCGCCACGGCGGTGTCCAAGGGCGACTTCGGCACCTACACCTTCGCGCTGCGCGCGCTCAATGCCCTGGCCGCGGCCCGGCCCGGCCGGCTGCGCGGTGGGGTGGAGCTGCACTTCACCTACGACGAGGAGTTCGGCGGCGAACTGGGCCCGGGCTGGCTGCTGCGCCAGGGGCTCACCCGGCCGGACCTGCTCATCGCCGCCGGCTTCAGCTACCAGGTGGTGAACGCGCACAACGGCTGCCTGCAGATGGAAGTGACGCTGCACGGCACCGCCTCGCATGCGGCCTACCCGGACACGGGGGTGGACGCGTTGCAGGCGGCCAACCGCGTGCTCACGGCGATCTACGCGCACAACGACGGCGTGCTGCGCCAGCGCCGCTCGCAGGTCGCGGGCATCACGCACCCCTACCTCAACGTGGGCCGCATCGAGGGCGGCAGCAACACCAACGTGGTGCCCGGCAAGGTGGTGCTGAAGATCGACCGCCGGATGATCCCCGAGGAGGACGCAGAGGTGGTGGAGGCCGAGGTTCGCGCCCTGCTCGCCGGGGCGTTGCGCGACAGCCCCGGCATCCGCCTGGAGATCCGCCGCCTGCTGCTGGCCCAGTCGCTCAAGCCCCTGCCCGGCAACGAGGCGCTGGTGGCCGGGCTGCAGCGGCATGCCAAGGCCGTCTTCGGCGAGGACATCCCGGTCTGCGGCACGCCGCTGTACACCGACGTGCGGCTCTACAGCGCGCAGGGCGTACCGGCCGTGCTCTACGGCGCCGGCCCCCGCACGGTGCTGGAATCGAACGCCAAGCGCGCCGACGAGCACCTGCAGCTGGAGGACCTGCGCCGCGCAACCCGGGTGGTGGCCCGCACGCTGCTGGACGTGCTGGGCGGCTGAACCCTCCAGGCCCTCGGGGCACGCGGGGCTGGCAGGCCCCGGTGCCGTCGCGCAGGGGGTGCTTGTCAGGCCGCCAGCGCGTCCGCGGCCCGCTCGTGCAAGGGGTCGCCCTCGCAGGGCTGCCAGCCCGCCCGCGTCCAGCGCAGCACCTCGCCGCCGCCGGGCGGGATGCACAGCAGGTGCAGCCAGCCGCCCGCCACCAGGCGCCTGACCTCGGGGTGCTGCCGCAGCACCGTGTCCATCGCGTCGGTGGGGGCCTCGATGAAGGCCGACAGGCGCAGGGGCGTGTGCATCCAGCGCGTGCCGTCGTGCAGCGACTGCCGGGCCAGGCCGATGCGCAGGTCGCCGCCGTTGCCCTCGAAGACGCCGATGCGCCCGCCCACCACGTTGTGCAGCAGCTTGTTGCCGCTGCCCCAGCGCGCGTTGTCCACCGTGGAGGCGTGGTACTGCATGTTGATCCAGTGCGTGACCACCAGCGGCGCCGTCATGATGAGTGTGAGCACCGACAGGTCGCTGTCGCTGCGCCAGTCGTAGTCGTGCAGGAAGGCGCGGCCGTGCAGCGGCAGGCCGCGGGTGCGCTCGCGCGGCGCGACGATGAAGGACGCGTTGTTGGCCAGGCCCCACTCCGGGCGGGTCTGCGACCAGTCGCTCGCGCGCTGGCGCAGCCAGCGGGTCAGCCCCGCTGCGGGCTGCGCAGCGGCCCCCAGCGCGGGCGCCCGCTCCGCCCGCGCCCGCTCGCCCGCGGCGGCGAGCTGGGCGCACAGGCCGTCCATCGCGTCGCGGGCATGCGCCGGCACCCAGTGCTGGTCGAACACCTGCACCTCGTCGGTGGTCGTGTTGTGCAGGGCGGGCAGGAAGTGCGTGGTGTCGGGGATGGCGATGCCGCGCGCCGCGAGCCCGGTGCGCACCGCCCGGTCGTTCAGCAGGCTGGCCAGCACGCGGGCGTTCACCTCGCCGGTCTGGCCGCCGCAGGCGCCGCAGTCCAGCCCGGCCGCCTGCGGATTGTTGGCGCTCTGGCTGCCGTGCCCCGCGATCAGCACCAGGGGCGCGAACCCGGCGGTGAGGCCCATGGCGCGCAGGATGCCGGCCGCGAGCTCCGCGCCGGCCTCGCTGGCGCTGAACGCTTCCGGCAGGCGGGGCGTCGCGCTCGCGTCCGCACCCGCCAGGCCGACGGTCTCGACCCGGGCGGCGCCGGCCGTGCCAGGCAGCGAGCGCCGCAGCAGCTTGGCCGCGTAGGGCAGGCCGCAGGTTTCCACGAAGCTGAAACCGGAGCCGGGCGCCGTGCGCCAGCGGTCCCGCAGGGTGCGCCAGCGCAGGGCTTCGCGCCGGCGCTGCAGCAGCTGCTGGCCCAGGGCCGCACCGTCCTCGCTGGCCACCAGGGCGGGTGCCAGCAGGCCGGGCAGCTGCGGCTGGCGGGCCTCGGTGCCGGCCGGCGCGTAGGCGATGGGCAGGCCGAAGAAGCCGGCGAAGCCCCGCGTGTGCACCTGCGGCGCCACCTGTTCCAGCGCGCGGCGGAACACCTCGGAGCGCACGTCGATGCAGAACACGGCCTGGGCCGTGGGCGCGAGGGCCCCGTCCGGTGTCCCATCGGCCTTCGCGGCCGCTGGCGCGCCCGTGTTGCCGGTTCCGCGCCCCGCCAGCTGCCGCGCCAGCGGGCGCTGGTAGGCCAGGTCCATCGCCAGCTGCAGCAGCCAGTCGTCGTGCTGGCGGCGCGCCAGGGCCCGCACCGCAGTCTCATGCCCGGCCCAGGCCGCCGCCCAGCCGGCCTGCGCGGCCAGGACGTCCTGGTCCTGCGCCAGCAGCACGTCCCAGGCGAGCCGGATCGCGAGCAGCTCCACCAGGGTGCCGTCCTCGCCCTGGGCCAGGCGGGCCTGCCAGCGGCGCCCGGCGCACCAGGCGGCCCATCCGCCCACGTCCAGAAGCAGCGCGCTCAGGTAGGCCGGCGCGGCCGTGGGCGGCAGCGGCAGCTGCGCGAGCCCGAGTTCGATCGCCTCCAGCGGGCTGGCGGGCCAGGCCGCCAGGGTGTCGTGCAGCCAGCCGCGGCCGCGCTGCCAGTGGATGCCGCGGTCCTGCGCCAGGGCCTGCTTCCAGCTGACCCACAGGCCCTGCTCGCGTGCCGGGTGCCAGCTGCCCTGCGCTTCGTCGAAGAAGGCCGCGCAATGCTGGCTCGCCTGGTGCAGCGCAGCCTCGCGCGCCGGCTGGGCGTCATGCACCGGCCCGCGCGGCGCGAGGTCGGCCAGCAGCGGCAGGCGCGTGGGCGCCTCGCCGCTGTCGGCCGACTGCAGCCTGGCCGCGAGCCGGTCGGCGGCCCGGGCGGGCGCTGACGCATCCTCGCCGCCCGCGAGCCTGCAGGCGGCCTCCAGGTCGTCCCTGCGCAGGCCGCCGGTCTTCCAGGCCTCGCGCACCTGTGCCAGCGGGATGGCCAGCCGCGTCCCGGTCAGCGTGCCCAGCCAGGCGCCGGCTTCCGCCATGGGGCGGTCCACCCAGCCCCACCAGGGGTTGACGGCGATCATCTGGTCCAGCGGCCAGGTGGGGGCGATGCAGGCGCAGGCGGTCTCGACGGCGTCGGCGATGGCCGCGGTGCGCGCGACCCGGTCGGATTCGTGAAGGTGCATGGCGACGTGTCTCCGGGTTCAGTGGCTGGGGGGCGGCGAAAGGCGGAACAGCAGGCGCGCCAGGGCTTCGTCCAGGAACAGCCCGCCGTAGAAGCCGGGATGCAGCCTGCGCGCGAGCGCCTGGCGCGGCTGGGCCAGCGCGGCCTGCACGCCGGCCAGGCCCAGGAAGCCGAGCGCGGGGATCCACCACAGCGTGGAACTGAAGCCCGTGCCCGGCACCAGCCAGCGCGCGGAGGCGGCATGCAGGCCGAAGTACAGGGCCGCGACGCCCATGGCCAGCGCCCAGGCGCGCAGCGGCGCGAAGGCGCCGTCGCCGGCGAGCAGGGGCGCCAGCGCGAAGGCCACGATGCCCGCCATCACCAGCAGCGCGGGCTGCGCGTGGGGCAGCACACCCCAGGCCGTCGCGGCCAGCACCACCAGCGCCAGCCCGCCCGCGGTGGCCAGCACCAGCGATGCGGGCGCCGGCGTGGGCCGCGGCAGCAGGCGCGCGATGCGCGCCTGCTGCACCGTCTCGCCGGCGGTCAGGAAGGCGTGCGCCTTGTACAGCGAGTGCGCCACCAGGTGCAGCAGCGCCATCTCCCACAGGCCCAGGCCGCACTGCAGCAGCATGAAGCCCATCTGCGCGCAGGTGGACCAGGCGAGCGCCACCTTGACGCTGATGCGCGTGGTCATCACCAGCGCGGCGAGCACGGCGCTGGCGGTGCCGGCGCAGACCAGCAGCGCCTGCGCGGGCAGCGAGTGCTCCACCAGCGGCGCCAGCCGCAGCAGCACGAAGCCGCCCAGGTTGACCACGCCCGCATGCAGCAGGGCCGAGACCGGCGTGGGGGCCTCCATCACCTGGATCAGCCAGCCGTGGAAGGGCAGCTGCGCGCACTTGAGCGCCGCGGCCAGGGCCACCAGCAGCAGGGCCGCCTGCACCGCCGCGGGCAGCCGGGCCTGTTGCCCGGCCCAGGCCCCCAGCGCATCGATCTGCAGGGTGCCGGCCTGCACGGCCAGCAGCACGCAGGCCAGCGCCAGGCAGGTGTCGGCGGCGCGCGCCATCAGGAACTTCTTGTGCGCGGCGATGCGTGCCGCCGGCCGTTCGGCGTAGAAGCGCAGCAGCCGGTGCAGCGAGAAACTGGTGAACCACCAGGCCAGCGCCAGCAGGGCGAGGTGGTTGGTGACCAGCACCGTGGTCGCGCCCGCCACGGTGGCACCCAGCCAGCGCGCGTAGTGCGGCTGCCGGGGCTCGCCCTGCAGGGCCGTGGCCGAGTAGCGAACGATCACCCAGCCGATGAAGGCCACCAGCAGCAGCACCAGGGCGCCGGGCAGGTCCGCGCGCAGCCAGGGCTGCCGCGCGGGGCCGGTGCCGATCACGAGGGCGAGCGTGGTGGCGGCGGCGGCCAGCGCGAGCGTGGAGGCGGCGCGCAGCAGCGCCCAGCACGAGGCCGCAGGGCGGTGGTGGCCGCAGGCCAGGGCGGCCAGGCCCATGGCGATCGGGGCGAGGGCGGCCGCGGCCAGCGCCGCCGCGGCCGCCTGGGACGTGGCCGGCGCGAGCGCAGGCAGGGGAAAGAGGGCAGTCAAATCCATGGGCCGTACTGTGCGCAAACACGGCTCTTAAGTAAAATTCATTGTTCTTAAGGAAACGTTCGCTAAAACAGAACCGACACGCCATGGCCCGCCTCAACTTCCATCACCTGCACTATTTCTGGGCGGTGGCGCGCGAGGGGCACCTCACGCGGGCCGCGGCGCGGCTGCACGTCTCCCAGTCGGCGCTGTCCAGCCAGATCAAGCAGCTCGAGGAGGAACTGGGCCAGCCCCTGTTCGAGCGGCGCGGCCGCAGCCTGGAACTCACCGAGGCCGGCCGGCTGGCGCTGGGCTACGCCGAGACCATCTTCGCCACCGGCAACGAGATGCTGGCGGTGCTGGCCGGGGGCGAACGCCAGGAGACGGAGGTGCTGCGGGTGGGCGCCGTGGCCACGCTCTCGCGCAACTTCCAGGAGAACTTCCTGCGGCCGCTCCTGGGCCGCGACGACGTCACCCTGGTGCTGCAGTCCGGCGGCCTGGGCGAACTGCTGCCGCGCCTGCGCCTGCACCTGCTGGACCTGGTGCTGTCCAACCGCCGCGTGGTGCCGGGGGCGGACGACCCCTGGCGCTGCCGGCTGCTGGCGCGCCAGCCGGTCAGCGTGGTGGGCAAGCCGCGGCGGCAGCGCACCGCCTTTCGCTTCCCGCAGGCGCTGGCCGAGACGCCCCTGGTCCTGCCCGGCCGCGACAGCGACATGCGGGCCGCCTTCGACCTGCTGTGCGAGCAATGGGGCGTGCGCTACCGGCTGCGGGCCGAGGCCGACGACATGGCCATGCTGCGCCTGCTCGCGCGCGACGCCGAATGCCTGGCCGTGCTGCCCACCGTGGTCGTGCAGGACGAACTGCGCGCGGGCAAGCTGGTGGAGCACGCGGTGGTGCCCGACCTGCACGAACACTTCTACGCCATCACGGTGCAACGCCAGTTCGAGCCGGCCCTGCTGCGCAGCCTGCTGCGCCGGCCCGCCGCGGACGTCCTGGGCCCGGTGGCTGCGGCTGCCCGCTAGAAAACCGGTTTGTCAAGCGCCTTTTGGCGGCATCCCGTGAACTTGTTCTCGCCGCTGCGCAATTATTGACAAGGGGGCGGGCGGCCGGGTACCGTCCACGGGCCGCAAGAATTCGTAACTCCAATTAACAATTTGCGGCAGGTTGGGCCCCGCGCGGGCGCGAGGAGTGACAGATGATGGTGTGCTTCCCGTCAACCGGGATGCGGGGCAGGAATCGAAGACGCTTGACCGGAGAACGTCCATGAACCAGGAACTGCAGCCGCCGGAGGACTCGCCGACCACGGACGCGCCGGCGAGCGATTTCGGCTCCTCGGTCTTCGGCGTGGTGACCTCCGGCACGCCCGAGGCGGGCGAACGTGCACGCCTGGCGGCCATGGTCTTCACCGACGTGGTGGGCTACTCCAAGCGCATGGGCGAGAACGAGGAAGCCACCATTGCCGCCGTGCATGCCGACTTCACGCGCATGCGCGAGTTGTGCGCCAAGCATGGCGGCGAGGTGCTCAACACCATGGGCGACGGCATGATGCTGAGCTTCGACGGCGCCGTCGCGGCCATGAAGTTCGCCCTCGAGATGCAGACCGAGTTCGCCGAGCGCAACGGCAAGCTGCCCAACGGCAAGGGGCTGCAGCACCGCATCGGCATCCACATCGGCGACGTCTACCGCGTGATCGGCGGCCACATGGCTGGCGACGGCGTGAACATCGCCGCCCGCCTGGAACCCAAGGCGCCGCATGGCGGGGTCGCCATCAGCCAGATCGTGTACGACACGGTGCGGGGCAAGGTGCAGATGAAGGCCGAGCGCATGGGCCCGCAGACCTTCAAGAACATCGCCGAGCCCATCGTGGTCTGGAAGGTGACGGTGGACACCCCGGGCAAGCCCGTGGCCACGCCCCGGCCGGTGGAACTGCCGCAGCAGAACCGGTCCTGGCCCTGGCTTCGCCGCCTGGTCTGGGTGGTGGTGCTGCTGATCGTGGGCGACCTGCTCTGGCCGTACCGCGACATGCTGATGACCGACGGCGTGCAGGGCCTGAAGAACGTGGTGCCCCTGCTGAACGAGCGCATCCGCACCACTTTCGGCGGCCTGGTGAACTGAGGCCCGCGCGGAGCGGCCCCGGGCGAAGCCTCCGGGCTGCTGCGGCGGGCGATCCCCCGGCATGCGGTGCCCGGGCTTGATGTGCATCAAGCCCCGCCCCGCGCGCACACGGATGATAAGAAGCAGATCATCTGCATCTTCAAGCCGTGGACACCGAACGCTACCCCTTCGAAGGCCCCGAGGCCCTGCGCGAGCCCGTGGACGCGGCCCTGCGCAGCGTGGTCGATCCCGAGGTGGCGCTGAACATCGTCGACGTGGGGCTGGTTGTCGGGGTGCGCTGCGCGCACGACCGCGTCGACGTGGAGGTCACCATGACCTCGGCCGCCTGTCCGGCGAGCGACGTCATCGTCGGTGACATCGAGGACGCCCTGGACACGCGGTTGCCCGCGGGCTGGCGCATCCATGTGGAACGAGTCTGGGAGCCGGCATGGACGCCCGATCGCATGAGCACGCGGGCCAAGGCCTTCATGGGCTGGTGAGTCCGCCCCTGCGTGCGGCCCGTCCGCGGCGCCCCGCCGCCGGCGTGCTGCTGGCGGCCGCAGTCCCGCTGCTGCTGGTGCTCGGCGTGTTCGGCGGGCTGCTGCGCGCGGGGGTCGGGCTGGCGCAGGGTGGGCTCGCGGCGCGGGCCGCTGTCTCGCACGGCATGCTGATGGCCAGCGTGTTCTTCGGCGCCGTGATCGGGCTGGAACGGGCCGTGGCCCTGCGCCGGCCGCTGGCCTGGGCGGTGCCGGCCGCGGCCCTCGCCGGGGGCCTCGCGCTGGCGGCGGGCTGGGCCTGGGGCGGCGCCCTGCTGCTGGTGCTGGGCAGCTGCGCCTGCGTGGCCGTGCATGCCGGCCTGCTGGCGCGCGAGCGGGTGCCGCACATCGCGCTGCTCGGCGTGGGCGCGCTCGCCTGGCTGGCCGGCAACCTGGTGCAGGCCCTGCAGCCCGGCGACACCGCCGCGCTCGCCTTCTGGTTCAGCTTCCTGGTGCTCACGGTGACCGCGGAACGCCTGGAGATGACCCGGCTCACGCGCCGCCGCGCCGGCGCCCTGGGCGCGCTGGCCGCGCTGGTGGCGGTGCTGCTCGCAGGGGCCGGCGGCACGCTGGTGGACGGGCGCGCCGGCATCGCCTTCGGGGCCGCCCTGGTGGCGCTGGCCGGCTGGCTGCTGCGCCACGACGTCGCCCGGCGCACCGTGCGCGCCGCGGGCCTGCCGCGCTACATGGCGCTGTGCCTGCTGGCCGGCTACGCCTGGCTGGCGGTGGGCGGCACCGCCTGGGCCTTGTGGAGCGCGGGCAGCCTGGCCTGGCGCGACGCGGCCCTGCATGCGCTGGGCCTGGGCTTCCTGGTGAGCATGGTGCTGGCCCACGCGCCGGTGATCCTGCCCGCGGTGGCGCGGCTGAAGGTGGCCTTCGGGCCCGGCTTCTACCTGCCCTGGGGGCTGCTGCACGCGGGGCTGGCCTGGCGGCTGGCCGGCCCGCTGGGCTCGGCGGCGGCGCGCAGCCAGGGGGCGTTGGCCAACGCGGCGGCGCTCGCGCTGTTCGCGCTCACGCTGGCGGCCGCGCACTGGCGCTGGCGGCGCCAGCACCCGGCCTGAAGCGCGCCGGGACGGGGGTCCTCAGAAGGGCAGCTTGGGCATGCCGCCGCCCTTGCCGGCCATGCCACCCATGCGCTTCATCATCTTCATCAGGCCGCCGCCCTTCATCTTCTTCATCATGGTCTGCATCTGCTCGAACTCATTGAGCAGGCGGTTCACTTCCTGGACCTGCACGCCGGCGCCGGCGGCGATGCGGCGCTTGCGGGTGGCCTTGATCAGCTCGGGCTTGCGGCGCTCCAGGGCCGTCATGCTGCAGATGATGCCTTCCTTGCGGCGGATGTCGCGCTCGGCCTTGTCCATGTCGACCTGGCCGGCCTTGGCGGTGAGGTGGCTGGGCAGCTTGTCCATCAGGCTGGAGAGCCCGCCCATCTGCTTCATCTGCTGGATCTGGGCCAGGAAGTCGTTGAGGTCGAAGCCCTCGCCGCTCTTGACCTTGGCGGCCAGCTTCTGGGCAGCCTCCATGTCCACGCCGGCGGTGACCTGCTCGACCAGGGCGACGATGTCGCCCATGCCCAGGATGCGGCCGGCATGGCGCTCGGCGTCGAAGACCTCCAGGCCGTCGATCTTCTCGCTCACGCCGGCGAACTTGATGGGCGCGCCCGTGACCTGGCGCACCGAGAGCGCCGCGCCGCCGCGCGAGTCGCCGTCCATCTTGGTGAGCACGATGCCGGTGAGCGGCAGCGCTTCCTTGAAGGCCTTGGCGGTGTTGACCGCGTCTTGGCCCTGCATGGCGTCGACCACGAACAGGGTCTCCACCGGCTTGAGCTCGCGGTGCAGTTCCTTGATCTCGTTCATCAGCGCCTCGTCGATGGCGAGGCGGCCGGCCGTGTCCACCAGCAGCACGTCGAAATACTGCTTGCGCGCGAAATCGAGTGCGGCGCGGGCGATGTCCAGCGGCTTCTGGTCGGGCGAGCTGGGGAACCACTCGGCGCCGGCCTGCTGGGTCACCGTCTTCAGCTGCTCGATGGCGGCCGGGCGGTACACGTCGCCGGAGACGGTCAGCACCTTCTTCTTGCGCTTCTCGATCAGCAGCTTGGCGAGCTTGGCGGTGGTGGTGGTCTTGCCGGCGCCCTGCAGGCCGGCCATCAGGATCACCGCCGGCGGCTGGGCCTGCAGGTTGATGTCGGAGATGCCCTCGCCCATGGTGGCGGCGATCTCCTTGTGCACGATGCCCACCAGCGCCTGGCCTGGCGAGAGCGAGCCCAGCACTTCCTGGCCCAGCGCCTTCTCCTTCACCCGGGCGATGAAATCGCGCACCACCGGCAGGGCCACGTCCGCTTCCAGCAGCGCCATGCGCACCTCGCGCAGCATGTCCTGGACGTTGGCTTCGGTGATGCGGGCCTGGCCACGGAGTTCCTTGGCGAGGCGCGAAAGCTTGTCGGTGAGGGCGGAGGCCATAGGGGTGGGGAAGGTGGAGCCGCGCAAGGGGGATTCCTTGCATCGCGGGCGCCGCGGGGGGCACGGCTAAACTCTGGCCATGATTCTAGCCAGTGCCTCCCCCGCTGCCATGGCCCTGTCGGTCGCGGCGGCGGCTGCCTACGCGGTGCCCGCGGCGGGTGCGCGCCGCCTGTCCGAGCCGGCAGCCCGGCGCGCCCTGAAGGTGGGCTGGGGGGTGCACGCGCTGGCCATCGCCTGGGGCCTGCTGGGCGAGACGCCGCACTTCGGCTTCGCGCCCGCCCTCTCGGTGACGGCCTGGCTGGTGCTCACCGTCTATGCCGTCGAGACCCAGCTTTTCCCCCAGCTGCAGGCGCGCTGGGCCCTGGCCGGCCTGGGCATGGCGACGGTGCTGCTGGCCGCCGCGTTCCCGGGGGCGCCGCTGCACGTGTCGGTCTCGCCCTGGCTGCCGCTGCACTGGGCCCTGGGCATCGCCTCGTACGGGCTGTTCGCGGCGGCCGCGCTGCACGCCTGGCTGATGATGCGCGTGGAGCACTCCATGCGCACGGCCGCCACGCCCCAGGCCGGGCTGCCGCTGCTCACCCTGGAGCGCCTGACCTTCCGCTTCGCCGGGGCCGGCTTCGTGCTGCTCTCGCTGACGCTGGTGGCCGGCCTGCTGTTCAGCGAGCGGCTCTACGGCCAGCCCGCGCGCTGGGACCACAAGACGGTGTTCTCCGTGCTGTCCTGGGTCGTCTTCGCCGGACTGCTGCTGGGGCGCTACCGCTTCGGCTGGCGTGGCCGCAAGGCGGTGCGCGTGCTCTACATCGGCTCGCTGCTGCTGCTGCTGGCCTACGCCGGCTCTCGCTTCGTGCTCGAAGTGATCCTGCGGCGCATGGAGTGAAGGGGGCTCGACCATGAAGTACCTGGTCCTCTTCGCGGTGGTGATGACGGTGCTGTGGCTGGCCCGCGGCTCGCGCACCGCCGCCCCCCGCGGCGGCCCGGCCCCGGGCGCGACGCCCGCCGTGCCGCAGGCCATGGTGGCCTGCCCGGCCTGCGGCCTGCACCTGCCGCGCTCCGAAGCCCTGCCGGGGCCGGCGGGCCAGTTCTACTGCTGCGAAGAGCATCGCGCGCGCGGCGGGGGCTGAGTTGGCCGCTCCGCCCCTGCCCACGCCGCTGCCCGGCCTGGCTGCCGCCGACGACCCGCTGAGCCAGGACTCGACCTTCGCCAGGATGTGGCGCGGCTTCATGACCGCCCGCGTCATGATCGCGCTGGTGCTGGCCCTGGTGCTGGGCGTGCTGCACACCCTGGCGCCGGCGCTGGGGGTCAGCCGGTGGCTGGTGGCGCTGTGCGCGGCCTACCTCGCCGCCGCCCTCGCGGTGCGGCTGTACCTGCGGCCGCGGTCGCCGGGCCGCGACTTCGATCCGCAGTGGGTCTCCACCATCGGGGTGGACCTCATCGCCTTCGCCGTGCTGCAGTTCCTGCAGGCGGCGGGCATCAATTTCTCGCCGCTGTTCGCGCTGCCGGTGCTGACGGCCTCGGCCATGGGCTCGGCCCTGCTGGCGCTGGGCACCGCGGCCGGCGTGACCCTGCTGCTGCTGGCCGATGCCTGGGTGCTGGCCCTGCACGGCGGCGGCGAGGCCGGGCCCTTCCTGCAGGCCGCGCTCACCGGCGCCGGCTATTTCGCGCTGGCCTTCCTGGTCAACCAGATGGCGGCCCGGCTGGCGCGCGAGGAAAGCGCGGCCCGCGTGGAGCGCCAGGCCGCGCGCATGCAGGCGCAGGTGAACGCGCTGGTGATCGAGGCGCTCTCCGAAGGCGTGCTGGTGGTGGACGGCGCGGGCCGCGTGAACACCGCCAACCCGGCCGCCCGCCAGCTGCTGGGCATGGGCCAGTTCCAGGGCAACTTCTCCCTCACCGGCCGTCCGTCCTGGAAGCCCTTGTTCGCCCTGTCCATGCAGAGCTTCACCCATGGCACCCCGCAGTCGGCCGAACTGGCGCTGGAGGAGCCGCGCGTGGGCACGCGCCGGGTCCAGGCCCGCACCCGACTGACGGCCCAGGGCCAGCCGGGCAGCCACAGCCTGTGCGTGATCTTCCTGCAGGACCTGCGCGAGATGGAGGCGCGGCTGCGCACCGAGAAACTGGCGGCGATGGGCCGCATGTCGGCGGCCGTGGCGCACGAGATCCGCAACCCGCTGGCGGCGATCGCCCAGGCCAACGCCCTGATGGACGAGGACCTGAAGGACCCGGCCCTGCGCCAGCTCAGCGGCCTGGTGCGCAAGAACGCGCAGCGCCTGGCCCAGATCGTGGACGAGATCCTGGACCTCTCCCGCGCCCGCCCGGGCAGCGGCGGCGGGGCCGTGCTGGCGCTGGACGCGGCGGTGGGCGCCGCCTGCGCCGACTGGTCGGCCCAGACGCGCAACAGCGCGCGCGTGCACGTCGAGGCCGGTGCCCCGGCCCTGTGGGTGCGCTTCGACGGCGACCACCTGCGGCGGGTGCTGGTCAACCTGCTGGACAACGCCGCACGCTACGCCGGCCAGGCGCCCGATTCGATCCGCGTGGTGACGCGCGCCGCCGAGGGCGGGGCCGCGCTGCAGGTCTGGAGCGACGGCGCGCCGCTGGAGCCCAGCGTGGAGCAGCACCTGTTCGAGCCTTTCTTCACCTCCGAGAGCCGCTCCAGCGGCCTGGGCCTGTTCATCTGCCGCGAGCTGTGCGAGCGGCACGGGGCGCAGATCGCCTACCAGCGCTGCTTGGGGGGCGCCGCCGGGCTGCTGCGCGAGGGCAACCAGTTCTCGCTCAAGCTCGCCGTTGCGCAGGCGCCGCAGGCAGGCACCGCGGGCTTTGACAAAATAGCCGCGTGAGCCCGCCGCCCCTGCATGCCGCCCAGGTGCTCGTCGTCGACGACGAGCCCGACCTGCGCACCCTCTACGAACTGACGCTGCTGCGCGAAGGCTATCGCGTGGATGCGGCCGGCACCGTCGCCGAAGCCGCCGCCCTGTTGCAGGAGCGCCGCTTCGACGCCGTCATCACCGACATGCGCCTGCCCGACGGCAGCGGCCTGGACCTGCTGCAGCGCATGGCCTCGCAGCAGCGCAGCGAGCGCTGTATCGTCATGACGGCCTACGGCTCGGCCGAGAACGCGGTGGAGGCGCTCAAGTCGGGCGCCTTCGACTACCTCACCAAGCCGGTGGACCTCAAGCAGTTCCGCACCGTGGTGGCCTCCGCCATCCAGGACGGCGCCCCGCGCAGCCGCTCGCGCAGCGCCCCGCGCGCGGGCGCGCCGCAGGCCGAGGCGCCGGCGCCGGGCGCCGCGCTGGCGCGCCTGGTGGGCGAGTCGGCCGCGATGCGCCAGGTCAAGGAGCGCATCGGCAAGGTCGCGCGCAGCATGGCGCCCGTGCTGGTGCGCGGCGAGTCCGGCACCGGCAAGGAGCTGGTGGCGCGGGCCATCCATGCCTGCAGCCACCGCGCCGACGGGCCCTTCGTGGCCGTCAACTGCGGCGCCATCCCCGAGTCCCTGCTGGAGGCCGAATTCTTCGGCGCCCGCAAGGGCTCCTACACCGGCGCCACGGCCGACCGGCAGGGCTATTTCCAGGCCGCCCAGGGCGGCACCCTCTTCCTCGACGAGATCGGCGACCTGCCCCTGCCCATGCAGTCCAAGCTGCTGCGCGCCATCCAGGAGCGCCAGGTGCGCTCGCTGGGCTCCACCCAGGAAGACGCGGTGGACGTGCGCATCGTGAGCGCCACCCACAAGGACCTGGCCGCCGACGTGCAGGCCGGGCGCTTCCGGCAGGACCTGTTCTACCGGCTCAACGTGATCGAGATCGTGGTGCCGCCGCTGCGCGAGCGGCGCGAGGACCTGCCCGCCCTGTGCGAGGCCCTGCTGGACCGCATCACCCAGGAAACCGGCATGCCCGTGCCCGACCTGTCCGAGGCGGTCATCGGGCAGCTGCTCTCGCACCCCCTCAGCGGCAACGTGCGCGAGCTGGAGAACCTGCTGCACCGGGCGGTCGCGCTGTCCGACGGCGACGCGCTGCAGGTCGATTTCGCGCCCACCTCGGCGCTGGCGCTGGGCGCGGAACTGCCCGTGGTGACGACCGCCCCGGCACCCCTGGCGCCCGGCGCGCTGCCGAGCGACCTGCAGGCCTGGCTGGACCAGCAGGAGCGCGAGATCCTGGTGCAGGCGCTGCGCGAAAGCGGCTTCAACCGCACCGAAGCGGCGCGCCGCCTCGGCCTGTCGCTGCGCCAGATCCGCTACCGCATCGCCCGGCTGGCCATCGCCGCGCCGGGCGACGAGTCGAATGACGAGGCCTGAGGCCGCCTGGCAGGGCGGCTGGTACACCGGCGCGCGGCGCCTGG
Source organism: Ramlibacter aquaticus (assembly GCF_015159745.1). Taxonomy (GTDB): domain Bacteria; phylum Pseudomonadota; class Gammaproteobacteria; order Burkholderiales; family Burkholderiaceae_C; genus Ramlibacter; species Ramlibacter aquaticus. Next base: position 39,956 of record NZ_JADDOJ010000006.1, on the reverse strand, counting down.
AGTCGCCGAACTTCGGGCCGCGGCCGCCCGGCGCGGTGGTGGACCTGGTGGTCATCCATTCGATCAGCCTGCCGCCCGGCGAGTACGGCGGCGACCACGTGCAGCGGCTCTTCACCAACACCCTGGACTGGGACGCGCACCCCTATTTCAAGTCCATCGAGGGCCTGCGCGTGTCCTCGCACTTCTACCTGCGGCGCGACGGCAGCCTGTGGCAGTTCGTCAGCTGCGACGACCGCGCCTGGCACGCCGGGGCCTCGTCGTGGCGCGGGCGCGACAACTGCAACGACGATTCTGTCGGGATCGAACTCGAGGGCCTGGAGGACCAGGCCTTCGAGGCCGTGCAGTACGACACGCTTTCGCGGCTTTGCCGTGCCCTCGCGCAACGCTACCCGGTGGCGCACGTCGCCGGGCACGAGCACATCGCGCCCGGCCGCAAGCGTGATCCGGGCGCGCAATTTGCATGGTCGATGCTGCAACGCCAGGTCGGCTGGCCCGCCGCCTTCTTCCCGCCGGGCACGCTCGCCTGAGTCGCAAGCCAGGCGCGGCGCGCGCATGCAGGAGCAGGCGCGGCCGCCTGCCGGTTGCGAACAGGAAATCCACAGGTGGTGAACAGGCCACCCCCAAGGAAACCACTACATCTAGTGCTTGAAAGCCTGGCGAGCCCTATATATAGTGCCCCAACGCCGCGGCGGGTTACACTGCGCCCCCCGCGAAAACAACGGCAGTCAAGGAAAGACATACGCATGCAGCACACGGCACTGAGCACCCCCTCCGCCCCCGCCGCCGGCCTGGTGGCCGCACCGAACAACACCGCGAGCGAGCCGGCGCAGAACGCGCTGGCGCACTACCAGATCATCCGCCGCAACGGGGCCGTGGTGCCTTTCGAGCCGAACAAGATTGCCGTCGCCATGATGAAGGCCTTCCTGGCCGTGCATGGCACGCAGGGCGCGGCCTCGGCCAGCGTGCGCGAGACGGTGGACGAGCTCACCCAGCAGGTGATGCGCGCCCTGATGCGCTCGCGCCCGGGCGGCGGCACCTTCCACATCGAGGACGTGCAGGACCAGGTCGAACTGGGCCTGATGCGCGGCGGCCACCATGAGATCGCCCGTGCCTACGTGCTGTACCGCGAGCGCCGCGCCCAGGAGCGCGCCGCCAAGCAGGAGCAGCAGGCCCCCAAGGCGGCGCCCGAACTGCATGTCACCGACAACGGCCAGCGCGTCCCGCTGGACCTGGGCGCGCTCAAGCAACTGATCGAGTCGGCCTGCAGCGGCCTGTCGGCTGACGTCAAGCCCGAGCCCATCGTGGCCGAGACCATGCGCAACCTGTACGACGGCGTGCCGATCGACGAGGTGTACAAGGCGTCCATCCTGGCCGCCCGCACCCACATCGAGAAGGACCCCGACTACACCTACGCCACCGCGCGCCTGCTGCTGCACACCATCTTCAAGGAGGTGCTCGCGCGCGACGTGTCCCCGGAAGAGGCTGCCGCCAGCTACGCCGACTACTTCCCGGTCTTCATCAAGAAGGGCGTGGACGCCGAGCTGCTCAACCCCGAGCTGCTCAACTACGACCTGCGCAAGCTGGGCGCCGCGCTCAAGCCCCAGCGCGACCTGAAGTTCGACTACCTGGGCCTGCAGACCCTGTACGACCGCTACTTCCTGCACGTTCGCAAGACCCGCATCGAGCTGCCCCAGGCATTCTTCATGCGCGTGGCCATGGGCCTGGCGCTCAACGAGATCGACCGCGAGGCGCGCGCCATCGAGTTCTACGAGGTGCTGTCGACCTTCGACTTCATGTCGTCCACCCCGACGCTGTTCAACAGCGGCACGCTGCGCTCGCAGCTGTCCTCCTGCTACCTGACCACGGTGCCGGACGACCTGGACGGCATCTACGAGTCCATCAAGGAAAACGCGCTGCTGTCCAAGTTCGCCGGCGGCCTGGGCAACGACTGGACCCGCGTGCGCGCCCTGGGCTCGCACATCAAGGGCACCAACGGCGAATCGCAGGGCGTGGTGCCCTTCCTGAAGGTGGTGAACGACACCGCCGTGGCGGTGAACCAGGGCGGCAAGCGCAAGGGCGCTGTCTGCACCTACCTGGAGAGCTGGCACCTGGACATCGAGGAGTTCCTGGAGCTGCGCAAGAACACGGGTGACGACCGCCGCCGCACCCACGACATGAACACGGCCAACTGGATCCCCGACCTCTTCATGCGCCGCGTGATGGAGAAGGGCGAGTGGACCCTGTTCTCGCCCTCGTCCGTGCCCGACCTGCACGACAAGTTCGGCGCCGACTTCGAGAAGGCCTACGTGGCCTACGAAGAGAAAGCCAAGCGGGGCGAGATCAAGCCCAGCCGCACCCTGCCGGCCACCGACCTGTGGCGCAAGATGCTGACCATGCTGTTCGAGACCGGCCATCCCTGGATCACCTTCAAGGATGCCTGCAACGTGCGCTCGCCCCAGCAGCACGCGGGCGTGGTGCACTCGTCCAACCTGTGCACCGAGATCACGCTGAACACCAGCGACGCCGAGACGGCCGTGTGCAACCTGGGCTCGGTCAACCTGGCCCAGCACCTGAAGGACGGCGCCATCGACCACGACAAGCTCAAGCGCACCGTCACCACGGCCATGCGCATGCTCGACAACGTGATCGACATCAACTACTACGCCGTCAAGAAGGCCCGTGACTCCAACATGCGCCACCGCCCGGTGGGTCTGGGCGTGATGGGCTTCCAGGACGCGCTGTACGAGCTGCGCATCCCCTACGCCTCCCAGGAGGCGGTGGAGTTCGCCGACAAGTCCATGGAGGCCGTGTGCTACCAGGCCTACTGGGCGTCCACCGAGCTGGCCCGCGAGCGTGGCCGCTACTCCAGCTACAAGGGCTCGCTGTGGGACAAGGGCATCCTGCCCCTGGACACGCTGGACCTGCTGGCCCAGGCCCGCGGCGGCTATGTGGAGCTCGACCGTTCCGCCACCCTGGACTGGGACGCCCTGCGCCGCAAGATCGCCCAGGATGGCATGCGCAACAGCAACTGCGTGGCCATCGCCCCGACGGCGACCATCTCCAACATCATCGGCGTGGACGCCTCCATCGAGCCCTGCTTCGGCAACCTGTCGGTGAAGTCCAACCTGTCCGGCGAGTTCACGGTCATCAACCACTACCTGGTGCGCGACCTCAAGCGCCTGGGCCTGTGGGACGACGTGATGGTCATGGACCTGAAGCACTTCGACGGCTCGCTGCGTCCCATCGACCGCGTGCCGCAGGAGATCAAGGCCCTGTACGCCACCGCGTTCGAGGTGGAGACCGTGTGGCTGGTGGAAGCCGCGGCGCGCCGCCAGAAGTGGATCGACCAGGCGCAGTCGCTCAACATCTACATGGCGGGCGCCTCCGGCAAGAAGCTGGACGACACCTACAAGCTTGCCTGGCTGCGCGGCCTGAAGACCACCTACTACCTGCGCACCACCAGCGCGACGCAGGCCGAGAAGTCCACGGTGCAGTCCGGCCGCCTGAACGCGGTGTCCAACGGCACGCCGACCAGCAGCATGGGTGCGCTCGAGAAGGCCGCGGCCGCTGCGCAGGCGCAGATGGCCGCCGCGGAAACGGGCGCGGCGCCGGCGACGGACATCAAGTTCTGCGCCATCGACGACCCGGGCTGCGAAGCCTGCCAGTGATGATTCGTGTGTCGGCGTTCTCTGACAGAACGCCGATGCGATTGAGCAACAGAATCGGGCGGTGATGTGAACGAACACTTTGCGATTCACATCGCTGCTCACATAATCCGAGCATTGGAAAACTTATGTTGACCTGGGACGAAGAAGTCACTCCCACTTCGCCAGCCTTGAACAGCGGTTCGACTTCGAACCGCGAGGTGCCCCTCTCTCCTCGCGAGGCACTCGCCCCGCAATCCGCCTCCCTTCCCCAGACCGCGCTGCAGTCCTTCGACGACGTCGCGCTCGCACCCGCCGCGCCGCGCGCGCCGGCCGCCGCGGGCAGCGCCACGCGCCGCGTGGTGGCCTCCGACAAGCGCATCATCAACGGCCAGACCGACGTCAACCAGCTCGTCCCCTTCAAGTACAAGTGGGCCTGGGAGAAGTACCTGGCCACCTGCGCCAACCACTGGATGCCGCAGGAAGTGAACATGACGCGCGACATCGCGCTCTGGAAGGACCCGAACGGCCTTTCGGAGGACGAGCGCCGCATCATCAAGCGCAACCTCGGCTTCTTCGTCACCGCCGATTCGCTGGCCGCCAACAACATCGTGCTGGGCACCTACCGCCACATCACGGCGCCCGAGTGCCGCCAGTTCTTGCTGCGCCAGGCCTTCGAGGAAGCGATCCACACCCACGCCTACCAGTACATCGTGGAGTCGCTGGGCCTGGACGAGAGCGAGATCTTCAACGCCTACAACGAGGTCCAGTCCATCCGCGACAAGGACCAGTTCCTGATCCCCTTCATCGAGGCGATCATGGACCCGGACTTCCACACCGGCACCCCCGAGGCCGACCAGAAGCTGCTCAAGAGCCTGATCGTCTTCGCCTGCCTGATGGAAGGCCTGTTCTTCTACGTCGGCTTCACCCAGATCCTGGCGCTGGGCCGGCAGAACAAGATGACCGGTGCCGCCGAGCAGTACCAGTACATCCTGCGCGACGAGTCGATGCACTGCAATTTCGGCATCGACCTGATCAACCAGCTCAAGCTGGAGAACCCGCACCTGTGGACGGCCGAATTCAAGGCCGAGATCAAGGGCCTGTTCGCCAAGGCCGTGGAGCTGGAGTACCGCTATGCCGAGGACACCATGCCGCGTGGCGTGCTGGGCCTCAACGCCTCCATGTTCAAGGGCTACCTGCGCTACATCGCCAACCGGCGTGCGACGCAGATCGGCCTGGAGCCGCTCTTCCCGAACGAGGAAAACCCGTTCCCCTGGATGAGCGAGATGATCGACCTCAAGAAAGAGCGCAACTTCTTCGAAACCCGGGTCATCGAGTACCAGACGGGTGGCGCGCTTTCCTGGGACTGAAAAGAACGACAAGAAGGAAAGTCGAAGAGAACAGCGCCCGATCCGCATCCACAGCCGCCGGCACGAGCGGCGCGGACCGGGCCCAGGTGTTCATGGAGCTGGGCGGCAAGCCCAACTTCATGGATCGCTTCACGCCCACCAACAATGCGTGAGGTGCTTCATGGGTTGATGTTTTGGTCAACTTGAACAGGAGAATGGAAATGGCAACTGCGAAGAAGCCGGCGGCAAAGAAGGCCGCCGCCAAGAAGGCCCCGGCGAAGAAGGCCGCGGCCAAGAAGCCGGCCGCGAAGAAGGCCCCGGCCAAGAAGGCCCCGGCGAAGAAGGCTGCGGCCAAGAAGGCCCCGGCGAAGAAGGTTGCGGCCAAGAAGGCCCCGGCGAAGAAGGCCGCGGTCAAGAAGGTCGCTGCGAAGAAGGCGCCTGCGAAGAAGGCCGCCGCGAAGAAGACCACGGCCAAGAAGGCCGCGGCGAAGAAGGCGCCTGCGAAGAAGGCTGCTGCGAAAAAGCCTGCGAAGAAGGCTGCGAAAAAGGCGGCGAAAGCGCCTGCTGCCAAGCCTGCCGCTGCGGCCCCTGCGCCAGCGGCACCTGCGGCGCAGACCACGCTGAACCCGCAGGCCGCCTGGCCTTTCCCCACGGCTTCCAAGCCCTGAGGCGGCGGAGTTCTTCCGCACCAGCCCGGCTGCCTCACGGCGCCGGGCTTTTTCTTTAGCATGGGGCGATGCCCGGTCATCCCCCCGCGCCCCAGGGCACCGCCCTTCCTGCAGGCACCGGCCCCGCGCAGGCCGAGCTCTTCGGCAGCGAGGCGGCCGCCCTGCCCGAGGGCCTGCGCTACCAGGCCGACTTCCTCGATCCGCAGGACGAGGCGCACTGGATCGCCTTCGCGCAGTCCCTGCCGCTGGAGGCCATGGCCTACAAGGGCTACACCGCACGCCGCCGCGTCGCCAGCTTCGGCGGCCGCTACGACTTCGACGCCCAGCGCCTTGACGATGCGCCGCCCCTGCCCGCGGCCCTGCTGCCCCTGCGTGACCGGGCGGCCGCCTGGCTGGGCGTGACACCGCAGGGCCTGGCGCACGCGCTCGTGGCCGAGTACGCGCCCGGCACGCCGCTGGGCTGGCACCGCGACGTGCCCGACTTCGAGGACGTGGTGGGCATCTCGCTGCTGGGCGAGGCCGTGATGCGCTTTCGCCGCTGGCCGGCGCACGCGCCGCGCGCGCGCGACGTGCTGCACCTGCCGCTGGCGCCGCGCTCCATCTACCTGCTGCGGGGGCCCTCGCGCTGGGACTGGCAGCACAGCGTCGCGCCCACGCCGGCGCTGCGCTACTCCATCACCTTCCGCACGCGCCGCCTGCGCCGCTGAGCGGCGCCTGCGCATCCGCCGCAGGGTTGCCGGGGGCGCTGCGCCTTGGAGAGAAAGTCGTGGCCCCCGAGGTCGACCGTGGGCGTGGCGGGCTCCAAGCCGCGCTCAGCGCTCGCCCGCCGCCAGCGCCATGCGCCGGCGGATGCGGGCCGCGGCCTGTGCGTCGCCAGCGGCCTCGGCGCGCAGGGCCTGCACGCCCAGCCAGGCCAGGAGCGGACGCCGCCAGCCCTGCGCGGCGGCGGTGTCCACGGCGCTGGCGATGACGCCCGGCGTGGCCCGGCCCGAGCGCATCAGCACGCCGGCCGCCACCAGCCGCGCCAGCGGGTCCGGCACGGCTGCGAGCGCGGCATCGGGCGCGGCGGCCGTGGCCACGTCGCGGTGCTGGGGTGGCAGCAGGTCGGCCTGCGAGGGGGCCAGATGGCCGGCGAGGTAATCGGCATAGGCGCGCTCGGCCGCGGGTGCGTCGTCGCGCAGGGTCTCGAAGCCGGGGCAGGGCGCGACCACGAGCGCACTGGCCTGCAGCGCGCAGCGCGTCAATTCGGCGCGGGCGACCAGCGCCGGCTGGCCGGTCGCCGCGAGCGCGGTGCGGGCGCGCGCGAACTCCGCATCGGCGGCCCGGTCGGCGCCGTCCATCCAGGCCGCGACATAGCGGTCCAGGCTGCCGCGCGCATTCATCTCCCAGTCGGGCGCTGGGGGCTTGCCTGCGCAAGCACCCAGCAGCGCGGCGGCCGCCAGCACGGCCCAGGGCGCGGGCCGCAGACGCGCCGCGACGCGCCCGGGCCGCGGCGCGGAGGACGGGGTCGACGCGCGCCTCATGGCAGCTTCACCTCGGTGTCGCGCGCGAACGGCCACTTGCGGTTGATCTCGTTGACCAGGCCCTCCAGCTTGCGCAGGTTGGCCTCGACCTCGCCGCGCAGGCTGGAGAGGTCGCCGGTCGCGCCGCGCACGTTGCCGGCGATGCCCTGCGCCTCGACCAGCAGCGCGTCCACCTTCTTCAGGCTGGTGCGCGTGTCGGCCAGCACCGCGTTGAGCTGCTGCACCGTGGCCTTCGCATCGCGCACCACGCCCTGCGGCCCGAAGACCTGGGTGTCGGCATGCCCGGCCAGCGTGTCCAGCCGCGCCAGCAGGGCGTTGCTGCGCTCCAGCGCGGCCACCAGCTTGGCCGCGTCGGCGTCGTTGCCGAAGGCCACGCCCAGCGCGCCGTGCGGGCCCTTCATGCGCTCGGTGATCGCCTGCAGGTTGCCGACCGCGCCCCGCAGCGCCGCATCCTGCGCCGTGATCGCGGAGAGGTTGTCCAGCACCTCGCGCGCGGCCGAGAGCACCCGCGGCAGCTCGGCGGTGGCATCGCCGTTGAGCACCGGCCGCTCCGCCCCCGGCGCCAGCGGCGGGTCGCTGAGGATGCCTGAGTAGGCCTTGATGGTGGTGCCGCCGACCACGCCGCGCACCAGCGTGAACACGCTGCTGCTGCGCAGCCAGTGCCAGTCGTCGGCGTCCACGTCGACCAGGATGCGCACCTTGCCCGTCGCGGCCAGCTCGACCTTGCGCACGCGGCCGATCGGGAAGCCGGCGAAGGTCATGTCCAGGCCGGCGCCCACACCCTCGGCATCCTCGGCCAGCAGCACCAGGGTCTGCTTGCTCTCGAAGACACCGCGCGCATACAGCAGATAGAGCACCGAGCCGGCCACCAGCAGCGCGGTGAAGGCCAGCAGCAGGGCCGCCTTGGGCGCGAGCTGGCGCAGGCTGCGTTCAGTGGAGGGTTCTTCCATCGGGTCCATCAATAGTAGTTGCCGGCCAGCGAGGCCGCCTCCAGGAGCAGCAGCACCGCGAACATGCGCACCAGCGCCTGCAGCGCGGCGCCCTCGCGCGAGTGGCCGGGCTGCGCATCGGCCAGCGCCGAGGCCATGGGGATGAAGGACACGGCCACGCTGAAGAACAGCGTCTTGAGCACGAAGATGAGCGACACCGACGGATTGAAGACGCGGCCGAACACCCGGGTGTAGGCGGCGAGGCCCGCGGTGCTCGCGCCGTAGACCGCGAAGTAGGCGATCACCAGGGCGACCACGCAGCTCAACGCGGCCAGCGTCAGCGTTGCGTACACGCCGGCCACGGCGCGCGGCATCACCTGCGCGGCCAGCGGGTCCAGCCCGCGCGCCTGCCATTCGCGAAAGCGCCCCTGCAGCCGCAGCGTGGCCAGGGCCGCACCGTTGGGGATGGTGCAGCGCAGGGCGACGAACAGCGCCGCCGTGAGCGGGATGAGCTCCAGCACCAGCACCCGGATGACCATCTCCAGCGCGTAGCGCGTCAGCCCGTAGCTCAGCGCGGTGACGATCACGATGCGCGTGATCACCAGCGTGAGCAGGGCGCACAGCGCGGTGAAGCCGGCCAGGATGGGCGCGGTGTCGGCCACCAGGTGGCGCAGCAGCACCGTGCGGCACTCGCGGCCGTAGCTGGAGGGCGACAGCGCGAGGACGAGCAGGCTGGCCACGGTGAACAGCAGCCGGCCCCAGCCCGCGATCCAGCGCAGGGGCAGGACGCCCGCGCCCACCAGGCGCGCATGCCACAAGGAACTGGAGGGTAGGGGCGAAGCCTCGCGGCTTCGCCCCCCCCGAAGAACCGTACTTGCGCCTTTCGACGCATACGGCTCACGCACGACCACTGGAGACTTAGCGTCATCGGGCTGCATGGCCCTAGTCTAAGCAATCCAGATTAAAGCCTCTCATGCTGAGGCCGGCTTGGTGACCTCCAAGCCAAGGGCGTGTACCCGCCGGTGACAAACCGAATGCATGAGCACGCGGTTGGCGAGAGCGTTGCTCCCACCGTACATCCGATAGACGATGTGATGGTCGTCGATCGGGTCTGTACTGTTCATAGGCACCTCACACAAGGCGCAGTAGCCGCCTTGTTCCTGCCACAGTTTCAGTCGCGCAGCGCTTAGGATGGATTGCTCCCCTGACGCCGCACTTCGGATTTCGCTGTAGCGTTCCCACGACGGATCGTAGGGATTGAACTTGCCAAAGACCTTGTGATGCCGATCGATTTTTGTGGAACCCAAGCGGTAGAGCACAGAAGTCACTGGTTCCCCTTGAGCGTCAACCCCCGTGGCGGTGAAAACGACACGGTGATCGACCGGGAGCCAGTAGGTTTGATATACCCACTTTCCGGTTTTGCGCGGATGCCGGCGACTTCCCCAACGTCTCAACCGCCAGTGAATGAGGCTGTCGAGCCGGGTGAAGGTCTTTTTGGCAACCACGCCGCGGTGGTAACGCGCCCATCCGCGAAGGATTGGGTTTAGCGTTTTGATGAGGTCCTGTGTGGGAACCGACAGCGACTTGCCAATGATGGTGCGCACCTTGTCGTAGAACGCGGACACGCTCTTGCGACTCGGTTTGATGAGAAGTTTGAATCCGCGCTGCCGTTTGGCCAGCTGGGACTCGTACTTTCGAAAATTCCATCCTAGGAAGTCGAAGCCTTCGAAGATGCTGACGAGCCGAGTTTTCTCCGCAGACAGGAACAGTCCTCGCTCACGCAGGAACTGTTCTATCCACGGTTGAACTACGGAGACCAGAAGCTCTTTCGAAATTCCGGTGACGACAAAGTCGTCCGCGTATCGCACCACGTTGACTTTCACCCCGCTGCCCCGCTTCGAGCCCAGCGTCGCCAACAGGTGGCGATGCAGGCCAGACTCAAGGCCGTTCAGTGTGAAGTTTGCTAAGGTCGGTGAAATGATGCCCCCTTGCGGGGTGCCCACTTCCGTGCGGTAGAGGCATCCCTTATCGAGAAAACCTGCTTTCAACCACTGACGGAGGATGCGTTTGTCCATTGGGACGTTCGCAAGCAACCAGTCGTGATTGATGTTGTCGAAAAACCCGGAAATGTCCGCATCGAGAATCCATTGCGCAGAGGTGTCTTTGGATAACGATATGAACAGTTGACCGCAAGCGTCGTGCGTACTTCGTCCTTTCCTAAAGCCGTAGCTATTTGGGTCGGACTTGCACTCCACCTTAGGGTCCAACGCAAGGTGGTACAACGCCTGCATTGCCCGGTCGAACATGGTGTGGATGCCCAGAGGGCGAACCTTGCCGTTCGATTTCGGGATATAGATGCGTCGCAATGGTCGCGCCTTATATCCCGGTTTGTTAAGTCGACATACCGCCGCCCACTTGGCGTCTGGTGTAGACCAGAGTTCGCGGTCGGTGCCAGCCGTCCGCTTCCCTTGGTTGGTGGTCACTCTCCGGACAGCCAATGCCTTGGCTTGCCAGGAGCGAACGAGGCTACGAGAGAGCCGATTGGCCATCCTGTAGTTCTTGTTCTGTTCTGCCTGCGCAATACGCGTCTGCAACTTCCCGACGAACAATTCAACTAGACCCCAATCAATGAGATGCCAGTTGCTTGGTACGTCCGGAGTCGCAGTTTCAGGATCGGTGAGGATCCCTAGGTCGCGGACCTGTTGGTCGTTGATCTGTTCCATACCTACTCCGATGAGGAGCCCCTATGGGATCAGACCTGCCCTGCCGGGTAGATCTACCCGCAGGGCCAGTTAATAAAGTTTGCAGCGGCTTGCACCGTCGCACCTGAAGCAAGTCAGCCCGCTTTCGCGTTAGGGCAAAGTTTGAACCCCTATCCGACCCGTTACAGGCCAGCGTTTGCTTTTTGCTTCTTCCTCTACCCGCTACACCATGGCCGTTGCTTACGCTCAGGTTGCCCTGCTCATTTGAGCAGGGCGATGTATCGGGCTTACCTCGTTTCCTAAGGTGCCCATCTGGCTGGCAAGCCAGAAGATGGGGTTAGGGACGTTCTATCCGCCGCACGCCTTGGAGGAACGAGTCGTCGTTCATGACAGCCGACTCTCCACGTGTGCCATTTTGGTCTCGGAGCTCCGGTGATTGCGCACCGAAACAAGAGCAAGCTCCTGATGTTGACGACGGTTCTTACGAACGTTCAGTTCTCTTTCCCGTACCCTATACCGCGTCATCCCAGCACGGCTTGTTCCGCGCTTTCGCATACCTTCACAGGCAGTTACGTGCCCTCACGGGCACGGGATGGCTTTCCATGGCTCCGAACAGTTGGATTACTCCGGCTGCACGCATGGACGCAGTCACTTCGTTCCAGAAGTGGTTTCAGTAGAAGAAACAAGACACCTCAGGCGGTGTCGCCTTTAACTGGCCAGAGTCCAGTTTCACGCCCGTACAAATCTGCGTAAAGATTTGTAAAGCGTGTCTTTCAGACAACAGAATACCTGCCGTCAGGCCGGTTTTTGTTGTGAAGCCGCCCCGTGAGGGTGACTTCGGGCAGTTGTTTTGCCGGAGCAAAACCGCTGCCATCTGATGAACTTCCGCTAGGGAAGTTGACGTTCCTCCGAGGAGAAACGCTCTGGGTATAGGTCGTCTCGGGGACGACGATGAAGCGACTTCGAGTCGCACCATGAATCCATCATAGTGCCGCGTGGCGCGGCGACGGGCCCGCATGGGCGCCACCGGCTTACGCGCCATTACAAAGCTCGCGCGGCGGCAACACCTGCGCACCAGCTCAGGCGCTCTACTCGGTTGGACCCATGCCGATGACGATGACGGGGACACTGCGTTTGTTGCTGCTGCTGGGCGGCCTGGGCCTGGCCCTGGCCGCGCAGGCCGCCGACCCGCCTGCGCGGGTGGCCCGCCTGGGCGACACCGAGGGCGCCGTGAGCTTCGCGCCGGCGGGCGACGTGGAATGGGTGGACGCCCCCACCAGCCGGCCGCTGGTCGAGGGCGACCGCCTGTGGACCGACAAGGCCGCACGGGCCGAGGTGCAGGCCGGCTCGGCGATGCTGAGAATGGACGGGCTGACGCAGCTCGAGCTGCGCACCATGGACGACCGCGCGCTGCGCGTCGCCCTGCGCCAGGGCAGCCTGGCCCTGCACGCGCGCACCCTGGCCGAGGGCGAGAACCTGGAGGTGGACACGCCGCAGCTGGCCTGGCGCGTGGCCTACCCCGGCGACTTCCGCCTGGACGTCGACCCGGTGCACGGCACCACGCGCGTGACCGTGCTGGCCGGCGCCGGCACGGCCTATGGCGACGGGGGCGCGGCGATGCCGTTGGGCGGTGGCCAGCAGGTGGTCTTCAAGGGCCGCGCGCTGGCGGTGCTGGCGACGCGCGAATCGCCGCCCGACGACCCCTTCGACCGCTGGGTGGCCGAGCGCAACCGGCGCGAGGACCAGTCCGTGGCCGCGCGCCACCTGCCGCGTGAACTGGCCGGCTACCAGCAGCTGGACGACGCCGGGCAGTGGGTGCAGGACGCGACGCGGGGCCCGCTGTGGGTGCCCAACAGCGTGCCCGCCGGGTGGGCCCCCTTCCGCATGGGGCACTGGCGCTGGATCGCGCCCTGGGGCTGGACCTGGCTGGACGATGCGCCCTGGGGCTTCGCCACCTCGCACTATGGCCGCTGGACGCAATGGCAGGGGCGCTGGGCCTGGGCCCCGGGCCCGCTCACCCTGCGCCCGGTCTACGGCCCGGCCATGGTCGCCTTCACCGAACTGCCGGGCGGCGGCGCGGGCCGGGGCCTGGCCTGGTTCCCGCTGGCCCCGGGCGAAGCCTGGCAGCCGCCCTACGCGGCCTCGCAACGCTATGTGGCGGCCGCCAATGGCGGCCTGACGGCGCAGCCGGGCGCCCACGCCTGGCAGCGGCACCCCGACGCGGTGAGCGTGGCCGAGGGCGATCTGGGCCAGGCCCGGCCGCAGGCAGCCAGCGGGCTGCGCGTGGCCCTGGCCTCCCTGGTGGCGATCGCTTCGCCGCCGGCCCCGGTGGCCCTGCCCGCGGCGCCCGCTCCGGCACAGTCCGCGGCCCGGACGATGGGCGGGGCGCAGGCTTCTGCAGGGGCCAAGGCACCGGCCCAGGCCACCGCGGCGCTGCCTGCGCCGCCGCCTGAAAGATTGGGCAGCGCCGCGACCGCCCAGGCACAGGCCCAGCCGCCAGCACCGCCCCAGGCGCAAGCGCAAACGCAGGCACCGCCAGCGCAGCCCCAGCGCCAGGCGCAGGCGCAACCTCAGGCGCAAGCGCAAGCGCAAGCGCAACCGCAACCGCAACCGCAACCGCAACCGCAACCGCAACCGCAGCCGCAGGCGCAGGCGCAGGCCCGGACACAAGCCGAGCCGCCGCCAGCGCCTGCCCAGCCGTCCACACAGCAGGCCCAGGCCCAGCCGTCCCCTGCGGCGTCAGCCTCCGCCCGGCCTGCGTCGGGCGTGGCCGCGGGCAGCGCGGTGGCCCAGGCACCTGCGCAGCCTGTGGCGTCCGCCCCGGCGTCGCAAGCCCGGACCGCGAGCGCCTCCGCCCGGGGCAGTGCCGGCCGCGCGGGGGTGTCGCACCGCGGCGCGCGGGGCCGGGCGGCGCCCTCGCTGGCCCGCCGGCAGGCGCGCGAGCTGCAGCTGGCCCATGCCCGCCGCGCGGCGGAGCGGGACGCGGCCGCGCTGCGCCGCCAGCGCCAGGAGGCGGAGGCCCTGGCGGCCTGGCACAGGCACCAGCAGGCCGTGGCCGAGCAGTTCAAGCGCGACCAGCAGGCCTGGGAGCAGCGCCAGCGCGGCGTGCCCATCCTGCGCGCCGGGCCGCCCGGCTGAGCAGGGTGGCTGCATGATTTAACCTTGTTGACGCCGCCTTGACCTCCGGCGGCCGGCCTCGCGCGTTGAGTAGGAAGGAGGTCCTCCCATGGATGCCATTCTTCGCGGGTTCCGCGCCCTGGCGCGTCATTGGGTGGCGGTGCTCGTGCTCCTGCTGCCCGGCCTGGCAGCCCTGCCCGCGCAGGCCCAGGCCGATCCGCCCGCCCGCGTCGCCACGCTGACGGCCAAGCAGGGCGCGGTCGCCTGGGCGCCCGCCGGCGAGAGCGAGTGGCTGGACGCCACGCGCAACCGTCCCCTGACCCGCGGCGACCGGCTGTGGGTGGACGCGGGCGGCCGGGCCGAGCTGCATGCCGGCTCCGCCGCCCTCCAGCTCGATGGCCGCAGCCTCCTGGACCTCACCGACATCGATGCCGGCGTCGTCCAGGCCACCCTGGACCAGGGCAGCGCCATGGCCCGGGTGCGCCAGCTCGGCGCGGACGACAGCTTCGAGATCGACACGCCGCAGCTGGCCGTGCGGGCCGCGGTGCCCGGCGAATTCCGCATCGACGTGGACCTGGCGCTGCAGATCACGCGCGTGTCCGTGCGCAGCGGCGTGGTCACGGCCTACGGGGCCAACGGCGCCTCGCGCGAGCTGGCCGCCGGCGACCAGCTGGCCTTCACCGGCCGCGACCTGACGCTGGCGCTGGGCGTTGCCGCCCTGCTGGAGGACGATTTCGAGCGCTGGGCCGCGGCGCACAACCGTGACGAGGACCGGTCCATCGCCGCGCGCTACGTGCCGCGCACCGTGGTCGGCTATGCCCAGCTGGACCACTACGGCCGCTGGGCCCAGGACTCGACCTGGGGGCCGGTCTGGTACCCGGCCGTCACGGTGGTCGACTGGGCGCCCTACCGGTATGGCCACTGGGAATGGATCGCGCCCTGGGGCTGGACCTGGATCGACGACGCGCCCTGGGGCTTCGCCCCCTTCCATTACGGCCGCTGGGTGCAGCTGGGCCCGCGCTGGGCCTGGGTGCCGGGGCGGCTGGGGCCGCGCCCGGTCTACGCCCCCGCGCTGGTCGGGTTCATCGGCGGTGGCGGCTGGAGCCTCACGCTGCGCAGCGGCCCGGGCATCGGCTGGTACCCGCTCGCGCCCTGGGAGCCCTGGCGCCCCTGGTACCGCACGAGCACGGTGTATGTGCAGCAGGTGAACCAGGTCGTGGTGCTGCGCCGCGAGCCGCCCCATTTCCACCGCCCGCCGGGCTGGTTCTCGGCCATGCCCCTGCACGAGTTTGAGACCGGGCGGCCGGTGCCCGTGCGGCCGGCCGGGCTGGACCGGCGCGCCCTGCTGCAGGCGCCCCCGGCCCCGCCGCCCGTGGTGGCGGACGGCCGCCGCTTCGCCCTGGAGACGCAGCAGCGCGCCCCGCTGCGCGCGCCACCGCCGCCGGCCCAGGCCCTGCCGCCCCCCGTGGCGGTCCACCCGGTGCCTGCGCCGCTTCCGCGCCGTTTCGTCCCCGCGGTCCCGGGGGCCGGCATTGCCGTGCCAGCCGCGGGCCTGCCGCCGCAACCGGCCGGGCGCGCGACTGTGCCAGGCGCCGGCATGCCGCCCGGGACACCCCGGGACGCCCAGGCCGCGCAGCAGGCGCTGCGCCAGCAGCAGGAGCAGCAGCGGGCGCAGCAACGCGCCGAGCACGATCGCCAGGCGCAACAGGAGGCACAACGGGCACAGCAGGCGCAGCAGCGCGCCGCGCAAAGGGAGGGCCAACGCCAGCCGCAGGCGCAGCCCGGGCCGCAGGAAGACCCGCAGCGCGCAGCCCAGCGGGACAGCCAGCGCCAGCAGCAGGAGCAGCAGCGTGCGCAGCAGGAACAGCAACGCGCGGCACAGCAGCAGGCTGCGGCCGTCCGCAACGCGCAGCGGGAGCAGGCCCTGCGCCTGCAGCAGCAGGAGCGGGCGGCGCGCGAGCAGCAGCGCCAGCAGGCCGAGCAGCAACGCGCGGTCCAGCAGCAGCAACGCGCCCAGCAGGAGGCGCAGCGCCTGCAGCGCGAACAGCAGCGTGCCGTCCAGGAGCAGCAGCGCGCCATCCAGGCGCAGCAGCCTCCCCAGCAGCCCCAGGCACCGCAGCGCGAGCAGGTGCGGCCCGGGCAGCCCGAGCGGGATGTGCACAAGCAGATCCCCAGGCCCGTGCCGCGCCGGGACGAGCCCGGCGCCCGGCCTGACGACGGCGGCCGGCGCCCCTGAGGAGGCTGGGGCCGCCCTGCCGCTTTGCAGTTTGCGAAGGGCGGTCCCTGATCGAGACCCGCCCCAGACCGGTGGGACCGGCTTCGCGCCCTCGCACCTGCACAGCCTTGCAAAAACGCGAGGGGCCCCGTCGGGGCCCCTCGCGATGTGGGATGCGGGCTGCGCCTGGCCGCCCGGGGTGCTCAGTTCAGGCGGCGCGGCAGGCCACGGGTCGCACTGCGGTCCTCTTCCGGCGGCAGGTACACCGTGGTGCGGTCGATCTTGGCGTCGTAGGCGGCCAGCTCGGCACTGGCGCTGCGGATCACCGCCCGGTCCAGGGGATGGCACTGGCGCTGGCTCAGGCGGCCGAGCGCTTCCGACTTCTCGATCATTTCGCGCACGGCAGCGGGATCGGTCATCAGCGCAAAGGGATTGGCCATCGTCGTGGTGCTCATGGGGTGGACTCCTTGGTGTTCGTTGGGCGCAGGCTGACGCGGTTTCTTGGGTTTTTCCGGTGTTTTCGCGTGCGATCCGGGTGGAACGCAGTGCAAATCGCGGGCTGGGAACACTGTGGCCGCAAGCCAGTTTTTGTAACGTCATCTGTCGCCGTTACACCTTGTAGGACGCTGCCGCAGCAGCCCGCAGGCGTCACGGAGGCGGCTTGCGGGTGCTGCAAAATGGCCGCATGCCCCACATGCCGCCCTTCATCGCGCCCACGCGGCACACCGATCCCGAGAGCGCGCTGGCGCAGGTCCGGCTGATCTACAACCAGCAGATCGGCCACCTGCGCGAGGCCATGCAGCGCTTCGTGTCCGGCGAGGAGCTGCCCGGCCACGTGCGCGCCTGTTACCCCTTCGTGCGCATCCACACCGAGACGGTGGTGCGCCAGGCCGCGCTGGAGAACGCCGGGCTGAGCTACGGCTTCGTCGCCGGTGCCGGCCGCTACGAGACCACGCTCACGCGGCCCGACCTGTACGCCAACTACCTGCTGGAGCAGTTCCGCCTGCTGCGCCACAATCACGGCGTGGAACTGGAGGTGGGCACCAGCACCCAGCCCATCCCGGTGCATTTCTCCTTCGCCGAGAACGAGCACCTGGAAGGCAACCTGAGCGCCGAGCGGCGCATGCGCATGCGCGACGTGTTCGACCTGCCCGACCTGGAGGCCATGGACGACGGTATCGCCAACGGCACCTGGCAGCCGCGCGCGGGCGAGGCGCAGCCGCTCTCGCTGTTCACGGCCGCGCGCATGGACTATTCGCTGCACCGCCTGCGCCACTACACCGGCACGGCGCCGGAGTGGTTCCAGAACTTCGTGCTCTTCACGAACTACCAGTTCTACATCGACGAATTCGTGCGGCTGGGGCACGAGGCCATGGCGCGGCCCGACAGCGAATACACGGCCTTCGTCGAACCGGGCAACGTGGTCACGCGCCGGGCCGGCAGCCCGGTGGAGCCTGGCGATGCCTTCGGCGCCGTGCCGCCGCGGCTGCCGCAGATGCCGGCCTACCACCTGATGCGGCCCGGCCACGGCGGCATCACCATGGTGAACATCGGCGTGGGGCCCTCGAACGCCAAGACCATCACCGACCACATCGCGGTGCTTCGCCCGCACGCCTGGCTGATGCTGGGCCACTGCGCGGGCCTGCGCAACAGCCAGCAGCTGGGCGACTACGTGCTGGCCCACGCCTACGTGCGCGAGGACCACGTGCTGGACGAGGAGCTGCCGGTCTGGGTGCCCATCCCCGCGCTGGCGGAGATCCAGGTCGCGCTGGAGCAGGCCGTGGCCGACGTCACCGGCCTGCGCGGCGCCGACCTGAAGGGCATCATGCGCACCGGCACCGTGGCCAGCACCGACAACCGCAACTGGGAGCTGCTGCCGGGCAACGAGCCGCAGCGCCGCTTCAGCCAGAGCCGGGCGGTGGCGCTGGACATGGAGAGCGCGGCCATCGCCGCCAACGGCTTCCGCTTCCGCGTGCCCTACGGCACCCTGCTGTGCGTGAGCGACAAGCCGCTGCACGGCGAGATCAAGCTGCCGGGCATGGCCAACCAGTTCTACCGCGAGCGCGTGGACCAGCACCTGCGCATCGGCATGCGCGCGATCGAGCTGCTGCGCGGTGCCGGCACCCAGCGCCTGCACAGCCGCAAGCTGCGCAGCTTCGACGAGGTGGCGTTCCAGTAGGCCCGGGGCCGGGGCGCGCGGCCCGGCCCCGGGTCAGGCCGGGCCTGGCGCCCGGGCGGCCATGGCCATGGGCTCGCCCAGGCGGACCGGCCGCGTCGGCTGCCAGTCGGCGTTGAAGCTCACCACGCCGCGCGGGAACAGCATCACCACCGTGCTGCCGAGCAGGAAGCGGCCCATCTCCTGGCCCTTGGCCAGCCGGATGCCCTGGCCGCTGTAGTCCCAGCTGCGGATGTCGCGGCTGCGCGGCGGGTTCACCACGCCATGCCACACCGTGGCCACGCTGCCGACGATGGTGGCGCCCACGAGCACGTTGACGAAGGGGCCGTGCGCCGTGTCGAAGACGCAGACCACGCGTTCGTTGCGCGCGAACAGGCCCGGCACGTGGCGCGCCGTCAGCGGGTTGACCGAGAACAGGTCGCCGGGGATGTAGACCATGCGCCGCAGCACGCCGTCGCAGGGCATGTGGATGCGGTGGTAGTCCTTGGGCGCGAGGTAGAGCGTGGCGAAATGGCCATCGTCGAACTGCGCCGCCAGCGCCGCGTCGCCGCCGAGCAGGGCCCGCGTCGAGTAGCTGTGGCCCTTGGCCTGGAAGATCTGGTCGCGTGCGATCGGGCCGAACTGGCTGATGGCCGCGTCCACCGGGCAGACGAAGTCGGCCTCGGCGATGGGCCGGGCGCCGGCCTTCAGCGGCCGCGTGAAGAAGTCGTTGAAGCTCGCATAGCTCTCGATGCGCGGGTCGGCCGCCTCGGCCATGTCCACGCCGTAGCGGCGCACGAAGCGGCGCACCATCCAGGTGGTGAAGGCGCCCGCGCGCAGGCTGGCGATGCGGCCCATGAGCTGCGTCAAGAGACGCTTGGGCAGGAGGTATTGCGGCAGCACCGCGAATCGGGACATGCGCGCATTCTAGGGAGTGCGACACAATAGCCGCGAACCCCATGCCCTCCGCCCTGTTCGAAGCCCGCCACCTGTGCAAGCGCTACGGCGAGCAGCCCGTGGTGCAGGACGTCTCGTTCGAGATCGCGCCCGGCGAGTGCCTGGGCGTGATCGGCCCGAACGGCGCCGGCAAGACCACCACCCTGCGCATGTGCCTGGGGCTGACCGTGCCCGATTCGGGCGAGGTGCACGCCCTGGGGCTGCGCATGCCGCAGGATGCGAACGCGATCAAGGCCCAGCTGGGCGTGGTGAGCCAGTTCGACAGCCTGGACCCCGATTTCAGCTGCGCCGAGAACCTGCTCGTCTATGCGCGCTACTTCGGCATTGCGGCCCATGAGGCGCGGGCGCGGGTGCCGCGCCTGCTCGAGTTCGCCGCGCTCTCGCACAAGGCCGATGCCAAGCCGGGCGAGCTGTCCGGCGGCATGCGCCGGCGGCTCAGCCTGGCGCGCGCGCTGGTGAACGACCCCCGGCTGCTGCTGCTGGACGAGCCCACCACCGGCCTGGACCCGCAGGCCCGGCACCTGATGTGGGAGCGCCTGCAGCTGCTGCTGCAGCAGGGCAAGTCCATCCTGCTGACCACGCACTTCATGGACGAGGCCGAGCGGCTGTGCTCGCGCCTGCTGGTGCTGGACCATGGCCGCAAGATCGCCGAGGGCGCGCCGCGCGCGCTGATCGCCCAGTACCTGGAGCCCGACGTGGTCGAGGCCTACGGCGCCGGCGCGCTCGCGCTCGCCGGGGACCCGTCGCTGCAGCCCCTGGCCGCGCGCATCGAGCAGAGCGGCGAGACGGTCTTCTTCTACACCCATGAGGCGTTGCCCTTGCTGCAGGCGCTGGGCGCCCGTGCGCAGCTGCGCACCCTGCACCGCCCGGCCAACCTGGAGGACCTGTTCCTCAAGCTCACGGGCCGGCAGATCCGGGAGGACGGTTGATGCGCAATCCGCAGTCCGTGTGGCGCGTGCCGGACCTGTCCGGCCGCTGGTGGCCGGTGTTCATGCGCAACCTGCTGGTGTGGCGCAAGCTGGCCATTCCCAGCCTGGTCGGCAACATCGCCGAGCCGCTGATGTGGCTGGTCGCCTTCGGCTACGGCATGGGCGCGCTGGTGGGGCAGGTCCGGCTGGGCGGCACGCAGGTGCCCTACATCCTGTTCCTGGCCAGCGGCTCGATCTGCATGAGCGCGATGAACGCGGCGTCCTTCGAGGCGCTGTACTCGGCCTTCTCGCGCATGCATGTGCAGAAGACCTGGGACGGGATCATGAACGCGCCGGTCTCGCTGGACAACGTGGTGCTGGCCGAGATGCTGTGGGCGGCCTACAAGTCCATCTTCACCGTGACGGCCATCCTGTGCGTGATGCTGGCGCTGGGCATCAGCCACAGCCCCAAGCTCGCGGTGGCCTGGCTGGTGCTGGCGGCGGCGGGCATCACCTTCTCCAGCATCGCGCTGGTCTTCAACGCGGTGGCCAAGGGCTACGACTTCTTCACCTACTACTTCACGCTCTTTCTCACGCCCATGATGTTCCTGTCGGGCGTCTTCTTCCCGCGCGATCAGCTGCCGGCGCTGCTGCGCGCCGTCTCCGACTGGCTGCCGCTCACCAATGCGGTCGAGCTGGTCCGGCCCATGTTCATGGACCGGTGGCCCGAGCACCCGGTGCGCGGGCTGGTGGTGCTTGCGGTGTATGCCGTGGGCGCCTACTGGCTGGCCCTGGGCCTGACCCGGCGGCGCTTCCGCAGCTGAGCCTGGGCCCGCCGCCGCAGCCCTAGTGCGCCGCCGCCGGCTCCGCCCGTGCCGTGGCGGCGGCCGGGGCCGGTGCGCTGCCGCCCGCCGAGGCGCGGATCATCGCCGCCGCCTTCTCCGCGATCATGATGACCGGCGCGTTGGTGTTGCCGCTGGTGATCTCCGGCATGACGGAGGCGTCGACCACGCGCAGCCCCTGCATGCCGTGCACGCGCAGCTGCGCATCCACCACGTCCATGGGGTCCGGCCCCATGCGGCAGCTGCCCACCGGGTGGTAGATGGTGTCGGCGTGGTCGCGGATGAAGGCCTCGATCTCGGCGTCGCTCTGGGCCCGTGCCGAGACCGCCAGCTCGCGCCCGCCCAGCGAGGCCAGGGCCGGCTGCGACAGGATGCGGCGCATGATCTTGAAGCCGCGCACCAGGCGCGCGAGGTCGTCCGGGTCGCCCAGGAAGTTGGGGTCGATCAGCGGCGCGGCCAGCGGGTCGCGGCTGGCCAGGCGCACGCTGCCGCGGCTCCTGGGCCGCAGCACGCACGCATGGCAGGAGTAGCCGTGGCCGAAGGTGGTCTTGCGGCCATGGTCCACCAGCTTGCCGATCACGAAGTGCAGCTGCAGGTCGGGCCGCGGCTCGGACGGGTCGCTGCGGATGAAGCCGCCGGCCTCGGCGAAGTTGGTGGTGAGCATGCCGCTGCGGCTGCGCCGCCACTGCGCGATGCCGCGCAGTGCGTGCACCAGGCCGGTGGGCGACAGGCCGAACAGGTCCTTCAGGTGCGGCGCGTCCACCACCTGCACCACGTCCGGGTGGTCGTGCAGGTGCAGGCCCACGCCCGGCAGGTCGTGCACCACCGGGATGCCGTGGGCCTGCAGCTGGGCGCCCGCGCCTATGCCCGAGAGCATGAGCAGCTGCGGGGTCTGGAACGCGCCGGCGCTGAGGATCACCTCGCGCCCCGCCTGCAGGCTGTGCCGCTGGCCGCCTTGCAGGTACTCGACGCCGGTCGCGCGGCGGCCTTCGGTGAGCACGCGCGTGACGTGCACGCCGGTGATCACGCGCAGGTTGGGGCGCGAGAGCACGGGCGTGAGGTAGGCCTTGGCCGCGCTGAAGCGCTCACCGTTGCGGTGCGTCACCTGGTAGCGGCCCACCCCTTCCTGGATGGCGCCGTTGAAGTCGGGGTTGACCGGGTAGCCCGCCTGGCGCCCGGCCTCGACGAAAGTGCTGCTGAAGCGGTTGGGGCTGCGCAGGTCCATCACGTTGAGCGGGCCACCGCTGCCGTGGAATTCGTTCGCGCCGCGCTCGTTGTGCTCGGCCTGCTTGAACCAGGGCAGCACCTCGGCCCAGGACCAGCCGGGGTTGCCGCGCGCGGCCCAGTTGTCGTAGTCCTGGGGCTGGCCGCGCAGGTAGATCATCGCGTTGATGGAGCTGGAGCCGCCCAGCACCTTGCCGCGCGGCTGGTAGCCGCGGCGCCCGCCCAGGCCGGGCTGCGGCACGGTCTCCAGCCGCCAGCTGGCCTGGCCGCTCTTGGCCATCAGGGCCAGGCCGCCGGGGCAGTGGATGAGCACGCTGCGGTCCGGCGGGCCGGCTTCGAGCAGCGTCACCTTCACCGCGGGGTCCTCGCTCAGCCGCGCCGCGAGCACGCAGCCCGCCGATCCCCCGCCCACGATGATGTAGTCGACCATTCACACTCCAGTTGTCACCTGCGTGCGGTTGTACACCCGGGCGGCCTGCTGTAATTAGAGCGGAAACACCCAATCGAGGACACGCCATGGACCATCCCGAGACACCCGCCGAAGGCAGCATCCACTGCGAGGTGCGGGGCGAACTGCTGCTGGTGGGCATCAACCGCCCGGCCAAGTACAACGGCTTCACGCCGCGCATGTTCCGCGAGCTGGGCGAGGCCTACACGCGGCTGGACGACGACCCCGCGCTGCGCGTGGGCGTGCTGCACGCCTTCGGCAAGCACTTCACCGCCGGCCTGGACCTGCCCACCATCGCGCCTTCCATGCAGCGCGGCGAGAAGCTGGTGCGCCCCGGCGACGTCGAGCCGCTCAACCTGGGCACGCCCGGCTACCGGCGCCGCACCAAGCCCATGGTGGCCGCCGTCAAGGGCATCACCTACACCCTGGGCATCGAACTCATGCTGGCCGCCGACGTGGTGGTCGCGGCCGACGATTGCCGCTTCTCGCAGCTGGAGGTCAAGCGCGGCATCATGGCCACGGGCGGCGCCACGCTGCGCATGGCCGAGCGCGCCGGCCTGGGCAACGCCCTGCTGCACCTGCTGACGGGGGACGAGTTCGGCGCCGCCGAAGCCCTGCGCCTGAACTTCGTGCAGAAGGTGGTGCCTGCCGGCCAGGAGCTGGAGGAGGCCCTGCGCATCGCGCAGGCGATCGCGGCCCAGGCGCCGCTGGCCGTGGTGGCCACGCGCCTGAACGCGCTCAAGGCGGTGGAGGAAGGGCCCATCGCCGCCATGCAGGAGTTCATCGAGGTGCAGCAGCGCCTCTCGCGCAGCGAGGACGCGGCGGAGGGCGTGCGTTCCTTCGTCGAGCGGCGCGCCGCCCGCTTCCAGGGCCGCTAGCGGCAGTCCGCCGCAAGGGGGCGTGCCGCTCCGTTCAGCGGATCTGCGGGCCCTTGCAGGCGGCCGAGCCCAGCACGCGCTCGGCATTGCTGCCGCCGGCCTGGTGGATGCTCTGCGCCAGCTGGGCGCCGCAGGTCTTGTTGCTGTCCAGCATGCCCGAGAGGTCGAAGCTGCACGAGGGCAGCGAGGTCTGCAGCACCAGTCCCATGATGCCCGCGGTCACCAGCAGCAGGGGGGTGGAGTTCCTGCGCGGGGTGGACGACGAGGGCACGACGCGGGTTGAAGTGGTGGTTGCCATGGTGAATCTCCGTCCGGGCGCCTTCGCCCGAACCGTGATGCAAGTCTAGGAACGCTGGCCCCCGGCGGCGTAGGCGTTCGGCTGCCGCGGCCTAGTTGTTTTGCTTAAGACCCAGCTCATCCATAAGGGGTGCCAAAGCGGCCCTTTTCATAGATCAGTTGTGTGCAATTGAATTGCGTGCCATAATTCAGGCCATGGTCAACGCCTCCCTCTCCGACGACTCGCTGCTGCTGGACAACCAGCTC
The DNA here is from genome assembly GCF_015159745.1 of Ramlibacter aquaticus. GTDB lineage: Bacteria > Pseudomonadota > Gammaproteobacteria > Burkholderiales > Burkholderiaceae_C > Ramlibacter > Ramlibacter aquaticus. The sequence continues at coordinate 15,854 of NZ_JADDOJ010000006.1, read as the reverse complement.
TGCTTCGCGCTGTATTCGGCCTCGCTGGCCATGACCAAGCTCTACAAGCCGCTGCTCGACGAGATCGGCCTGACCTACCCGCAGTACCTGGCGATGCTCGCGCTGTGGGAACAGGACGGCCTGTCCGTGTCCGCCCTCGGCGAGCGCCTGCACCTGGACTCCGGCACCCTGACGCCCCTGCTCAAGCGGCTCGAGGCGGCCGGCCTGCTGGCGCGGCTTCGCTCCGTCGAGGACGAGCGGCGCGTGCACGTGAAGCTCACGCCGGCCGGCCGCCGCCTGAAGGCCGCCGCCCGCCACCTGCCCGGCTGCGTGCTGGAGCGCTCCGGCTGCTCCCTGCCCGATGTCGTCCGCCTGACCCGCGAACTGAAGGCGCTGCGCGCCAGCCTCGCGGCCTGATCCACCCTCCCACCCTGAAGGAAGCACCATGACCCAGCTCGAGAAAGTCCTGTACACCGCCCGCGCCCATTCCACCGGCGGCCGCGAAGGCGTTTCCCGCACCGACGACGGCCGCCTGGACGTCAAGCTCAGCTCGCCCGGCACCTCCGGCACCGGCACCAACCCGGAGCAGCTGTTCGCGGCGGGCTACTCGGCCTGCTTCATCGGCGCGATGAAGGCCGTCTCGGCGAAGACCAAGGTCGCCTTGCCGGCCGAGCTCTCGGTGGACGCCGAAGTCGACCTGGGCCCGATCCCGAACGCCTACGGCATCGCCGTGCGCATGACGGTGAACCTGCCGGGCATGGACGCGGCCGCCGCCCAGTCGCTGGTGGACGCCGCCCACCAGGTGTGCCCGTACTCGAACGCCACCCGCGGCAACATCGACGTCGGCTTCACCGTCAAGGTCTGACGCGCCACGCCCTGCGCTCGCACGCGGGGGCCGGGTTGACGCAGGTCAGCCCGGCCCCCGCGCCCATTTGGGCCCGGCGCTGCCTTGGTGGATGATGGCGTCGCCGCCATGAAGCTCGCCCTGCTCTCCGACCTCCACGCCAACCTGCAGGCCCTGCAGGCCTGCCTGGCCGACGCCCGGGCCCGCGGCGCCACCCACCACGCCTTCCTGGGCGACCTGGTGGGCTACGGCGCCGACCCCGGCCCCGTGCTGGACCTCGTCATGGCGCATGCCGCGCAGGGCGCCTGGGTGCTGGGCGGCAACCATGACGCCGTCGCCGTCCAGCCGCCCGCCGGCGTGCCCCAGCGCGCCGACCAGGCCGGTGCGGCCTGGACCCACGCGCAGCTGAGCCCGGCCCAGCGCGGCTTCCTGGCCGGCCTGCCGCTGGTGATCCGGGAGGGCGAGATCCTCATGGTCCATGCCAGCGCGGACGCGCCCGCGCGCTGGGCCTACGTGGACACGCCGCTGTCGGCCACGGCCAGCCTGGCGGCCGCGCAGGCGGCCGGGGCGCGCTGGGTCTTCGGCGGCCACGTGCACGAGCAGCGGCTGTTCTACGACGGCGCGGGCGGCCGCGTGATGGCCTTCGAGCCCACGCCGGGCGTGGCCATCCCGGTGCCCGGGCACCGCCGCTGGCTGGCCACCGTGGGCTCGGTGGGCCAGCCGCGCGATGGCCGGCCGCAGGCCATGTACGCGCTGTTCGACGGCGAGGCGCAGCGCCTGCGTTTCCTGCGCGTGGAATACGACGTGGCGGCCGCGGCGCAGGCCATACGCCGCGCCGGCCGGCCCGAGGCCGACGCGGCCCGGCTGGCCCGGGGCCGCTGAGGCGGGCCGGTGTAGGGAACAGGGGAGGCACGATGACATTGATGGCGCCCGGCACCGAACTCGACGGCTTCCTGGTCGAGGACTGCGTCCATGCGGGCGGCATGGCCCACATCTACCGCGTGCGCTACGCCGCCGCCGGCCGCGAGCCGCCGTTTCCGCTGGCCATGAAGGTGCCGCGCATGGCGGGCAGCGACGGCACCGAGACCATCGTCGGCTTCGAGGTGGAGCACCAGATGCTGCAGGTGCTGGCCGGCCCGCACGTGCCGCGCTTCGTGGCCGCCGGCGACCTGGCGCGCACGCCCTTCCTGGTCATGGAGTACGTGCAGGGCCGCACCCTGCAGGCCTGGCTGGACGAGGCCGAGGACCGCCGCGAACGCCCCGCCGCCGAGCTGATCGCCCGCCTGGGCGCCGCCGTCGCCACCGCCGCGCACAGCCTGCACCTGCAGGAGGCCGTGCACCTGGACCTCAAGCCGGGCAACGTCGTCATCCGCCCCGAGGGCAGCGCGGTGCTGCTGGACTTCGGCCTCAGCTGGCACGCCCATTACCCCGACCTGCTGGCCGAGGAAACGCGCCTGCCGGTGGGCTCGGGCCCGTGGATGGCGCCCGAGCAGGTGGTGGGCATGCGGGGCGACCCGCGCAGCGACATCTTCGCCATCGGCGTGATGCTCTACGAGCTGGCCACCGGCGAGCTGCCCTTCGGCGAGCCGCAGACGCGCGGCGGGCTGCGCCAGCGGCTGTGGATGGAGCCCGTGCCGCCGCGCGCGCTGCAGCCCGGCGTGCCGGCCTGGCTGCAAGAGGTGATCCTGCGCTGCCTGGAGCCCGAGGCCAGCCGCCGCTACGGCTCGGCCGCGCAGCTGGCCTTCGACCTCGCCCACCCGGAGGAGGTGCGCGTGGGGCCGCGCGGCCGGCGCACCCGGGCCGACCCGTGGCGCACGCGGCTGTGGCGCTGGCTCAAGGCGGCCGGCCTGCACTACCAGCCCAGCCCGCTGCCCACGCAGGAGCTGGCCAGCGTGCCCATCGTGATGGTGGCCGTGCCCTGGCGCGACGTGAGCGACGCCACGCTGTATTCGCTGCGCCTGGCCGTGGAGCGTTCGCTGGGCATACGCCCGGGGGCGCGGCTCGCCTGCGTCACCGTGGTCGACAGCGGCAGCGGCCTGCCCGGCGCGCCCGGCCGCAACGCCGTCGAGCTGCACCGCAGCCACCTGGACCGCCTGCGCCAGTGGTCGGCCGGGCTGGACCTGGCCGGGCGCCAGGTCTCGCTGCACGTGCTCGATGCCGGCGACGCGGCCGAGGCGCTGCTGGCCTACGCCCGGCAGAACGCGGTCGACCTCATCATCCTGGGCGCGGCCACGCACGGGCTGAAGATGCAGCGCTTCGTCGCCACGCTGCCGATCCGGGTCGCCATGGACGCGCCCTGCAGCGTCATGCTGGTGAAGCAGACCCTGCCCTTCGACGCGCTGGCGCAGGCGGACGAGGACAATGCGGCATGACCCTGCATCCCTATGACGCGCTCACCCCCGACGTGGTGCTGGACGCCCTGGCCGGCGTCGGCCTCTACGGCGACGGCCGGCTGCTGGCGCTGAGCTCCTACGAGAACCGGGTCTACCAGGTCCAGCTGGAGTCGCCGCACGAAGGCCACGCCAGCGTGGTCGCCAAGTTCTACCGGCCCGGCCGCTGGAGCGAGGCGCAGATCCTGGAGGAGCACGCCTTCGCCGCCGAGCTGATGGCGGCCGAGATTCCGGTCGTCGGGCCGCTGGTGCTGCAGGGCCGCACCCTGCACGACCATGCCGGCTTCCAGTTCAGCGTGAGCCCCCGCCGCGGCGGCCGCGCCCCCGAGCTGGAGGACGAGGAGGTGCTGGAGTGGACCGGCCGCTTCCTCGCCCGCATCCACGCCGTGGGCGCGCGGCGGCCCTTCGCCCTGCGGCCCGCGCTGAACCTGCAGAGCTTCGGCCGCGACTCGCGCGACTGGCTGCTGGCGCACGACCAGATCCCGCTGGACGTGCAGGGCGCCTGGCAGAAGCGTTGCGACGAGGCGCTGGCCCTGATCGACGAGACCCCGCTGGGCCGCGGCGGCGCGGACGGCATCCGCCTGCTGCGCTCGCACGGCGACTGCCACCTCGGCAACATCCTGTGGACCCCCGGCGAGGGCCCGCACTTCGTCGACCTGGACGATGCGCGCACCGCGCCCGCCGTGCAGGACCTGTGGATGCTGCTCTCGGGCGATCGTGCCCAGCGCAACCGCTCGCTGGGCGCGCTGCTGGACGGCTACGAGCAGATGCGCGAGTTCGACCGCGCCGAGCTGGCGCTCATCGAGCCGCTGCGCACGCTGCGCCTGATCCACTACAGCGCCTGGCTGGCCCGGCGCTGGGCCGACCCGACCTTCCCGGCGAACTTCCCCTGGTTCGGCAGCAGCGACTACTGGCAGGGCCAGGTGCAGATGCTGGAGGAGCAGATCGAGGCCCTGCAGGAGCCGCCGCTGGTGGCCTGAGCCGCGGCGGCCTGCGGGTGGCCCGCTGCCTCAGCGGATCGCCCAGCCGCCCGACAGCGGGAACACCTGGCCGACAAAACAGTCGGCCGCGTCGCTGCACAGGTAGGCCGCGAAGGCCGCGTCCTCCTGCGCGCTCACCAGGCGCCCCAGGGGCACCTCGCGCTGCAGGCGCTCCTGGAACTTCGGGTTGGCCTGCACCTCGGGCGGGAAGTAGGTCGGGTTGTCGACCAGGTTCTGCGCGATCGCATTCACCTGGATGTTGCGCGGCGCCAGCTCCAGCCCCGCGGACTGCACCCAGGCGAGCTGGGCGCCGCGGGCGGCGCTGTAGGCGCTGGTGCGCTTCTGGCCGCGCAGGGCGGCGGCGCTGCCCATGACCAGGATCTTGCCGTGGCCGCGCTGCAGCATCTGCGGCAGCACCGCCCGCGCCAGCCGCGGCATGGGGTCCACCAGGTGGGCGAAGAGGTCGCGCCACTCGTCCTCCTGCACGTCCTCGACCCGCGTGCTGGGCGCCGGGTACGCGAGGTGCATGACGAGCACGTGCACCTCGCCCGCGGCCTGCACCACCTCCTGGGCGGCCTGCGGTTCGGCCAGGGGCCGCTCGCTGCACACCACCTCGGCCCCCAGCGCCCGCAGCTGCGCGGCCAGGGCGGGGCCCATGAACTCGCCGGCCTGCGTCAGCAGGACGCGCTTGCCGGCCAGCGAGAAGGGCGCCTGCAGCGGGATCGCCATCGCGGGCTCAGGCGGTCGCCGCGCCCGCCGCGACCAGCTTGTCCCACAGCCCGATGCGCTGCAGCTTGCCGGTCGCGCCCTTGGGGATCTCGTTCATGAAGATGATCTTCTCGGGCACCTCGAACTTGGACAGCTTGCCCGCCGCGAAGCCCTTGATCTCGGCCTCGGTGGCGGCCTGGCCTTCGCGCAGCACCACCACCGCAGCCACCGCCTCGCCCAGCATCTTGTGCGGCATCGCGAAGGCCACCACCTGCTGCACCGCCGGGTGGTCCATCAGGGCCTCGTCGATCTTCAGCGGGGAGATCTTCTCGCCACCGCGGTTGATGATCTCCTTCAGGCGGCCGGTCAGCGTGAGGTAGCCGTCGGCCGACAGCGAGGCCTGGTCGCCGGTGCGGAACCAGCCGTTGGTGAAGGCCTTGGCGTTGGCCTCGGGGTTGTTCTCGTAGCCGGGCGTGACGTTGGCGCCGCGGATCACCACCTCGCCGATCTGGTCCGGGCCCAGCAGCGTGCCGGCGTCGTCCATGATGGCCACTTCCGGGCCGGCGGCGATGCCCACGGAGCCAGGGCGGCGCTGGGCCGGGGGCAGCGGGTTGCTGCACATCTGGTGCGCGGCCTCGGTCATGCCGTAGGCCTCGATCAGCGGGGCGCCGAACACCCGCTCCAGCTCGGCGATCACCTGGGTGGGAATCGAGCTGGACGAGGAGCGCAGGAAGCGCAGCGGGTTGTCGCGGATGATGCCGGCGTTGTCGCCCTTCTCGGCGCGCACCAGCAGGGCCTGGTGCATGGTGGGCACCGCGCTGTACCAGGTGGGCTTGCCCTCGGCCATCCAGCCGAAGAACTTCAGGGCGTTGAAGCCCGGCGACACGAACACCCGTCCGCCCGCCGACCAGGGCGCCAGCAGCGCCGCGATCAGGCCGTGGATGTGGAACATGGGCATCACGTGCAGCCCGCAGTCGGCCGGCGTGAGCGCGAGCGACTTGCGGATGTTGTAGGCCGAGGCGGTGACGTTGCGATGCAAAAGCGGCACGATCTTGGGCCGGCTGGTGGTGCCCGAGGTGTGCAGGATCAGGGCCACGTCCTCGGCCTGCGCGGGGCCGGGCTGCGCCGCGGTGGCGGCGGGCAGGTCCGACACCAGCGTGAAGCGGCCCGCGCCCTGGGCGGTGTCCTTGTGCAGCCAGAGGATGGCAATGCCCATGCGGCGCGCGACCTCGGCCGCCAGGGCGTTGCCGCCCTCCTGCGCGATCACCACCGCACGGGCGTGGATGTCTCCCATGTAGAACTCGAAGTCCTTCTCGGTGTAGGCCATGTTCAGCGGCGCGGCCGTGCAGGCACTGGCCACGGCGACGAAGCAGGCTGCCATCTCGGGGCAGTTGGGCAGCACGATGGCGACCCGGTCGCCACGGCCCAGGCCCCAGCCGTTGAGCTGGGCCCGGGTGTGGGCGATCTGCGCTGCGAGGCCCTCGTAGCGCAGCGGCTGTGCGCCGCCGGCGTAGGTCTCGGCGGGCACGGTGAGTGCGGTTGCGGCGGGGTCCTGCGCCGCGATCATGGCGTGGAGGGTGTCGGGGTGGCCCATGCAAAAACCTCTGGTGAAATGAAGGATTCGAAGGTGGGGCGCGGCGCGCGGCGCCGCGGCCTCAGGATTGGATGGCCAGCCGGCCTTGGGCCCGGGCCAGGGTCTGCGCCAGCAGGTCGGCCAGCGCATGGATGGATGTCAGCTGCGGCATGGGGACGCCCGTGGCCTCGCCCAGTTCCAGCATGGCGGCCACCAGCGCGTCCAGCTCCAGCCGGCGCCCGGCCTCCACGTCCTGCAGCATGGAGGTCTTGTGCTGGCCGATGGCCTGCGCGCCGGCGATGCGCTGGTCGATGCCCACGCCCAGGCGGATGCCCAGCTTCTCGCACACGGCCAGGCCCTCTTGCATGATGCTGGCGACCAGGGCGCGTGCGCCGGGGTGAAGGCAGATGTCCTCCAGCGTGGCGTGCGTCAGGGCCGAGATCGGGTTGAAACTCATGTTGCCCCAGACCTTGACCATGATCTCGGCGCGGATGTCGCGCGCGATCGGGGCCTTGAAGCCCGCGGCGATGAAGGTCTTGCTGACCTCCGAGAGCGCCTCGCTGCGCTCGCCCGGCTCGCCCAGGGAGAAGCGGTTGCCCTCGATCACCTGTACCACGCCGGGCGCGGTCACTTCGGCGGCCGGGTAGACCACGCTGCCGATGATGCGCCAGGCGTCGATGTGGGTGGACGCGGCCCCGGTGGGGTCCACGCTGCGCAGGCTGCGGCCCTCGAAGCCGGGCATGCCGTGGAAGAACCACCAGGGGATGCCGTTCTGCATGGTCACCACGCGGGTGGTGGCCGTGAACAGCGCGGGCAGGTCGGCGGCCACGTCGGCCACCTGGTGGCTCTTGACGGCCAGCACGACCAGGTCCTGGGGGCCGGCCTCGGGGATGCGGTCCGTGGCCTTCACGGGGGCCAGGAATTCGCTGCCGTCCTGCTCGATCAGGCGCAGGCCACCGCGCTCGCGCACGGCCTGCAGGTTCTTGCCGCGAACGATGATGCTGACCTCATGGCCGGCCTTCGCCAGGCGCGCCGCGACGAAACCGCCGATCGCGCCGGCGCCCACCACACAGATTCTCATGACTGCTGTCCTTGGTCCTTCTTCGCCCCGTAGTGCGTGCGCAGGGTGCCTATGCCGTCGATCTTCACCTCCACCACGCTGCCCTCACGCAGCGGCAGGGCGCCGACCGAGGTGCCGCAGGCGATCAGGTCGCCGGGCTCCAGGGTGATGTCTTGCGAAATGCGTGCCACGATCTGCGCGGGGCTGAAGACCATGTCGGAACAGGGATAGTCTTGGCGCACCCGGCCGTCCACCACCACCTGCACCCGCAAGGTGCGCCAGTCCAGGCCACTCACCACCGCGGGGCCGAAGGCGCCGAAGCCGTCGAAGCACTTGGCCCGCGTCCATTGGGCGAAGGAGGCGTCCCGGCCGAGCAGCGCGGGCGCCGTCAGGTCGTTCACGCAAGTGTAGCCAGCGATGCAGGCCTCGGCCTCGGCCTCGTCCACCCCGGCGCAGCGCCGGCCGATCACGATGCCCAGCTCGCCTTCGTAGAAGACGCGGCCGACTTCGGTGTCGCGCGGCGGCATGACCCGGTCGTCATGGCCGCTGTAGCTGTTGGGTGTCTTGACGAAGTACAGGGGCTCGGCCGGGATGGCGTTGCCCTGCTTGGCGGCGAGCTCGTGGTAGTTGTTCCAGAGGGCGAGGAACTTTCCGGGTTTCTGCATGGACCGCAAGACTACAGGAAGACGCGCGAATTGCCGCGCGTGATCACCGCCCGCCGCCAGCGCTGCAGCACCAGCACGGCCAGCAGGCCGGCCCCCACGTTGGCGGCGGCCGCGATGAGGAAGACGATGTCCCAGGAGCCCGTGCTCTTCACCAGCGTGCTGGCATAGGGCACCAGCAGCGCGGCCGTGCCCTTGGCGGTGTAGAGCACGCCCGCATTGGCGCTGGCGTACTTGGCGCCGAAGGTGTCGGTGCAGGTCGCCGGGAACAGGCTGTAGATCTCGCCCCAGGCGAAGAACACCAGGCCGCTCAGGATCACGAACCACACCGGGTCCGAGCCCAGCTTGTACAGCGCGTAGATGCCCAGGCCCTCCAGGGTGAAGGCGACGAACATGGTCATCTCGCGGCCGATGCGGTCGGACACCCAGCCGAAGAAGGGCCGCGTGACGCCGTTGAGCACGCGGTCCATGGTGGCGGCGAAGGTGAGCGCCGGCAACGTCATGCCGATCAGGCTGACCGGCACCTTGGCCACCTTCAGGTCCTGCGCGATGGAGGCCAGGTTGGCGGTGACGATCAGGCCGCCCGCACCGACGGCGACGAACATGAAGTACATCAGCACGAAGACCGGCTCGCCCTTGGCGACCACCAGGCCGCCGCCGACGAGGAAGATCGCCGCGCACAGCATGAGCGGGATCCAGAAGCCCAGGCCGGCGATGAACATGACGATGGCGACCACGCCGACCGCCACCATGGTCGGCACCCACATGGACATGGGGCCGATCACCTGGCTGGGCCGGTAGTTGTGGCGCATGTGGTGGGGCTGCACCACCGCCGCGGCCGTGCCCTCGGGCGGCGGGGCGAGCAGCAGCGCCAGCACGCAGATCACCGCGCCCTGCACCAGGCCGAAGAACAGGAAGGCGTGCTGGTAGCCGGCATTGGCGATCATGTTCTGGATGGGCGCCACCGTCAGCGCCGAGCCGGCGCCGAAGCCCGCGGCCGTGACGCCGGCCGCGAAGCCGCGCCGTGAGCCGAACCACTTGAGCGCATTGCCGATGCAGGTGCCGTAGACCGCGCCCGCGCCTATGCCCGAGATGATCTGCGCCACGTAGAAGGCCGGCAGCGACGCGGCCCAGGAGTTGACCCACCAGCCCAGCGCGCACATCACGCCGCCGCCGAAGACCACGGCGCGTGGCCCGTAGTGGTCCACCAGCCAGCCCTCGACGGGGACCAGCCAGGTCTCGAACAGCACGAACAGGGTGAAGGCCACCTGGATCGCGGCGCGTTCCCAGCCGAAGGCCTTCTGCAGTTCTGGGACGAAGAAGGTCCAGCCGTACTGGTAGTTGGCGATGGCCACCATGCAGACCACGCCCATCAGCAGCTGCGGCCATGCCGAGCGGACGAAGGAGGTGGGACCTGTTGCCGCAGGGGCGCCAGCCGCAGTGCCGGCCATGGGCGTGGAGAGATTTGTCACCGTGCGAACTCCGCGTCGATGGCGGATGCGAACGGCACCGCCTCGGCCCAATCTAGCAGGGTCGAGCGGCGCGTGGTACCGGGGGACCACGCGTTTTTTTAACTTTTGACGTCCGCTTACTTCACGAAGCGAAACGCGTTTTCACTATACCTTTTTCCGGCCGTTTTCGGGGTCCGGACTGGCGGCCGCCGGCGTCAGACGTTGAAGAGGAAGTTGAGGACGTCGCCATCCTTGACCACGTACTCCTTGCCCTCGCTGCGCATCTTCCCGGCGTCCTTGGCGCCCTGTTCGCCCTTGAGGGCGATGAAGTCGTCGAAGGCGATGGTCTGGGCGCGGATGAAGCCACGCTCGAAGTCGGTGTGGATCACGCCCGCGGCCTGCGGCGCGGTGTCGCCGACGTGGATGGTCCAGGCGCGCACTTCCTTCACGCCGGCGGTGAAGTAGGTCTGCAGGCCCAGCAGCTTGAAGGCCGCGCGGATCAGGCGGTTCAGGCCCGGTTCGTCCTGGCCGATCTCGGCCAGGAACATGCCCTTGTCCTCGTCCGACATGTCGGCCAGCTCGGCCTCGATCTTGGCGCAGATGGCCACCACCGGCGCGTTCTGCGTGGCGGCGTACTCCTTCAGGCGGTCCAGGTAGGGGTTGTTCTCGAAGCCGGCTTCGTCCACGTTGCCGACGAACATCGCCGGCTTGGCGGTGATGAGGAACAGCTGCTTGAGCAGGGCGCGCTCCTCGTCCGTCTGCGCCAGGGTGCGCACGGGCTTGCCGGCGTCCAGGTGGGCCTGCACGCGGGTCAACACCTGCACCAGCTTGGCGGCTTCCTTGTCGTTGCCCGACTTGGCAGCCTTGGTGTAGCGCTGCAGGCTCTTCTCGACCGTGCCGAGGTCGGCCAGGCACAGCTCGGTCTGGATGACCTCGATGTCGGCCACCGGGTCCACCTTGCCGGCGACGTGGATGATGTTGGCGTCGTCGAAGCAGCGCACCACGTTGACGATGGCGTCGGTCTCGCGGATGTGCGCGAGGAACTGGTTGCCCAGGCCTTCGCCCTTGCTGGCACCGGCCACCAGGCCGGCGATGTCCACGAACTCCACGATGGCCGGCACGATGCGCTCGGGCTCCACGATGGCCGAGAGCTGTGCCAGGCGCGGGTCCGGCACCTCCACCACGCCCACGTTGGGCTCGATGGTGCAGAAGGGGTAGTTCTCGGCGGCGATGCCGGCCTTGGTGAGGGCGTTGAACAGGGTCGACTTGCCGACGTTGGGCAGGCCAACGATGCCGCATTTCAAGGACATGGGGAAACCTTCTGGATGGATCAGCTCAAGGGGTGCGCCGGGTCCGGGCGTGCGGGGCGCCGCGCCGGCCGCGGTGGGCCGCGCAAACCGCCGGGCGCCACCGGACGGGCGGCACGTTCCCGGGGGCCGAGGGCCGGCCCGGGATCAGCCTGCGATTGTACCGGCCGGGGTGCGGCCGCGCCCTGCGGGACGGCAGCGCCGCCCGGCGGCGCCGCTCAGTCGAACTGCCAGCCGGCCTCGACCGCCTGGCCCACCGCCAGCCGCTGGCCCACGCCTGCGACGATCACCGCGTTCATGCCGAAGCTCACCGCGTCGCCCACGCGCTCGTTCGCACGGTAGCGGCGCAGCGTGTCGCCGACTTCGGGGCTGGGCACGCCGGTGGCCGGGTCGATGTCGGGCATGGGGCAGCGCGGGCAGGGCTTGACCGGCCGCAGCAGGACCTCGGCGTCGCCGGTGAGGATGCGCAGCGCGCCCAGCCGGTCCTCGTCCTGGGCCTCCAGGCCGGCCAGCACGATGTTGGGGCGGAAGCGCTCCATGCCCACGGCCGCGTGGCCGGCCTCGGCCAGGCGTCGGTTGAGTTCCGCCAGTGAGCCCTCGCTTACAACCAGCAGCGGGAAGCCGTCGCTGAACTGGTTGGGGGCTTCCAGCGTGCCCGTCCACTGCCGGCTGGAGAGGCGGCGCACCTCGGGGTCGAAGCGCACCAGGCGCAGGCGCTGGCCCAGGAAATCGCTGAACCACTGGGCCGCCAGGTCGCCCATGTCCCAGGCGTCGACCTCGTCGTCCCAGACCCGCACGCGGCGCGGCGACTCCACGGTGTCCACCGCCAGGTGCAGCGCCAGCATGCCAGGCGCGCGCAACACCACCTCGGAGAGCTTGATCTGCGGCCGCACCAGGGCCATGCGCGGCAGCTCGCGCTGGCTGACGAATTCGCCGTCCTCGTCCACCACCATCCAGGCGCGGTCCAGGTCCAGGCCGGTCTCGGCCAGGTCGGCCTGCGCGAGCTCCACGCCTGCGCACGACTTCACGGGATAGCAGAACAGTCGGGCGATGCGGGTGCTGACGTCGGGGCTCATGGCGGGCAATCCTACAATGCCGGAATGGTCCTCGATGTATGCATACGCGGCGCCGGCATCGTGGGGCGCACGCTCGCCCTCCTGCTGGCGCGTGACCGACTGCGCGTGGGGCTGGTGCGCGGCGGCCCGCCGCAGGGCGCCAGCAGCGATGTGCGGGCCTACGCCCTGAATGCCTCCGCGCGCGACCTTCTGGAACAGGTGCGGGCCTGGCCGGACGCGCAGCATGCCGCGCCCGTGGCGGCCATGGAAGTGCACGGCGACGAGGGCGGCGAACTGCGCTTCGGCGCCCAGCGCCTGGGCCTGGATGCGCTGTGCTGGATCGTGGACGTGCAGGGCCTGCTGGCCCGGCTCGAGGAGGCCCTGCGCTTCCAGCCGCTGGTCACCTGGCTGGACGCGCCCGAGCCCGCCCCGCTCACCGCGGTGTGCGAGGGCAAGGCCAGCAGCACGCGGGCCGAGTTCGGCGTGCAGTTCCAGGCCCAGCCCTATCCCCAGCATGCGATCGCGGCGCGCCTGCGCTGCGAGAAGCCGCACGGCAACGTGGCCCGCCAGTGGTTCGCGAACGGCGAGATCATGGCCCTGCTGCCGCTCGCCGACGGCGCGGGCGCGGGCAGCGCCACGCCGGACCCCGCGGCCGCCGGGCGCCATGTGGCCCTGGTCTGGTCGGTCATGGCCGAGCGCGCCCCGGCGCTGCTCGCGCAGTCGCCGGACGACTTCGCCCGCAGCGTCGCGCAGGCCAGCCACGAGGCGCTGGGCCCCCTCGCGCTGGCCAGCGAGCGCGCCGCCTGGCCGCTGCAGATCGCCCGCGCCGACCGCTGGTGCGGCCCGGGCTGGGTGCTGGCGGGCGACGCCGCCCACACCGTGCACCCGCTGGCCGGCCAGGGCCTGAACCTGGGCCTGGCCGATGCCCGGGAACTGGCCCGCACCCTGCACGGACGCGAGTACTGGCGCAGCGTGGGCGACGAGCGCCTGCTGCGCCGCTACGAGCGCGCCCGCAAGGGCGACGTGCTCACCATGGGTCTGGCCACCGATTCGCTGCAGCAGCTCTTCGCGCGCACGGGCGACCCCTGGTCCGCCGTGCGCAACTGGGGCATGCGCGGCTTCGACCGCAGCGGGCCGCTCAAGGCCTGGGCGGTCCGGCAGGCCATGGGCCGCCTCTGACACTGGAACCAAGCATGAACATGAAGTCCTCCCTCGCGGCGCTGGCGCTGCTGGTGGCCGCGGGTGCGCTGCACGCGCAGGAAGCCGCGATCCGCAAGAACCTGGCCGAGCGGCTGCCCACGCTGGGCAAGATCGAGGAGGTGGCCAAGGGCCCGATCCAGGGCCTGTGGGAAGTGCGCGTCGGCAGCGACATCTACTACACCGACGACCAGGGCAACTACCTGGTGCAGGGCGCCATCTTCGACACCCGCGCCAAGCGCAACCTGACCGAGGAGCGCGAGCAGAAGCTGCTGGCCGTGGACTTCGCGGCCCTGCCGCTCAAGGACGCCTTCACCATCGTGCGCGGCAATGGCGCGCGCAAGATGGCCATCTTCGAGGACCCGAACTGCAGCTACTGCAAGCGCTTCGAGCGCGACCTGCAGAAGATCGACAACGTCACGGTCTACATGTTCCTCTACCCGATCCTGGGCGGCGACTCGCCGGAGAAGTCGCGCAACCACTGGTGCACCGCCGACAAGGGCCGCGCCTGGCAGGACTGGATGGTGCGCGACAAGCCGGCGCCGCTGGCCATGGGCGCCTGCGACACCGGCGCCATCACGCGCAACCTGGAGTTCGGCCGCAAGCACAAGATCCAGGGCACGCCCACGACCTTCTTCGCCGATGGCACGCGCATGCCCGGCGCCATGCCCCTGGCGCAGGTGGAGAAGCTGCTGGCGCAGGCGGGCACCGCCGCCAAGCCCCAATGACAGGGGCCCGCGGCGCCAGCGTGCACTACCGGGTCGAGGCGGCCGACCTGCACGCCCACCTGTTCCGCGTCACGCTGTCCATCGACAACCCCTCGGCGCAGCAGAAGCTGTCGCTGCCGGTGTGGATCCCGGGCAGCTACCTGGTGCGCGAGTTCTCGCGCCACCTGCAGAAGATCGTCGCGCGCCAGGACGGGCGGGCGGTGCCGCTGGCCCAGCTGGACAAGTGCAGCTGGCAGGCCGAGTGCGTGCCGGGCACGCCGCTCCTGATCAGCTACGAGGCCTACGCCTGGGACAACTCGGTGCGCGCCGCCTGGCTGGACGCGCAGCGCGGCTTCTTCAACGGCACCAGCCTGTGCCTGCGCGCGCACGGCCAGGAGCACAGGGTGCACTCGCTCGAGCTGGTGGCCGACGCGACCATGGCCGGCTGGCAGGTGGCCACGGGCCTGGCGCCCTGGAAGGTGGGCAAGCGCGGCTTCGGCACCTACCTGGCGGCCGACTATGACGAGCTGGTGGATTGCCCGGTGGAGATGGGCAGCTTCTGGAGCGCGGAGTTCCGCGTCGCCGGCGTGCCGCACCGGCTGGTGGTCGCGGGTGCGCCCGAATCCTTCGACGGCGCCCGGCTGCTGGCGGACGTGCACCGCATCTGCGAGACCGAGATCCGCTTCTGGCACGAGCGCCGCAAGCCGCCCTTCAAGAGCTATGTGTTCATGCTCAACCTGGTGGACGACGGCTACGGCGGGCTGGAGCACCGCAATTCCACCGCGCTGATCGCCTCGCGTCGCGACGTGCCGCGCCTGGGCGAGTCGCGCATGGCGGAAGGCTACGTCACCCTGCTGGGCCTGATCAGCCACGAGTACTTCCACACCTGGAACGTGAAACGGCTGCGCCCCGCCGAATTCGCGGAGTACGACTACGCGGGCGAGAACTACACCCAGCTGCTCTGGTTCTTCGAGGGCTTCACCAGCTACTACGACGACCTGCTGCTGCGCCGCGCCGGGCTGATCGACGAGCCCACCTACCTGCGCCTTCTGAACAAGACCATCAACCAGGTGATGCAGACGCCGGGCCGCGAGGTGCAGTCGGTGGCCCAGGCCAGCTTCGACGCCTGGGTGAAGTACTACCGCCAGGACGAGAACACGCCCAACGCCACCGTGAGCTACTACACCAAGGGCGCGCTGGTGGCGCTGTGCTTCGACCTCGCGCTGCGCGCCGAGGGCCAGGCGACGCTGGACGACGTGATGCGGGCCCTGTGGACGCGCTGCAAGGCCGGGCCCATGGGCGAGGCCGACTTCGCCGCCGTGCTCAAGGACGTGGGCGGCCGCGCCTTCACGCGCGAGCTGGCGGCCTGGGTGCATGGCACGCGCGAGCTGCCCCTGGAGGACCTGCTGCGCCAGCAGGGCGTGGAGGTGCTGCACGAGCCTGCGCAGTGGCAGCAGCGCCTGGGGCTGCGCGTGACCGAGTCCGGCGGCAGCGTCACGCTCAAGACCGTGTTGCGCGGCGGTGCCGCCGAACAGGCCGGCATGGCGGCGGGCGACGAATGGCTGGGCATCGAGGTGGGCGGCCAGGGCTGGCGCCTGTCGAAGATGGACGACCTGCCGCTCTACGCCGGCACGCACCGCAAGCTGGTGGCCCTGGTGGCGCGCGACCGCCGCCTGCTGCGGCTGGACCTGACCCTGCCCGCGAGTTCCATCACTTGGCGGCTGGTGCTGCGCGACGCCGCCCGCGCCCAGCCGTGGCTGGCCGCGAACGCCTGATCCGGCCGGGCCTCGCCGCGCTCGCGGCGCTGGTCCTGGCGGTGCTGCTGCTGCACCTGGCCACCCTGGGCTGGGTCAGCCACGAGCTGGCCGGGCCGCCGCGCCTGAAGGCCATGGCCGACCCGGTCTTCACCCGGCTGCTGCAGCAGGCCGCGGCCCGGCCAGC
>NZ_JADDOJ010000069.1 GCF_015159745.1 Ramlibacter aquaticus | reverse complement strand
GCCCCCGTCCTCCAGCCCGCCGCCCCTGGCCCTGCCGCCCGGCGCCGCGCGCTGGGGCGGACTGTGGCTGCTGCCGCTGGTGCTCACCCTGGTGCTGGTGGCGGCGCTGCTGCTGGCCGTGCGGCAGGCGCAAAGCCGCGCCCAGGAAGAGATCCGCGAGGCCCTGATCACCGACGCGCTGTCGCTGCGCAAGCAGATCGAGGACCGGGTCGACGCCGAGCGCGAGCGCTTGGCCGAGCTGGGGCGCCGGCTCGATGCGCGCCAGGACGGCCCCGAGGCCTTCGGCGCGATGCCCGAGGTGCTGGAGGGCCTGCAGCGCGGCTGGATCAGCGTCAGCTGGCTGGACGCGCGCAACCGCAACCTGGCGCAGCTGCCGGCCCAGCCGCGGCCGCCGAACGCGGCCGAGGGCCTGTCGGCCCACATGTCGCAGCCGCTGGCCGATGGCGGCACGCTGGTCATGCGCTATTCGCCCGGCCAGATGCTGCGCCAGAACATTCCCTGGTGGCTGGCGCACAAGTACGACGTGCGGCTGATCGACGGCACGGGCACGGTGATCGCCTCCACCGCCGAGGCCGGCGGCACGCCGGAGGCCGAGAGCTACCGGGTGAGCATGGAGTCCAGCCTGGGCGACGCCTGGCTGGAGCTGGTCTCGCGCGAGCCGCTGCGCCCCTGGTACAGCACGCTGCCGCTGGGCCTGATCGCGGGCTTCACGCTGCTGATCGTGTTCAGCACGCTGCTGCTGCGGCGCCAGATGGCGCAGCTGGTGCACGCCGAGGAAGCCTGGCGCGGCGAGGCCGCCTGGCGCCGCGCCATGGAGGATTCTCTGCGCGTGGGCCTGCGCGCGCGCGACCTGGAAGGCCGGCTGGTCTACGTCAACCGCTCCCTGGCGGCCATGGTGGGCTGGTCGCCGGAGGAGCTGGTCGGGCTGATGCCGCCCATGCCCTACTGGCCGCCCGACTCGCTGGAGGCCACGATGCAGCGGCACCGCCGCAACATGGCGGGGCAGGCGCCGCGCGAGGGCTACGAGGCGGTCTGGCGGCACCGCGACGGCCACACCTTTCCGGTCATGGTGTTCGAGGCGCCGCTGGTGGATGCGCACGGCCGCCAGATCGGCTGGATGGGCTCCATCATCGACCTCACCGAGCGCAAGCGCATGGAAGAGCGGGAGCTGCGGCAGACCGAGGTGATGGCCCACCATGCCCGCCTGACCATGCTGGGCGAGGTGGCCTCCACGCTCGCCCATGAGCTTAACCAGCCGCTCACGGCCATCGCGAGCTACGGCGCGGGGGTGCTCAACTCCCTGCAGCGCGGGCCGGCGCCCGACCCGGTGCTGGTGCGGGCCCTGCAGCGCCTGGGCGAGCAGGCCAGCCATGCCGGCGCCATCGTGCAACGCATCCGCGATTTC
Organism: Ramlibacter aquaticus; assembly: GCF_015159745.1. Classification (GTDB taxonomy): domain Bacteria; phylum Pseudomonadota; class Gammaproteobacteria; order Burkholderiales; family Burkholderiaceae_C; genus Ramlibacter; species Ramlibacter aquaticus. The sequence continues at coordinate 21,097 of NZ_JADDOJ010000069.1, read as the reverse complement.
CTCACGCGGCGCGAGCCGCGGCTGGAGGCCTGCGACGTGAACACGGTGGTGCGCGGGGCGCTGGACCTGCTGCGCCGCGACGTGGACCGGCGCGGCGTGCAGGTCGAGCTTCGCCTGGATGCGCGGCTCGCGCCCATCGTCGCTGACGCGATCCTGCTCGAGCAAGTGGTGGTGAACCTGGTGCGCAACGCGGCGGATGCGCTGGCCGAGCAGGCGGGCGAGCGCCGCGTGGAGGTGAGCACCTCGCGCAGCGCAGACGGGCGCTTCGCGCGCATCGACGTCTGCGACAACGGCCCGGGCCTGAACGGGCGCCGCATCGAGGCGCTGTGCGCGCCCTTCTATTCCACCAAGTCCGAGGGCATGGGCATGGGGCTGGCCATCTGCCGTTCCATCATCGAGGCCCACCATGGCGTGTTCGACGCCAGCGAGGCGCACGGCGGGGGCGCCTGCTTCTCGCTCACCCTGCCGGTGGACCTGCACGGCGAGGAAGAAAGCACCGCCGAGGAGGTCTTGCAGCATGGCTGAGGGCGGGCTGCAGGGCACGGTCTGGCTGGCCGACGACGAAGAGCCGGTGCGCGACGCGCTGGCCTTCCTGCTGGCCTCGCACGGCCTTCGCGTGCAGGCCCACGCCGACGGGCCCTCGCTGCTGGCGGCGCTGGCGGCCGCCCAGCCGGCCCGGGGCGTGGTGCTGCTGGACATCCGCATGGAGCCCATGTCGGGGCTGCGCGTGCACGACGAGATCGTGGCGCGCGGGCTTCGCAACCCGGTGCTCTTCCTGTCCGGCCATGGCGACATCCCCATGGCGGTGGAGGCGCTGAAGAAGGGCGCCTTCGACTTCCTGGAAAAGCCCTGCAGCGACCAGGCCCTGGTCGACCGCATCGGCCAGGCCCTGGCGGTGGAGGCCGCGATGCAGCAGAACGATGCGCAGGCCGCCGAGCGCCGCGCGCGCCTGGACAGCCTGACCGAGCGGGAGCGCGAGGTGATGCTGCGGGTCGCGGCCGGCAAGCTGAACAAGGTGATCGCCGACGAGCTGCACGTGGCGGTGCGAACGGTGGAGGTGCACCGCGCCCGCGTCTACGCCAAGCTGGGCGTGCGTTCGGCCGCCGAAGTGGCGACGCTGCTGGCCGCGAAGTAAAGCGCCGGGCACCGGCTCAGCGGGGCTCGGCGGGTAGCGCCACCCACCGCGAACCCGACTAGGCGGGCGCAGGCCCCGCTTCAGGCAGCGCTGCGGTGAGCGCCAGGTATTCCTGCACCGGCACTTCCTCGGCACGGCGCTGCAGGTCGAACTCCCCGGTGAAGCCCTGCTGGGCCAGCCAGGGGCCCAGGCTGTGGCGCAGCAGCTTGCGGCGCTGGCTGAAGGCGGCCTGGACCAGGGCCGAGAGCCGGCCAGGATTCACGGCGGCGGGCGCCGCGAGCGGCACCATGCGCACCACGGCGCTGTCCACGCGTGGCGGCGGATCGAAGGCCTCCGGCGGCACGTGCAGGATGGACTCCATCGCGTAGCGCCATTGCAGCATCACCGAAAGCCGGCCGTAGTCGCTGGTGGCGGGCTGCGCCACCATGCGGTCGACCACTTCCTTCTGCAGCATGAAGTGCTGGTCCTCGACCTGGGCCGCGAAGGGCAGCAGGTGGAACAGGATGGGGCTGGAGATGTTGTAGGGCAGGTTGCCCACCACCCGCAGCGGCATCCCGGCGTCGCGGGCGATGGCGCCGAAGTCCACCCGCAGCACGTCGGATTCGATCACCGAGAGCTGCGGATGCTGGCGCAGGCGGGCCGCCAGGTCGCGGTCCAGCTCGATGACGGTGAGCCGCCCCAGGCGCTCCACCAGCGGCTGCGTGAGGGCCGCCAGGCCCGGGCCGATCTCGACCATGGCCTGGCCGGGGCGGGGCGCGATGCCCCGCACGATGGCGTCGATGATGGCCGGGTCGCTGAGGAAGTGCTGCCCGAACCGCTTGCGTGCGACGTGGCGCGTCACTGCGGCGGATCGCGGTACTCGACGTACGCGCGGCCCCGCGTTTCCTGCGCCCAGGTGGTGTAGGCCTCTTCGATCTTCTTCTCGCGCAGCATGTTGCGCGCGATCTCGCGCTGCTCGGCCGGCGTCAGCGGCGCGCGGCGGCGCTCCAGCAGCTGGATCAGGTGCACGCCGAAACGCGAGATCACCGGGTCGGCGATCTGGCCGGGCGCCAGGCTGTCGAGGGCCTCCTCGAACTCGGGCACGAACAGGCCGGGGTTGGCCCAGCCCAGGTCGCCGCCGTTGCGGGCGCTGCCGTCCTGCGAGTATTCCTTGGCGAGCTGCGCGAAATCGGCCTGGCCCTGCTGGATGCGGCGCTTGAAGTCGGCCAGCTGCCGCAGCGCCTGCGCCTCGCTCAGCTGCGGCGTGACGCGCAGCAGGATGTGGCGCGCGTGGCTCTGCACCACGGTGGTCGGCAGGCCGCCGCCCTGGCGCTCCAGCACCTTGAGGATGTGGAAGCCCGCGCCCGAGCGCACGATGTCGCTCACGCCGCCGTCGGGCACCTTGCGCACAGCGTCGACGAACAGCGAAGGCAGCCTGTCCGGCGGCCGCAAGCCCATCGCACCGCCGTTGGTGGCGGCGCCGGGCGCGTCGGAGAACTCGCGCGCCAGCTTGGCGAAATCCTCGCCGGCGCGGGCCCGGTCCAGCGCGCGCTGGGCCTTGGCCTTGAGCGACTGCACCTGCGCATCGGTGGCGTTCTCGGGCACGGCGACCAGGATCTGCGCCAGGTCCAGCGCGGCCGAGGACGGGTCGGCCGCGGCGGCCTTCTGCTCGGCGATGAACTGGTCGAGCTCCAGGTCGTTCACGCGGACGCGGTTGTCGAATTCGCGCTCGCGCTGGCGCTGCAGCAGCAGCTGGTTGCGCAGGTCCTCGCGGAACTTGGCCGGCGCGATGCCGTCGGCCTGCATGCGGCGGCGCAGCTCGGGCACTTCCAGCCCGTTGCGCCGGGCGATGTTCTGCTCGGCCTGGTCCACCTGGGCCTCGTCCACCTTGATGCCGTTCTCCTTGGCCAGCTGGATCTGCGCACGCTCGTTGATCAGCCGTTCCAGCACCTGGCGCAGGAACACGTCGCTGGGCGGGATGGCCTGGCCCTGCTGCGCCAGCTGCTGGGCGAAGCGCTCGGCACGGGCCCGCACCTCGTAGTTGGTGATGGGCTCGGAATTGACGACGGCGACGATGTAGTCGGCCTGGCGCGTGGCCTGCGCGGACGCGGGCAGCGGGGCCGCCACGGCGCAGAGCAGGGCGGCCAGCCACAGGACGAGAGCGCGGGTGTTCATGGTGGGTTCAATCGTAATTGCCGAAGCGGCTGGGCTGCGTGGTTTGCTGACGCAGGAACTGGTAGCGGGGAATATTGTCCCGCAAGGTCTGGAGCGCGCCCGAGCCCAGCGCGCCGAAGCCGCTGAACTCGATCTGGAACAGGATGCGGGTGTTGGAGGTCGTGGTGCCGTTCTGCACGCGCTCCAGCACCACGCGGCCTATCCAGCAGCCGCCGTCGTACTCGAAGCCCATGACGCTGTCGACGATGCGCCGATCGCGCACGCTGTAGTTCAGGCGGCCCACGCCGTACCAGCGGCCTTCGCCCTCGCCCTTGCCGGGCCCCTGCGGGGTGCCGTAGTCGCCCCACAGGTCGTTCAGCGGCCACTGCCAGCCCAGGTCGACCTGCTCGCTCTGGCCGCGCTGCAGGCGGTAGCCGAAGGTGAACAGGTGGTAGGCCGAGGGGCTGTAGCGGGCCAGCAGCGTGGAGCGGGCCGATTGCCCGGTCTTGGGGTTGTACTGGACGGTGGTGTCCACCCCCCACTTCGGCGTCCAGGCGATGGACGCAACGAACAGCAGGTCCGACAGGCGCTCGGAGATCGGGGTTTCGCCCGGCAGGACGACGCGCTCGTCCTTGAAGCGCAGACGCTGGGCGATGCCGAAGCGCGCCGCCTCGGCCCCGGTGTCGGGGTCCAGCAGGCGCGTGGTGGCGCCCACGGTAAGCAGGTCGTTGTCGGCGATGCGGTCGTTGCCGACGTAGCTGTTGCCCTGCCAGATGGTGGCGAAGCTGAAATCGAAGGGCGCGGTGTCGTAGTTGGGCAGCGCCGACTGGTCGCGGAAGGGCGTGTAGGTGTAGAAGGCGCGCGGCTCCAGCGTCTGGCGGAAGGCGCGGCCGAAGTACACGGCATCGCGCTCGAAGACCAGGCCGCTGTCCAGGCTGAAGGTGGGCACCGTGCGCTCGGCGCTGGTCGCGCCGGTGGCCAGCAAGGGCGTGTCGAAGCGGTACTCGGTCAGGTGCAGCTGCACCTTGGGTTCCACGAACCAGCCCGGCGTGCGAACGGGCAGGCTCAGCTGCCCCAGCAGGTAGGCACGGTCGCCATTGGGCTGCTGGTTGAGCGTGGGGTCGGATGAGTGGAAGCGCGTGAAGTCGGTCTCGACCGAGGCCTGCAAGCCGCCGGGCAGCGTGTTCTTCAGGTAGCGCGCCTGCAGCTGCGGCAACCGGTCGTAGGGCGGCACGATGGGCGCCGTCGGGTCCTGCAGGGTCTGCCACTGCTGGGCGGCCAGGCGCATCGAGAAATCGCCCTTGGCCCAGTTCAGGCTGCCATCGTTGGACAGCAGGCGCTGGGTCAGCGCGGTCGTGGACGCGTGCGTGAAGTCGCGCCAGTAGTTGTCGTCGCTGACCCGGTTCAGGTTCAGGCTGAGGCCCACGGGCGAGCCGTCCAGGGAACCCAGGGTGCCGTTGTGCTGCGCCAGGTAGGCCCAGCGGTTCTCGTGGCGCAGCTGGTCGGAGGGCATGAAGTCGGCCCGCACCCGGCCGTTGTAGCCGCTCTCCAGGTAGCGGAATTCGCCGCCCAGGTCGATCCCGCGCTTGCTCATGAGCGTGGGGTAGACCGTGGCGTCGCGGTTGGGCGCGATGTTCCAGTAGTAGGGCAGGGTGAGCTGCACCCCGCTCAGGCTGTCGATGCCCAGGGTGGGCGGCAGCACGCCGGAACGCCGCTGCTCCGACAGCGGGAAGCTCAGGCCCGGGACCGGGAGGACGGGCAGGCCCATGAAGCTGAGCACCGCGCCGCTCGCCTGGCCCACGCCCTCTTCCTCGTCGATGCGCAGGCTGGTTGCGCGCAGGATCCAGTCGGGCATCCAGTCCGGGCCGGGCCGGCGCTGGCACGTGGTGTAGGTGGCGTTGCGGATGACCGAGCGCTTGTCGTCGATGAAGTCGACCCGGTCGGCCGTGCCGTAGGCGTCGTTGCGCAGCAGGCGATAGCTGGGGTTGGCGAAGAAGCCCTCGAAGGCTTCGACCTTGAGCTCGAGCTGCGGACCCTCGTAAATGTTGCCCGCCCGGTTGATGCGCACGTTGCCGCGGGCCTTGGCCAGGTCGTCGGGCTGGTAGTACTCCAGCCGGTCGGCATGGATGACGGTGTCGCCGCGGCGCAGCTCGGCATGGCCCTCGATCACGGTTTCCAGGTCGGGCCGGCCCTGCACGCTGTCGCCGCCGACGAAGGTCGGCTGCTCGCTGCGCACGGCCGCAGGGATGTCCTCGCGCAGGCTGCGGCTGGTCTGCAGCACCAGCGGCGGCTCGGCGGGGGTCTGGGCCTGCGCGACGCCATGCAGCAACGCGAAGGCCACCAGGGCGATCGGCGTCGGCGCGTAGCGGGCGGGGGTCGCCTGGGAAGTGGAGTGGCGCATCGGGCGGTTTGTAGAATGGATTATCCATATGAGCGACCCCCTGAACTCCCCCGCCGTGGCCTGGGCCGACCCGGCGCGCGCCGCCGCATTCGAGGCCTGGCTCGCCGCCACCGCCCCCGCCCACAGCCTGTTGCCGCACACCGTCCGGCTGGCCTCGGCCGACGCCAGCTTCCGGCGCTACCTGCGCGTGGACAGCGCCGACGGTGCCAGCCGCATCGTCATGGACGCGCCGCCCGACAAGGAGGACTGCCACCCCTTCGTGCGCGTCGCCGGGCTCATGCACGAGGCCGGCCTGCGGGTGCCGCGCGTGCTCGCCTGGGACGAGGCAGCGGGCTTCATGCTGCTGGACGACCTGGGCACGCAGACCATGATCGAGGTGCTGGACCGCGAGAGCGCGGACGCCAACCGCGCGATCTACCTGCGCGCCGTGGACGCCCTCATCGCCTGGCAGCTGGCCTCGCGCCCGGATGTGCTGCCGCTCTACGACGCGGCCCTGCTGCAGCGCGAGCTGGCCCTGTTCCCCGACTGGTACCTGGAGAAGCACCGCCAGGTGCGCGTCGAAGGCGACCTGCGGGCCACGCTGGACGGCGTGTTCCGGCTCATCGTGCTGCGCAACCTGGCGTCGCCGCTGGTCTTCGTGCACCGCGACTTCATGCCGCGCAACCTGATGCTGCCGCCCGACCCCGCCGAGCCGCGGCTGGGCGTGCTGGACTTCCAGGACGCGGTCTACGGCCCCATCACCTACGACATCGCCAGCCTGATGCGCGACGCCTTCATCAGCTGGGACGAGGAGTTCGTGCTCGACATCACCGTGCGCTACTGGCAGAAGGCCCAGAAGGCGGGCCTTCCGGTGGACCCGGACTTCGGCGAGTTCTACAAGGCCGTGGAATGGATGGGCCTGCAGCGGCACCTCAAGGTGGCCGGCATCTTCGCCCGCCTCACGCTGCGCGACGGCAAGCCCCGGTACCTGGAGGATGCGCCGCGCTTCATCCGCTACATCCGCCATACCGCCAACCGCTACCGCGAGCTGGCGCCGCTGCTGCGCCTGGTCGACGAGGTCGAGGGCACCAAGGACGACGCGGTCTGGGCCTTCGGTCGGCCCTGAGCGCATGCCCCGCCTGTTCTGTCCCCCGCCCCTGGCCGCCGGCCAGGTGATCGCCCTGCCGCCGCGCGCGGCGCGGCACGTGCAGGTGCTGCGGCTCCAGCCGGGCGAGCCGCTCACGCTGTTCGACAGCACCGGCGGCGAATGGGACGCGCAGGTCGAGCGCATGGGCCGCCAGGACGTGAGCGTGCGCCTGGGCACGCACCACCCGCTGGAGCGCGAGGCGCCCTGGCCCGTGCACCTGGCCGTGGCCATGCCTGCCAACGAACGCATGGACTGGCTGGTCGAGAAGGCCACCGAGCTGGGGGCGGCCGGCTTCCTGCCGGTGCAGACCTCGCGCAGCGTGCTGCGGCTGGCCGGCGAACGCGCCGACAGGAAGCGCCAGCACTGGGCCGCCGTGGCCGAGGCGGCCTGCGAGCAGTGCGGGCGCAACCGGGTGCCCGGGGTCGCGCCCGTGGCCGACTTTCGCAGCTGGCTGGCGGGCCCGCTGCCGGCGGGCCGGCGGGTGATCCTGTCGACCGCCGGCGGCGCGCGGCCCTTCATGCCCGAGGCCGGCCCCCTGCTGGCGCTTTCGGGGCCGGAAGGCGGCTTTTCGCCCGAGGAGGAGCAGGCCGCGCTCGCGGCCGGCTTCGAGCCCGTCACGCTGGGGCCCCGCATCCTGCGCGCGGAAACCGCGCCCCTGGCGCTGCTGGCCATCGCCGGCAGTCTGGCGCCCGTGGCCGAGGCCTAGAAGCGGGCCTCCAGCCAGGCCTTGAGCGCGGCGAACACCGGCGCGGCCCGGGCCTCTTCCTCGTTGAAGATCTCGTGGAACAGGCCGGGAAAGCCGCGCGTGGTCACGGCGCCGCGCGGCGCCGCCTGGGCAAAAGCCTCGCTGCCCGCCGGCGAGACGAGGCGGTCCGCGCCGGCGTACAGCAGCAGCGTGGGCGTGCGCCACCGGGGCGCGGCCGCCAGCACCGCCCGGCCCTCGTTGTCCATGAAGCGGCCCAGGCGGGCGCTGATGCGGTCGTGCACGCGCCGGTCGGCCCGGTAGGCGGCCACCACCTGCGCATCGTGCGAGAGCCAGCGCGGGTCCAGGCCGTTGCCCACCCGCAGCTCGGGCGCAAAACGCGGCAGGGTGCCCAGCAGCAGGCGCTGCACCGGGGACAGCCCCAGCGCCAGGGCCGGCGAGGACAGCACGAGCGCATCCACCCGGGCCAGCCCGCGGGCCACCACCGCGGCGGCGACCAGGCCGCCCAGGCTGTGGCCCAGCAGCACCAGCGGCAGCTCGCGGCCGAAGCGCGCCCGGGTGCTGTCCAGCACGTCGACCAGGTCCTCCACCAGCCGCAGGTCGCGGCCCAGGCCGCCCCGCGGGCCGTCCGAATCGCCATGCCCGAAATGGTCGTAGCCGCGCACCAGGAAGCCCCAGCCGTTGAGCCGGCGGGCCAGCGCGTCGTAGCGGCCGGCATGCTCGCCCAGGCCGTGCGTGATGAGCACGATGCCGCGCACCGCCAAGCCCTCGGGCAAGGGCCAGTCCTGGACGGCGAGGTTGGCGCCGTCGGACGCGGTGAAGGTGGAGAGCGTGGCCTCGGGTGCCACGCTCACGGCATGCTGGCGACGACTTGCGCCACCGCCGCGGTCAGTTTCTTGGCATAGGGCACGTGCAGGAACTCGTTCGGGCCGTGCGCATTGCTCTTGGGCCCCAGCACGCCGCAGACCATCATCTGCGCCGTCGGGAAGCCCTGGCTCAGCAGGTTCATGAGCGGGATGGTGCCGCCCTGGCCGATGAAGCCGCAGGAGGCCCCGAAGTGGGCCTGCGAGGCGGCATCCAGCGCCTGCGCGAACCAGGGCGCGGTGCTGGGTGCGTTCCAGCCGGTGGCGCCGCCGCCCGACTCGAAGGTCACGCGGGCCTGGTAGGGGGCGTTGTCCTCCAGCAGGGCCTTGAGCTCCTGCACCGCGCGCGCCGCGTCCACCAGCGGAGGCAGGCGCAGCGAGAGCTTGAACGCGGTGTAGGGCCGCAGCACGTTGCCGGCGTCCTGCAGGGCGGGAAAGCCTTCGGCGCCGGTGACGGAGAGCGTGGGCGCCCAGGTGCGGTTCAGCAGCGCCTGCACCGGGTCGGTGGTGGTGGGCAGCACGGACATCGTCGCGCCGCCGCAGTCGTAGTGGGCCCAGGGAAAGCGCTTGTACAACTCGTCGCCGAGGATGGCGGCCGTGGCCTGCGCCTGGGCCATGCGCTCGGCCGGCACCTCGCAGTGGAAGCTGGCCGGCAGCAGGCGTCCGGTGGCGCTGTCCTCCAGCCGGTCCAGCACCTGCCGCATGATGCGAAAGCTCGAAGGCACCAGGCCCGAGGCATCGCCCGAGTGCACGCCCTCGGTCAGCACCTCGACCTTGAGCGTTCCGCTGGCCATGCCGCGCAGCGAGGTGGTGAGCCAGAGCTGGTCGTAGTTGCCGGCGCCGGAATCCAGGCAGATCACCAGGCCCACATCACCCAGCCGGGGCCGCAGCGCGTCCACGTAGGGCAGCAGGTCGTAGGAGCCGGATTCCTCGCAGGTCTCGATCAGGCCGACGATGCGCGGGTGCGGCACCTTCTGGGCCTTGAGCGCCTGCACGGCGGCGATGCTGGCATAGACCGCGTAGCCGTCGTCGGCGCCGCCGCGGCCGTAGAGCTTGCCGTCCTCGTACTTGGGCGTCCAGGGGCCCAGGTCGCTGCGCCAGCCGTTGAACTCGGGCTGCTTGTCCAGGTGGCCGTACATCAGCACGGTCTGCGTGGACGGGGTGCGCGTGGCCGCGATCTCGAAGAAGATCACCGGCGTGCGCCCGGGCAGCCGCACCACTTCCAGGCGCAGGCCCTCGACCTTCTGCGCCTCGACCCAGGCCGCCGCGTTGCGCACCACGGTCTCGATGTGGCCGTGCGCGGCCCAGTCCTTGTCGAAGCCGGGCGACTTGGCCGGGATGGCGATGTACTCGCTGAGCTGGCGGACGATGTCGCCGTCCCACTGCCGGGTGGCGTGGTCCAGGGCGGCGGCGCTGTCGAGCAGCGCGCCGGGCATCTCGCGGTGAAGGGGTGCGTTCATGGCTGGGCTGTGTCACTGGGGCGCGCGGGGCGCCGGAGCACGCACTTTACGCCGGGCGCACGCGGCTTGCACTAGCATGCCGCGATGAACGGCGCACGCATCCGGGTCGGCATCGGTGGCTGGAACTTCCCGGCCTGGCGCGGCAGCTTCTACCCGCCGGGCCTGCCGCATGCCCAGGAGCTGGCCTGGGCCAGCCGTCGCCTGTCCACCATCGAGGTGAACGGCACTTTCTACACCGTGTTCACGCCGCCGGTGTTCGAGGCCTGGGCCGCCCAGGTGCCCGAGGATTTCGTCTTCTCGCTCAAGGCCCACATGGCCTGCACCAGCCGCAGGCGGCTGGCCGAGGCCGGCCCCGCCATCGAGCGCTTCATGGCCAGCGGCCTGGAGCGGCTGGGGCCGCGCCTGGGGCCGCTGGTGTGGAGCTTTCCGGCCACCAAGGCCTTCGACCCGGAGGACTTCGCGGCCTTCCTGCGGCTGCTGCCGCGCGAGGTGGGCGGCCTGGCGCTGCGCCATGTGCTGGACGTGCGGCACGAAAGCTTCGACAGCCCGCAGTACCTGGCGCTGGCGCGGGCCCATGGCTGCGCCACCGTGCACACCGACAGCCCGCGCATGCCCGCCATCGCCGACGTGCAGGGGCCGCTGGCCTACCTGCGGCTGATGCGGAACCGCGCCGACTGCCCCACCGGCTACCCGGCCGGGGAACTGGCGCAATGGGCCGAGGGCGCCCGGGCCTGGGCCGCGCGCAGCCCGGCGCATGAGGTGTACCTGCTCTTCATCGATGGCGACAAGGAGCGGGCGCCCGACGCGGCCGTGGCGCTCATCCATGAGCTTGATCGTTATCCCGCCTGATTCCGTTGCTATTTTTTTCATAGCACGGTAGGAGCGGGACGACATCCGCTTCCGACCTTGGCGCACTCGGCAGGGCGCGCGGCCCGGGTCCAATACTTGCTGTCAGCACAGAACAACAGGGAGCGCACACACCATGGCCTACGTCTTCGAAACCGTGCCCGCCGATCGCGGCTTGATCGACCTTGACGATCCGCGCGAAGTGAGCTGGTGGCGAAAACGCTTCGGCTGCAGCGAGGCGCAGCTGCGCGAGGCGGTGGCGGAGGTCGGCAACCGGGCGGCGGCGGTGGAACAGCTGATCGACGGCAGCCCCGTCGTCATCACGCTGTGAGCGCCGCCCCGGCGGCCCTCAGCGCAGCACGACGCCCCAGGGCGCGGCGCCCACGGGCACGTCCTTGATCTTCGCCATCTTCGCGGTGTCGATGACACTGACGGAGTTGGAGCGGCCGTTGGCCACGTACAGCTTCGCGCCGTCCGGCGTGAGCGCCATGTTCCAGGGCCGCTGGCCCACCGGCACCTCGCCCACCACGGCCAGGCGCGCGACGTCGATGGCCATGACGGTGGCCGAGCGGCCGTTGGACACGTAGACGCGCTGGCCGTCGGGGCTGGCCACCAGGCCGTTGGCGAAGTCGCCGGCCTTGACCTGGCCCACCACCTTCTGCGTCGCCGTGTCGATGACGTAGACCACGCCGTCGAGCTCGCAGGCCGCGAAGGCCAGGCGGGAATCGGGCGTAAAGGCGATGCCGCGCGGGCGCCGGCCCACCGGCACGCGCGCCACCTGCTTGCGCGAGGCCAGGTCGATCACGTTGACCTCGGTGCCTTCCTCGGCGCCGGTGTACAGCCACTTGCCGTCGGGCGAGAACTCCGCATGCTCGGGGTTCTTGCCGTCGACCTTGATGCGCGCGGCCACCGTCATGCTGGCCAGGTCCACCAGCGCGATCTCGTTCGCCTCCTCCACCGCGGCCGCGACCCAGTGGCCGTCGGGCGAGATCGCCAGGCCTTCGGGCGAGGGGCCCAGCGGCAGGTTGGAGACCACCTTGCCGCTGGCCGTGTCCACCACCTGCAGGCCCTGGTCCTCGTTGCTGACGTACAGGTGCTGCGCCTGCGCATCGAGCGCGACGCCGCGCGGATGGCCGCCGGTGCGGATCTCGCGCACGACCTGGTCGGTGGCGGTGTCGATGACGCTGACGCTGCCGCCCTTCTGGTTGGGCACGAAGGCGAACGGGGCGGCGCCGGCCAGGCCCCAGGCGAGCGCGAGGGGCAGGGCGAGCAGGCGGGTCTTGAATCGCAAGATGAGGGTTCCTTTCAACGCAATGCCATGCGGCCGGCCATGCCGTCGCGGCGCAGCAGGTGCCAGCCGACGGCGGCCACGTGCAGGCTCACGCAGACCACCAGCACCCACGAGATCGCCTCGTGGGCGTTGGCCATGAAGGCCTTGCCCTGCGCCCATTCGCCGTGCCAGGCGGGCAGGGTCCAGCCGAAGAACTTCACCGGGTAGCCCGAGAAGGCCGAGCCCAGGTAACCGGTCAGCGGAAGCGCGGCCATGCCCACGTACAGGATCGCGTGGTTGGCGTGCGAGGCCAGCCTTTGCCAGGCCGGCAGGGCGTCCTCGGCGGGCGGCCGGTGGGTGGCGCGCCAGGCCAGGCGCACCACCACCAGGACCATCACCGCCAGGCCCACGGACTTGTGCAGGTTGAACCAGCCGGCGCGCACGCCCGGCGGCGTCTTGGGCACGCCCTGCATCCACCAGCCCAGCACCAGCTCGGCGATGAGCGCGGCCGCGATCAGCCAGTGCAGCAGCACTGCCGTTCGCGTGTAGTGGCCCGTTGTCTCCATCGCTCGCTGCCCTCGGTACTGAACAAGAAAAAGCGCAGGAGATGATGCCCCAAAAAATTGCACGCTGGGTAAACTGGTTCGAGAAACCGCGGGCACGCATGCCGGTGCACCGCGAGCACAGGGAGTGCGGGCGCGGGCGCGCCAGGTGGCAGGGGCTGCATGTCAACTCTTCAATGGAGATGGGATGAGCTCGGCAACGCCTGCCCCCCGGGTCCCAGCGCCCGTCCCCGCGCTTCCTGCGCCACGCGCCGCCGCCTGCGCGCCCGAAGGCCAGCCATGACGCCGATCATGGGCTTCTTCCTGCGCTGCCTCGCCGGGCTGCTGCTCGTGCTGCTGCTTCTGTCCCTCAGCGACTACGTGCTCGCTTCGGAACTCCACGGACCCTGCGCGACGGCACAGCGCTGGGTGTCGCCTGCAGACACGGCGGCCTGCACAAGCGCCGCGGACGGTGCCCGGGCCGCGCGCCACGCCCCAGCCGCTCAGCGCACGCCCACGGCGGCGCCCTGGCGGCCGTGACGCCCGCGGACACGGCCGAAGCCGCGGGCGCCGCGAGCGCCTGGGTGCTGGCCCTGCTGGCGCTCTCGCTCGCAGGCTACGCGCTGGGGGTCGCGCGGCTGTGGCGGCGGGCCGGTGCGCGCCGCGGGCTGGGCCTGGGGCAGGTGCTGGCCTTCGCCGCGGGCTGGTCCCTCCTCGCCGCGGCGCTGCTGTCGCCGCTGGACGCCTGGGCCGAGCAGCTGTTCTGCGCCCACATGCTGCAGCACGAGCTCCTGATGCTGGCGGCGGCGCCCCTGCTGGTGCTGGGCCGGCCGCTGGCCGCGTGGGCCTGGGCCTTGCCGCAGGGACGCTCGCGGGCGCTGGGCGCGTTCTTCCGCACGCCGGGCTGGCAGGTCGGCTGGCAAGCGATCACGCGGCCGCTGGGCGCGTGGGCCTTGCATGCGCTCGCCCTGTGGGGCTGGCACCTGCCGGCCCTGTTCGACGCCGCCTTGCACAACGAAGCGGTGCATGCGCTGCAGCACACCAGCTTCCTGGGCACCGCCCTGCTGTTCTGGTGGAGCGTGCTGAGGCCGCAGGCACGGCGCCGCACGACCGCGGGCCCGGCCTTGCTCTCGCTGTTCACCACGCTGCTGCACACCGGCGCGCTGGGCGCCCTGCTCACGCTCGCGCCCCAGGCGCTCTACATGGACCCGCGCGCCACGGCGCTGCCCTGGGGCCTGGACCCGCTGGCCGACCAGCAGCTGGGCGGCCTGCTGATGTGGGTGCCCGGCAGCATCGTGTACCTGGGCTGTGCCCTGTGGCTGGGCGCGCGCCTGCTCAGTCCGGCGCAGCGTCCGCGGGGGCCCAGGCCAGCGCCCCTTGCCCGGCCTCGCCCAGGCGCGCCCTGAGCGGATGCGCCTCGTCGGCGAAGACGCGAAAGCGCAGGGTCACCGCGCTGCCATGGTCCACCGCGAGCAGGGTCGCGCCCGCGGCCTGCAGCTCGCGCCGCACCACGCCCTCCAGCGCGTAGGGCACGCTGCAGGCCAGCGTGGCCATGGCACGCAGCGGCAGCTTCTCGGCACCCAGCAGCGCTTGCGCGACCGCATCCGTGTAGGCCCGCGCCAGGCCGCCCGCGCCCAGCTTCACGCCGCCGAAGTAGCGCACGACGGCGGCAAGCACACCCTCCAGGTCCTGGCGGCGCAGCACCTCCAGCATGGGGCGCCCGGCGGTGCCGCCGGGCTCGCCGTCGTCGTTGGCGGCCGATTGCCCGCCGGCGAGCAGGGCCCAGCACACGTGGGCCGCGTCGGGATGCTGCGCGCGCAGCGCGGCGACGATGGCCTGCGCCTCGGCCCGGTCCGCCACCGCCTGCACCTGGCCGATGAAGCGGCTCTTGCGGATGAGGACGTCGCTGTGCGCCGGCCGGGCGAGCGTGAAGGGCAAGGCAGGGGCGCCGGTCAGCGCAGTGGCAGCTTCACCGCCTGCGGGTTCTCGCGCACGTAGTCGCGCACGATGGCCTCGAAGTCGCTGTCGGCCTGCAGGCCCATCGCGTTCGCGCGGGCGGCGGCCACGTTGCCGGGCCAGGTTTCGACCAGGCGCTGGATCGCGGCGTCGGGGGCCCAGTCCAGCAGGGCCGTGGCCGCGGGGCCGGCGACGCGCTCGAGCGCAGCCGCCATCTCGCCCACGGTGGTGCGGATCGCGGGCAGGTTGACCGCGGTGAGGGGGCCCCAGACCTCGGCCGGCGCCTCGGCAGCCTTGACGATGCCCTCGACGGTGCGGGCGGGCGAGGAGAGGGCCACCACCGTCTCCGCCGGCACCGGCACCGGCGCGCGCACGCCGGCCAGGGGCTCGCGCACCATGCCCGACAGGAAGCTGGACGCCGCACCGTTGGGCCGGCCCGGCCGCACGCTGACCGTCATCAGCCGCACGCTGCGGCCGCGCACGAAGCCCTTGCGGGCGAAGTCCGTCACCAGCTGCTCGCCGATGAACTTCTGGATGCCGTAGCTGCCTTGCGGCGTGGGCAGCGTGTAGTCCTCGATCAGGGCGGGCATGCCGTGCCCGGGCAGCTTGCCGAACACGGCCAGCGAGCTCGCGAACACGAACACGGGCGCCGTGCCCAGCTGGCGGCAGGCCTCCAGCAGCCCCTGCGTGGCCGCCAGGTTGCTGCGCATGCCGAGGTCGAAATCGGCCTCGCACTCGCCGCTGACGGCGGCCGCGAGGTGGAAGACCACGTCCGTCCCGGGCGCGGGCAGCACGCCGGCCGCGATCTGCGCGTTCAGGTCGCCGCCCTGGAACTGCACCCGGGCATCGCGCGCCAGGTCGTCGGGCGGGGCGGCACGGTCGGCCAGCACGATGCGTGTGATGGGCTGCGGCGGCGCGCCGGCGGCCGAGAGCTGGCCGGCCGCGAGCAGGGTGCGGGCGAGGCGCGCGCCCAGGAAGCCGCTGCCGCCGGTGATCAGGATGTTCATGCGCCGTGTCTCCTTGTGGTCTTCGACGCGGCCATCATAGGCCGGCCAGGCGCCAGGCCAGGCCCGCCAGGGCGCAGGTGAAGATCACAGGGATCACGCCCAGCTTGAAGCGCAGCAGGGCCACGGCGGCGCCCGCGGCGATGACGAGCGCGGCCCCATCCACGGCGTGGCCGTCGGGCCACCCCACGTGCACCAGGAAGAACAGCCCCAGGCTCGCGATCACGCCCACCACGGCGGCGGTGATGCCGGTCAGCGGCGCGGTGAACCGCAGGTTGCCGTGCGTGGCCTCGACCAGCGGGCCGCCCGCCAGGATGAAGAGGAAGCTCGGCAGGAAGGTGAACCAGGTGGCCACGCTGGCGGCCAGCGCGCCGGCCCAGAACAGCGCGTCCGGGCCCAGCACCTGCTTCGTCCAGCCGCCGACGAAGCCGACGAAGGCCACCACCATGATGAGCGGCCCGGGCGTGGTTTCGCCCAGCGCCAGGCCGTCCATCATCTGCGCGGCGGTGAGCCAGTGGAACTGCTCGACCGCCCCCTGGAACACATAGGGCAGCACCGCATAGGCGCCGCCGAAGGTGAGCAGCGCGGCCTTCGTGAAGAAGACCGCCATGCGGGCCAGCGGCCCCTGCCATCCGCCCAGGGCCACGAGCAGGGCCAGGGGCAGGGCCCACAGCGCCGCGCCGGCGAGCACCACGCGCA
This sequence comes from Ramlibacter aquaticus, assembly GCF_015159745.1. Taxonomy (GTDB): domain Bacteria; phylum Pseudomonadota; class Gammaproteobacteria; order Burkholderiales; family Burkholderiaceae_C; genus Ramlibacter; species Ramlibacter aquaticus. Next base: position 4,959 of record NZ_JADDOJ010000069.1, on the reverse strand, counting down.
CGAGCCCCCCGCGCGAGAAGCGGGCGTGCACCGGCGTGGGCGTGTCATCGTCGATCACGAAGGGCTCGCCCGGCGGCACGGGTGCCGGGGCGTGGCCGCGGCCACCCGGGAACTGCGCCGGCCACACCCGCGCGCCGGCCCAGCCGAGCAGCGCGGCCGCGCCCACCACCCAGGGGAAGCCCACCTGCAGGAAGGCGATGGCGACGAAGCTGCCCAGCGCGATCGCCCACAGCAGCGGCACCTGCCGCGGGTCGCGCAGGGTGCGGCTGCCGATGCGCCACACCGCCTGCAGCACGATGGCGACGACCGCCGGCTTGATGCCGTAGAAGAGCCCGGCGATCACGGGCACCTGGCCCCAGGCCGCGTAGACGCCCGACAGCGCCACCAGCAGCACCAGCGAGGGCAGCACGAACAGGCCGCCGGCCACGACGCCGCCCCAGGTGCGGTGCATCAGCCAGCCGATGTAGGTGGCGAGCTGCTGGGCCTCGGGCCCGGGCAGCAGCATGCAGTAGTTCAGCGCATGCAGGAAGCGCCGCTCGGAGATCCAGCGCCGCCGCTCGACGAGCTCGCGGTGCATCACCGCGATCTGCCCGGCCGGGCCACCGAAGCTGACGAAGCCCAGCCAGAGCCAGAAGCGCAGCGCCTCCCTGAAAGACACGCTGCGCCGGTGCTCGCTCATGCGCCGCGTTCGAACTTGAAGACGGCCGTGCCGGCGCGCAGGTTGGGCAGCAGCCGGACCTCCTGGCCCTCCTGCAGGCCGTAGGCGTCCAGGATGCTGAGCCGGTTGCGCGTGGCCAGGACCTCGAAGTCCTTGAAGGTGCCGACGCGGATGTTGGGCGTGTCGTACCACTGGTAGGGCAGGCGCTTGGTGACCGGCATGCGCCCGCGCAGGATGGCCAGGCGGTTGGGCCAGTGCGCGAAGTTGGGGAAGGCCACGATGCCGGTGCGGCCCACGCGCGCGGTCTCCACCAGCATGGTCTCGGTGTTGCGCAGGTGCTGCAGCGTGTCGACCTGCAGCACCACGTCGAAGGAGGCGTCGTCGAACATGGACAGGCCTTCGTCCAGGTTCAGCTGGATCACGTTGACGCCGCGCTTCACGCAGGCCAGCACGTTGGCGTCGGCGATCTCGATGCCGTAGCCGGTGCACCCGCGCTCGCGCTGCAGGTGGTCCAGCAGGGCGCCGTCGCCGCAGCCCAGGTCGAGCACGCGGGCGCCGTGCGGCACCAGGCGCGCCACAGACTGGAGCAGTTGCCGGTCGCTCATGCCGCCACCCCGCTGCCGATGCGCTCGAAGAAGGAGCGCACCACGGCGTGGTAGCGCGGGTCCTCGAGCAGGAAGGCGTCGTGGCCGTGCGGTGCGTCGATCTCGGCGTAGCTCACGTCGCGCCGGTTGTCCAGCAGCGCCTTGACGATCTCGCGGCTGCGCGCGGGCGAGAAGCGCCAGTCGGTGCTGAAGCTCACGAGCAGGAACTTCGCCTGCGCCTGGGCCAGCGCCTGGGCCAGGCTGCCGCCGTGCCGGCCGGCCGGGTCGAAGTAGTCCAGCGCGCGCGTGATCAGCAGGTAGGTGTTGGCGTCGAAGTACTCGCTGAACTTGTCGCCCTGGTAGCGCAGGTAGCTCTCGATCTGGAACTCGACGTCCTGCGTGCTGTACTTGGGCGAGATCCCTTCGCGCAGCTGCCGGCCGAACTTCTCGTTCATCACGTCGTCCGACAGGTAGGTGATGTGGCCGATCATGCGGGCAATGCGCAGGCCCCGCTTGGGCACCACGCCGTGGCCGTAGAAGTGGCCGCCGTGGAAGTCCGGGTCGGTCACGATGGCGCGGCGCGCCACCTCGTTGAAGGCGATGTTCTCGGCATTCAGGTTGGGCGCGCTGGCGACCACCACCGCGTGCCGCACCCGCTGCGGGTACTGCAGGGTCCAGGAGAGCGCCTGCATGCCGCCCAGACTGCCGCCCATCACCGCGGCCAGCGACTCGATGCCCAGCGCGTCCAGCAGCCGGGCCTGGGCGTTGACCCAGTCCTCCACCGTGACCACCGGGAAGTCGGCGCCATAGGGCCGCCCCGTGGCGGGGTTGGCGTGCATGGGCCCGGTGGAGCCGAAGCAGGAACCCAGGTTGTTCACGCCGATGACGAAGAAGCGGTCGGTGTCCACCGGCTTGCCCGGGCCGATCATGTTGTCCCACCAGCCTTCGGACTTGCTCTGCCCTTCGTAGACGCCGGCCACGTGGTGGGAGGCGTTGAGCGCGTGGCAGACCAGCACCGCGTTGCTGCGGTCGGCATTGAGCTGGCCGTAGGTCTCGTAGGCCAGCGTGTAGCCCGCGATGGACGCACCGCTGGTCAAGGCCAGCGGCGCCTCGAAGGCCATGGACTGTGGATGTGCAATCAAGGGCATCGGCAGCAGCAACAAAAAACCCGGCTCGCTAATCACGAGGCCGGGTTGATGGGGCTTCGTTTTAGCTGAATTTGTAAAAGCGCCCGCAAGCGGAAGCAAATCGGCGCTGAGGTCTTCAGTATAGCAACGGCCTCCGCCAGACACACAGGCGGCAGAACGGCCGCGCAACGCACCATCCCGGATCAATCCGCACGAATCTGGCGCGGATATTGCTTTGCTTTGGTGCAGCTCGCCCAATAGCGGCGCTCATGCACCAAAACAAAGCAGTTTTAATCCAAAGAGGACCTCATGGACGCACTCAAACAGGGCACGGACGCTCTGTTCATCCTGCTAGGCGGCATCATGGTGCTGGCCATGCACGCCGGCTTTGCCTTCCTGGAACTGGGCACGGTACGCAAGAAGAACCAGGTCAACGCACTGGTCAAGATCCTGGCGGACTTCTCGGTCTCCACCGTGGCCTACTTCCTGGTGGGCTACGGCGTGGCCTACGGCACCCACTTCTTCACGGGGGCGGAGCAGCTCGCCGCGCACAACGGCTACGAGCTGGTGAAGTTCTTCTTTCTGCTCACCTTCGCGGCGGCCATCCCGGCCATCATCTCCGGCGGCATCGCGGAGCGGGCCCGCTTCGCGCCGCAGCTGCTGGCAACCGCGGTGCTGGTGGGCCTGGTCTACCCGACCTTCGAGGGCGTGGCCTGGAACCAGGCCTTCGGCATCCAGGCGTGGATCAAGTCGCTGACCGGCGACGAGTTCCATGATTTCGCCGGCTCCGTGGTGGTGCACGCCATGGGGGGCTGGATCGCGCTGCCCGCCGTGCTGCTGCTGGGCGCGCGCAGCAACCGCTACCGCAAGGATGGCGCGATGTCGGCCCACCCGCCGTCTAACATCCCCTTCCTGGCCCTGGGCGCCTGGATCCTGATCGTCGGCTGGTTCGGCTTCAACGTGATGAGCGCCCAGACCCTGGACAAGATGAGCGGGCTGGTGGCGGTGAACTCGCTGATGGCGCTGGTGGGGGGCACGCTGGCCGCGCTGGCCCTGGGCCGCAACGACCCGGGCTTCGTGCACAACGGGCCGCTGGCCGGCCTGGTGGCGGTGTGCGCCGGGTCCGACCTGATGCACCCGCTGGGCGCGCTGGTGGTGGGCGCCATCGCCGGTGCGCTGTTCGTGGGCATGTTCACCTGGACCCAGAACAAGTGGAAGATCGACGACGTGCTGGGCGTGTGGCCGCTGCACGGGCTGTGCGGGGCCTGGGGCGGCATCGCGGCCGGCATCTTCGGCACGCGGGCCCTGGGCGGCCTGGGCGGGGTGAACCTGGCGGCGCAGGCCCTGGGCACCGGCCTGGGCGTGCTGTGGGCCCTGGCCGGCGGCTTCGTGGTCTACGGCGTGATCCGCCAGGCCTGGGGCCTGCGCCTGTCGCCCGAGGAGGAGTACGAGGGCGCCGACCTGGCCATCCACAAGATCGGCTCCACGCCCGAGCGCGAGGCCAACTGGTGAGCTGCCGGGGGCCGGCGGCTGTCGACCCCCAGCAACGGTTTGGGCCCTGGAGCCCCCCGTTCCGGCCCGGTTTGGGGTAGGACGGTGACATCGGTCCATAATCGGGGTGCCGGCCCATGGGCCGGCGGGTGCGGTGTTTGTCGGTTCGCGTGGTTGCTTTTTGATTGCGTTTTCGGGCTCCATCGCTGAGTGCGTTTATTTATGAGGAGCCCCTTTCATGGGCAACAAGCTTTACGTGGGCAACCTGCCCTATTCCGTCCGCGATCAGGACATGGCAGACGCCTTCTCCGCTTACGGCACCGTTTCCAGCGCCAAGGTGATGATGGAACGCGACACCGGCCGCTCCAAGGGCTTCGGTTTCGTCGAGATGGGTTCTGACGCCGAAGCGCAGGCCGCCATCGAAGGCATGAACGGCCAGTCCCTGGGCGGCCGCAACGTGGTCGTCAACGAAGCCCGTCCCATGGAAGCCCGCGCTCCGCGCAGCGGCGGCTACGGCGGCGGCGGCGGTGGTGGCGGCTACGGTGGTGGCGGCGGCGGCGGCCGCTGGTAAGCCCAGCCGCCCTTTGTTGCTGGAAATGCAATAAAAGGGCTTAAAAAGCCTCACACACGAGCGTTGGCTTCAGGGTTAACGCTCGTGTTGGTGCAGGTGCACACGGCGTGAAGATTTGGCCATAATGCCAAAGCGTGCCAGTTGTATTCACGCAAAGATTGCGGTGATCAGGTCACTTTTCGCGCCCGGGGTGGAATGCGGTTATCGGGACTCCATCGCTTCAGTGTTCATTTTTCAGGAGTCCCTCGATGGGCAATAAACTTTACGTCGGCAACCTGCCGTACTCGGTGCGCGACAGTGACCTGGAGCAGGCCTTCGGCCAGTTCGGCAGCGTCACCAGCGCCAAGGTCATGATGGAACGCGACACCGGTCGCTCCAAGGGCTTCGGCTTCGTGGAGATGGGCAGTGACGCCGAGGCGCAGGCCGCCATCAGCGGCATGAACGGCCAATCGCTCGGCGGCCGCAGCGTCGTCGTCAACGAAGCCCGCCCGATGGAACCGCGCCCGCGCTTCGGCGTCACTGCCCATC
>NZ_JADDOJ010000068.1 GCF_015159745.1 Ramlibacter aquaticus | reverse complement strand
GGGAGAGGTCATGGTGCTGATGTCCGGTGGGATGCCGATTGTCGGTCGCCGGCACCGGACCGGCACCGGCCTCGCATCTGCGGGCGGCTGGCCGGCGACGCGGCCTGCGTCAGCCGTCGCGCGCCACGCCGCGGGCTGCCGTCCGACACGCGGCCGCGGCGCCCGGCCGGAACCTGCGGGGGCCTCGTGGCCGCGAGGGTTCCAGCGCGGCGCATGAGCATCCCAGGAGGTTCTGCATGCGCCCGGTTCCCGCTGTCCTCTCCCTGCTCACCGTCGCGGTGGCGCTTTCCGCCTGTGGCGGCGGTGGCGGCTCGGGCCCCACCGCCAGCACCGGGGGCGCCCCGGCGCAGCCTGCCGTGCCCGGGGCGCCCGCCGCGTCCCCGGTGCCTGCACCCGGCACGCCAGGCACATCGCCCGCGCCCGCGCCCGCACCGACGCCGGCGCCGGCGCCCGCGCCAGGGCCGGCCCCGGGCCCTGCGCCCATCCCGGTGCCCGCGCCTGCGCCCGCGCCCAGTCCCGCCGCCTTCTCGCCCTTCACCACCACCGTGGCCAGCGGGCTGCAGGTGGCGCCCGGGGCCGGTCCGGGCACGCTGACGGACGCCGCCGGCCCGCAGGTGGCCCGGCTGGCCGGCGGCGGCTCGGCCGTGGCCTGGATCTCCGGCCACACCCTCATGGCCCAGGTGCTGGACGCCAGCGGCCAGCGCGTGGGCGACGCCACCGCGATCGCGGGCCTGTTCACCCAGGCGCCGCAGTGGCCCTTCGCCGTCGGCGCCCTGGCGGGCGGCGGCTTCGTGGTGGCCTGGCTGGACGAGACCCACCCGGAGCTGGACATGACGCAGTTCGGCACGCCCTACACCCTGCAGTTCGCGCGGCTGGGGCCGCAGGGCGAACTGCTGCAGGGCAGCACCCAGATCGGCGGCCTGCTGGGCCGCTTCGATCCCTGGCTGCAGGTCGTCGGGCGGGCGGACGGCGGCTTCGTGATCGCATCGTCCACGGCCAGCATGGCCGTGATCCAGCCGCTGGATGCGGGCGCGGTGTTCTTCGACGCCCAGGGCCAGCCCACCGGCCAGGGCTTGACCGTGAGCCAGGCGGGCGACGACACGCAGCTGAACCTGGTCGCTCTGGCCGACGGAAGCTGGCTCGCCGCCTGGGTCGGGCTGGTGGAAGGCGCCAGCGGCAGCGTGGTGCGCTTTCGGCACCTGGCCGCCGACGGCACGCCGCTGGATGCGGCGCCGGTGGCTGTGCCGGCCTCCGCCCAGGCCGGGGCCCTGCAGCTGCGGGCGGTGCTGCTGGCGGACGGCGACGTGGCGTTGGCCTGGAAGAGCCTGCTCAATGGCACGACCACGCTGGGCTGGCAGCAGGTCCAGGCCGGCGGCAGCCTGCTGGGCACGCCCGGTTCGCTGGTGGAGCAGCGGCAGGTGAGCGGCCTTGCCCTCGCACCCCAGGCCGGGCCGGGCTTCAGCCTGTTCTACGGCGTGCTCAATGCCTCCAACCGCGGCGAGAGCGCGCAGGTGGTGGACCTCACGCTGGACGGGCAGGGTGCGCTGCTGGCCCAGGGCACGCTGGCCAGCCGCCTGCTGTGGACGGTGTCGCCCACCACGGGCGCGACCACCGGGCCCAGCGGCGGCAGCTTCGGCCTGGGGGCCGGCGCGGACGGGCACTTCGTGCTGGCCACCGAAGCGGGCATCTCGGGCGGAGCCGAGCTGGACGCGCTGGGACAGTAGCCGGCGCGGGCCCGGGGCGCGGCGGCGGCGCGGGCGAGGCCTTAGCATGGCGCCCCATGAACGACCTGCACGCCCTGGCCCGTGAGTTCCCCTTCAGCGGCCGCCTGGACGCGATCTTCCTGCGGCCGGCGCGCGGCCGGGCCGCGCTGGCGGTGCCCTACTGCCAGGCCATCGAGGGCCAGGGCCTGGCGGGCGACCGCAGCGCCGCCGGCCGGGGCGGGGGCAAGCGGCAGGTGACGCTGGTGCAGGCCGAGCATGTGCCGGTGGTGGCCGGCCTGCTGCAGCGGCCCGGGCTGGACCCGGCGCTGCTGCGGCGCAACCTCGTCGTCTCCGGCCTGAACCTGCTGGCCGCGCGCAGCCTGTTTCGCGACCAGCCCCTGCACCTGCTGCTGGGGCCCGAGGTGGTGCTGGAACTGACCGGCCCCTGCGAGCCCTGCTCGAAGATGGAGGCCAGCCTGGGCGCGGGGGCCTACAACGCGCTGCGCGGCCACGGCGGCATGACCGCGCGCGTGCTGCGCGCGGGCCGGCTGGCGGTGGGCCAGGCCGTGGTGTGCCGGGCCGCGGCGCCCGTGGCGATGACGGGCGCCTGAGCGCGCGCGGCCGGGCCGGGCCTCAGCGGCCCAGCGCGTGCGCGTGGTGCTCGAAGTGCTCGCCCAGGAAGGTGGCGACGAAGTAGTAGCTGTGGTCGTAGCCCGGCCGCCGGTGCAGCTGCAGCGGGTGGCCCGCCGCGGCACAGGCGGCCTCCAGCAAGCCGGGGCGCAGCTCGCGGTCCAGGAACTCGTCCGCCAGGCCCAGGTCGATCCGCAGCGGCAGGCGCTCCTCGCGGGGCGCCTTCACCAGTTCCACCGCATCCCAGGCCTTCCAGGCCTCGCGGTCCGGCCCCAGGTAGGCGGCCAGGGCCTTCTCGCCCCAGGGCACCTGCGAGGGCGCGACGATGGGCGCGAACGCCGACACGCTGCGGTAGCGCCCCGGGTGGCGCAGCGCCGTCACCAGGGCACCGTGCCCGCCCATGGAATGGCCCGCGATGGCCCGCGCATCGCTGGCGGGGAAGTGCCGTTCCACCAGCGCGGGCAGCTCCTCGGCCACGTAGTCCTGCATGCGGAAGTGCGGCGCCCAGGGCGCCTGCGTCGCGTTGAGGTAGAAGCCCGCGCCCTGGCCCAGGTCGTAGGCGGGGTCGTCCGCGACGCCCTCGCCGCGCGGGCTGGTGTCGGGCGCGACCACGATGAGCTCGTGGCGCGCCGCGTGGGCCTGCGCGTTCGCCTTGGTGATGAAGTTCTGCTCGGTACAGCTCAGGCCCGAGAGCCAGTAGAGCACCGGGCAGGCTTCGCCGCGCAGCGCGGCGGCCGGCAGGTACACCGCGAATTTCATGTCGCAGCCCAGCGTCGCCGAGCGGTGCTTCCACACCTCCTGGCGGCCGCCGAAGCTGGCGTGCTGTTCGATGCGCTCCATGCGGTCCGCCTTCCGTTCAGTAGTGGACGACGGAGCGGATCGACTTGCCCTCGTGCATCAGGTCGAAGGCCTTGTTGATGTCCGTGAGCGGCATGGTGTGGGTGACGAAGGGCGCCAGCCGGATGCGGCCGGCCATCGCGTCCTCCACCATGCCCGGCAGCTCGGAGCGGCCCTTCACGCCGCCGAAGGCCGTGCCCAGCCAGCGCCGCCCGGTCACCAGCTGGAAGGGTCGGGTGGAAATTTCCTGGCCCGCGCCCGCCACGCCGATGATCACCGACTGGCCCCACCCGCGGTGCGCGCATTCCAGCGCCGCGCGCATCACCTGGGTGTTGCCTATGCACTCGAAGCTGTGGTCCACGCCCCAGCCGGTCATCTCGACGATCACCTGCTGGATGGGCTTGTCGTGGTCCTTGGGGTTCACGCAGTCGGTCGCGCCGAAGGTGCGCGCCAGCTCGAACTTCGCCGGGTTGGTGTCGACCGCGATGATGCGCCCGGCCCCGGCCAGTTGCGCGCCCTGGATCACGGCCAGGCCGATGCCGCCCAGGCCGAACACGGCCACCGAATCGCCGGGCTGCACCTTGGCCGTGTTCTTCACCGCGCCCAGGCCGGTGGTCACGCCGCAGCCCAGCAGGCAGACTTGCTCCGGGTTGGCGTCGGGGCGGATCTTCGCCAGCGAGACCTCGGCCACCACGGTGTACTCGCTGAAGGTGGAGCAGCCCATGTAGTGGTAGACCGGCTGGCCCTGGTAGGAAAAGCGCGTGGTGCCATCGGGCATCACGCCCTTGCCCTGGGTGGCGCGCACGGCCACGCAGAGGTTGGTCTTGCCAGACTTGCAGAACAGGCACTCGCCGCACTCGGCGGTGTACAGCGGGATCACGTGGTCGCCGGGCTTCACGCTGGTCACGCCTTCGCCCACCTCGACCACGATGCCGGCGCCTTCGTGGCCCAGCACGGCGGGAAACAGGCCCTCCGGGTCGTCGCCCGAGAGCGTGAAGGCATCGGTGTGGCACACGCCGGTGTGCGTGATGCGCACCAGCACCTCGCCCTTGCGCGGCGGGGCCACGTCGATCTCGACGACCTGCAGGGGTTGGCCGGCCTGGAAGGCCACGGCGGCGCGTGATTTCATGGGGACATCCTCAGTCTGTGAAGCGCGGGCAGGCCGCGCGGGCGGCGTATTCTGCCGGAGTGTTCCGGCCCGGCCGTCCCGGGCCCGCAAAGGGTGGCTTTGCCGTGGGGTCGTGCGCCGCGGGGAGGTCCGGGGCCCGGGCGATACACTCGTCGGGTGCGTCCCGTTTCCCCCGCGCCCGGCGTGCGCCTGCGCCTCCCGATTCCCTTTCCCGGACTGAACCGGCCGCGCCCCGGGCCTGGCCTGCGGCGCAGGCTCTGCGGCCTCTTCGCAGCGCTCGCCCTGGCGGGCTGTGCCAGCGCGCCGGCCCCCCGCGGCAGCGCCGCGCCGGCGCCGGCCCAGCCGCCCGCAGCGGCTGCGGCCGCTCCCCTGAAGATCGGCATCGCCCTGGGGGGTGGGGCGGCCAAGGGCTTCGCGCACATCGGCGTCATCAAGATGCTGGAGGCCAACGGCCTGGCGCCCGCCGTGGTGGCCGGCACCAGCGCGGGCAGCGTGGTGGGTGCGCTGTACGCCAGCGGCATGAACGCCTTCGAACTGCAGGAAAAGGCCGTTGCCCTGGACGAGGCCCGCATCCGCGACCTGCAGCTCTCGTCCGGCGGCCTGCTGCTGGGCCAGAAGCTGGAGGACTACGTCAACGAGCAGGTCCACCACCAGCCCATGGAGCGCCTGGCCAAGCCCTTCGCCGCCGTGGCCACGCGGCTGGAGGACGGCCAGCGCACGGTGTTCGGCCGTGGCAACACCGGCCAGGCGGTGCGGGCGTCCAGCAGCGTGCCCGGCGTGTTCCAGCCGGTGGCCATCGGCAAGTATCACTTCGTGGACGGCGGCGTGGCCAGCCCCGTGCCGGTGGACGCGGCGCGCCAGCTGGGGGCCGACGTGGTGATCGCGGTGGACATCTCCAGCAAGGCGCGCGGCCAGACGCCCAGCGGCATGCTGGGCACGCTCAGCCAGTCGATCGCGATCATGGGCCAGAAGCTGGGCGAGGCCGAGCTCTCGCGCGCCGACGTCATCGTGCGGCCGCAGGTGCTGGACATGTCGGGCACCGATTTCTCCCAGCGCGCGAACGCGATCCTCGAGGGCGAGAAGGCGGCCCTGGCGGCGATGCCGCAGATCCGCGAGCGCATCGCCCAGGTGCAGGCCGCGCGCGAGCAGGCCAGCCGCCTGGCGCAGCAGAAGGCGGCGCAGGCGGCCCACGAAAGCTGCCTGGCGCAGCGCTCGCGCATGCGCCAGCTGGCCGGCTTCGTGGGCCTGGACGGCGACTGCCCGGCGCCCTGATCCGGGCGGGACGGGGCGGACGCTACCGCAGGGCTGGGCCGGGTGGCCGCCGGGCCAGCCTGCGCTCCTTTTGCGTCAGATCATGGCGCGCGCCCGGCGCCACGCCCACACTGTTCCCCGGGTTGCGGCCCGCTGCCGCTGGCGTTGGGCTGGGGGCCGCCGCTTGCGCAGGGCAGCGCGCCCGGCACGCCGGCGCGCTGCCTCACCTCATCGTCAAGGAGCTGAACCATGAGCAACATCCGACTGCAGGATCCCGCCCTGGGGGATTCGTTCGAGAGCATGATGCGGCGCTTCTTCGCGCCGGTGCGCCTGGGGGGCGACATGCCCAGCGTGGAGATGCGCATCGACCTCGACGAGGCCGACGATGCCTACCACGTGAAGGCCGAGCTGCCGGGCGTGGAGAAGCAGGACATCCAGGTGCGCATCGACGGCAACGTGGTGCGCATCGACGCCCAGGTTCGCAAGGACAAGCAGGAGCAGGGCGACAAGGGCCGCGTGCTCTGCGCCGAGCGCTACTACGGCGCCGTGTCCCGGTCCTTCAGCCTGCCCGTGGACGTGGACGAGGGCCGGGCCCAGGCCCGCTACGCCAACGGCGTGCTCAGGCTGGACCTGCCCAAGAAGGCGGCCGCCGGCTCGCACAAGCTGGCGATCGAGTGAAGGGCCGGGCCGCCGGCCCAGCCCGTCAGTGCACGACGAGGTCCACCCCGGTCACGACGGTGGCATCGACGGTGGACGTCGCCGTCATGGAGACCACCACGGGCGAGGTGTAGGGCCCGGTGACCTGGGTGTTCAGCACCACGCTGGAGGGCGTCACCGAGGTCTCGGTGATCGCCAGCCCGTCGTAGTACACGGTGGTGCCGTCGCCCACCAGGGGGCTGCCGCCCACGCTGAAGCTCCAGTTCACCGGCTCGTTCGCATCGAGCTCGATGGACTGGCCCGCGCTCAGGTCCAGGCTGCCCACCGGGCCGGGCTGGAACACCGTGGCCACGGGCTGGCCCGCCACCACGGCGCTGATGCCCAGGTTCACGGTGTCCACGCCGCCGCCGCCGCAGCCGGCCAGCAGCAGGGCGCTGGCGCTGAAGGCGAGGCCCAGGGCGCCTCGGCGCAGCAGGGCGCGGGGCCCGCCGGAAGCCGGGGCGTGGCGAAATTCGTTGCGTTGCAGTTCAGGCATGGGGGCTCCGTGTGACAGCAGGGGTGGATGGACGCATGGCGGCTGCTGCCATGCGCCTCGGAACCGATTGTGCGAAGCCCAAGCTGAACAGCGCATGAATGGTGGTGCATGGGTCGCGGCTTCAACAGCGAAGGTCGTCTTCGCGGGAGATCGCGAAAACGCCAGAACCCGCAAACTGCCGCGAAGCGGCCGGTGAAGGTATGCAGGCTGCGCCGTCGCGCCTGCGTCCCGCCAAAGAAAAGGCGCCCCGCAGGGCGCCTTGAAGTCGGTACGGGGCCGGGGCGCGCCGTGCGCCCCGCCGCCGCTCAGAAGCCGAAGTTCGTGACCACCGCCGTCGTGGCCGAAATGGTCACCGCGACGCCGGGCTTGCTCACGCCGCCGGAACTGGCGACCAGGCTGTACTTGCCGGCGGCCGAGTTGTCGGGGCTGAAGGCCAGCGCGGTGGCCGTGGCGCTGTAGGCCGCCACCACGGGCGCTGCCGTGGGCAGGCTCATGGCGTAGGCGCCCGTCGTGCCGTCGGCATTCACGCTGAGCACGTCGATCGGGTGGTTGCCCGCCAGCGTCTGCAGCGCATCCACCGTGGCCATGATGGGCGTGGACGGCGTGGTCACCGTGCCGCTCGCCGTGCCGTCGGTGGAGGTGGGCGGGCTGAGCGCGGCGGTCGAGGCGGCCACCGTGGTCACGGTGTCGGTGGTGACGGTCACGCCGGTGATGACGGCCGTGGCATAGCCGGGCGACTCGACCACCAGGTCGTAGGTGCCGGGCGCGACGGGCAGCACGAACTGGCCGCTGGCCAGCGGGGCCGCGCTCTTGACGATGACGCCGTTCTGCTCGGCCGCGACCACGGTGTTGGGCGAAGCGAGGGCGGTGTTCACGTAGCCCGAGATGCCCGAGATGAAGTGCGGCGTGACCGCGATCACGGGCTTGAGCAGGTAGTTGCCGGACGCGCCGGCAGAAACCACCGACTTGCAGGCGTCGAAGTCGAGCACGAAGTCGGCCATCTTGTTGGCGGCGATCGTGATGTCGGCGTTCAGCTTGATGCCGGTCTGCATGCCGCTGGGCACCTTGAGCGGGGTGTCGCTGCCGCCCGTCGGCGTGACGGTGTTGTTGGCGCCCAGCACCAGGCGGATCTGCTGGTACTGGCCGGCCGCCAGGGGAACCTGGCCCAGCGTCTGCAGCACGCCGTTGGTGAGGTTGAGCAGGTCGATGCGCTGGTTGACGTTGATGTCGGTCCAGCCGGCGTCCTGCGGCTGCGCCGTGGCGCTCTGGTGGATGCTGAGCTTCTGCACGTCCACGAAGACGTGGTCGTAGCCGCAGGCCGGCGCGTCGGTCAGGGACATCTGCAGCGTGCCCGTGCCGCTGGCACTGCCTCCGCCGCCACCACCGCAGGCGACCAGCAGGGCCGCGGCCAGGAGGCCCAGCATGCCGACGCCCTTGGCCATCCAGCGTTTCTCGGTTGTTCTCATCAGGTACTCCTCGGTTTCAGGACCCGTCCTTCGCGGCCCCCCGTCAAACCGCAACGCGAAGCTCTTCATGGACGAGACAGGTCTCTATCAAAAATATAGCGTGAACTCAGCGGCCCAAGCCCTTCCGCGGGCGGTCATGGCCTCACTTGCTGGTAAGCCCGTGAGTGTTTGTGTAAGGGGGTGTTAATGTTCTGGCGGGACTGACCGCCGGCTGACGGCCGCACGGCGACACAATGGCCCGGCCGCGCGCATGCGGCGCGTGAGACCCGAACCGAAGGACACACGATGGAAGACCCCGCGTTCGAAGCGGCCCGCCTGCTGGCCGACGGCCTGCGCCATGGCAAACACTTGGAGGTCCTGCCAGCGTCCTGCCGGCCGCTCACGCGCGCCCAGGGCTATGCGGTGCAGGCGCTGTGGCCCGGCTTGCTGGGCGACACCGTGGCCGGCTGGAAGATCGCCGCCACCAGCGCGGCGGGCCAGGCCCACATCGCGGTCACCGGCCCGCTGGCCGGGCCGGTGTTCGCCAGCCGCGTGCAGCCCGATGGCGCGGTGCTCTCGCTCGCCGCCAACCGGATGCGCGTGGCCGAGTGCGAGATCGTGTTCCGCATGGACCGTGCGCTGGCCCCGCGCAGCACGGGCTGGCGCCGCGCCGAGGTGCTGGAGGCCGTGGCCTCGCTGCACCCGGGCATCGAGGCGCCGGATTCGCGCTTTCTCGCGTTCGAGCGCGCCGGCGAGGCCCAGCTGATCGCGGACTGCGCCTGCACCCAGCAGATGGTGGTGGGCGCGGGCGTCGCGCCCGATGAGCGCGTGCACGCGCTGCCCGCGCTGCGCGTTCAGGCGCAGGTCAGCGACGGACGCAGCCCCGAGGGGCTGGGCCGCAACGTGCTGGGCGATCCGGTGGAGGCCCTGGTGTGGCTGGTCAACGAGCTGGGCACGGCCGGGCAGGTGCTGGAGGCCGGCCAGTTCGTGACCACCGGGGCCTGCGTGCCCCCCATCCCCGTGCACGAGGGGCTGCGGGTTCAGGCCGATTTCGGCTGGATAGGCCGGGTCTCCGCGGGCTTTGCCTGAGGCGCGGTTAAGCTGCGGGCAGATTCCAGGAGATTCGAGATGGCCAAGGGCGACCAGCGCAGCAACAAGATGGCGAAGAAACCGAAGAAGGACAACTCGGTGCCCAAGGGCTCGGTGCCTTCCGACCGGCCCTCGCCGCCCACCACCACCGTGATGCCCAAGGGCAAGCTGAAGAACAAGTAGCCGGGCGCGGGCAGGGCCCGCTCAGGCGATCTTGCAGGGCACGGGCTCGTCCTCGTTGTGCAGGTAGGCTGCGCACACGCGGTGGTAGCCGTCGGCCACCAGCACCCGGGCCTCGTTGGGCACCCGCACCAGCAGCACGGGCGAGAGCGCCTTGCCGCGGGCGATCTTCCTGGCCTGGCGCGCCACGTCCGGGTCCTTCCCGGACTTGGGTTGCTGGCCCGAGGCCCGCAGTACGTCCTTGGCCGGAAAGCGCACCAGCGGGGCCTGCTCCAGCGCATGGGTCAGGGCCTGGCCCTGGCGCGGCGCGAAGACCAGCGCGAGGTAGCGCCGCGCGGATTCGAAGTCGTCGGGATCGACGTCGTCCATCCATTTGATGTCGCGATCCTGGTTGCCGCCGTCCTTCATGGCGTCGATTCTGCGTGGGCCGTCCTGCGCCGCGGCTTCGCTGCCGCCGAGCCCGCATGTAGGACGGCAGCCAGAGGCTCCGGGCGCGGCCGTCGCCGGCGTGCCGCCGGCCCCGCGGTTCAGGCCGCGCCCGGCGGCTTGGCCCGCAGCTTGGCGGCGATGTACTCGGGGTGCGAGACGTGCAGCAGGTCCGCCACGCGCGCGATCACCGCGTTCTCGCGTCCGTCCACCTGGCCGTCCGCATAGGCCACGCGCCACATGCTCTCCACCAGCGCGACCTTGTGCTCGTGCGGCAGCTGCTGGTCCAGCGGGTGCGTGAAGCGGAAGTAGTCGTAGGCCGTGCTGGAGGCCTGCTCGGCCTGCGCGATGAGCGGTGCCAGCGCTTCTTCCGGCAGGTCGAACTGCGCCCGCAGGCCGCGCGCCGCAGCCACGCGCTCGGCCGCGGCGATGCCGTCGCTGGCGCGCATCACCTCCACCAGCAGCACGGCCGCGGCCAGCCGCAGGGGCACCGGGTCGGCGAACTCGGAGCGGTCCGCGGCCGGCGCGAAGACCTCGTTGAGGAAGGCGGAAAGAGCGTCCAGCATGAGCGATGGAGACTCGGGGTCTTCCCCAAGTTCCCCCGGCGGCACCGGCACCCGCGGTCCCGCAGGCCCCGCAGAACGATGCTTTGGTATTCAAAGCACAGCGCCGTGGCGCAGCGGCGCGCTCGCCCATGCCCCGGGCCGGCTGACGCGCCGGCACGGATATGGCATGCTGATCCATGGCGGCGGCGCCTCCGGGGCCGTCGGTGCGCACGCCGCAGCCCCCGCAGTACCAGGGAGAGTTCGCATGAGTTTCATTTCGCGCCTGTTCGGGTCGCGCGGCGGCGCCGCGGATCGCGCGCAGGACACGCGCCGAGGTCCCGACAGCGTGCAGGCATCGCGCCTGCCGCCGGCCAACCACGCCATGCGGCGTGAGCTGCTGCGGGTGACCCTTCGCGACACCTTGCGCCGTTGCGGTATCCCGCTCGGCTGGATAGGCGCCGAAGTCCTGAGCGGAAGTTCGCGCGAGGGCCATGTGGGACTGCACTGGCAGCTCTCGGTCAGGCACTGGGACCCGCGCCTGGTGATGCGCATGGTCGCGCTGCAGAACAACCTCGTCAGCCGCCTGCTGGCCGTCGATCCGATGGCGTCGCAGTGGCTGCTCGGCCTGTCCTGGCAGTTCGCGCTGGCCGACGAGTCGGCCTGCCCGCCCTTGCCCCATCCGGGTTCCTGGACCTCCCTGGAGGACACCCCCATGGCGCAGGCGGCCGGTGCTCACCCCGGCGGCGGCTCCGCCGACGTGATCGCCGGGCCCGTGCGCATCGAGGACACCGGCAGCGCGGCGCATGCGGAGCTCGAGCAGCGGCTGGCCGCGCGGGACGCCGACTTCCTGGCCCGGCCGGGCGGCGGCGGCGAGGCCACCGAGCCCATGTACCTGAGCACGCAGCCGGCACGGCTGCGCTGAAGCGGGGGCGGGGCCGCGGCGTTCGCGGCCGGACGCAGCAGGGGAGGGGACGGCCCTGCGTTCTATGTCGTAACCCGATATACTCGCCCGGCTGGCGTGCCCCGTCCCGGGTTGAATCGCGCCTGCCCATCCCATGACGCATCCCCATCGCGGCGACTTCGCGGTCGACGCCCGCCTGCTTCGCATCACGGCCCTGGCCGCGGTGATCGGTGCCCTCAGCACCGTGGCCGCCCGCGTGCTGCTGGACCTGATCCGGTTGTTCACCAACCTCTTCTACTTCCAGCAGTTCTCCATCGCCGACCGGTCCCCCGCGAACCACGCGCTGGGCCTGTGGGCGATCGCCATGCCCGTGGTGGGCGGGCTGCTCGTGGGCCTGATGGCCTTCTACGGTTCCGAGAAGATCCGCGGCCACGGCATCCCCGAGGCCATCGAGGCCATCCTGTTCGGCAAGAGCCGCATGTCGGCCAAGGTGGCCGTGCTCAAGCCGCTGTCCTCGGGCGTCGTGATCGGCAGCGGCGGCCCCTTCGGCGCCGAGGGCCCCATCATCATGACGGGCGGGGCGATCGGCTCGCTGCTGGCCCAGTACTTCCACCTCTCGGCCGCCGAGCGCAAGACGCTGCTGGTGGCCGGGGCCACGGCGGGCATGACGGCCGTCTTCGGCACGCCGCTGGCGGCCGTGCTGCTGGCGGTGGAACTGCTGCTGTTCGAGCTGCGGCCGCGCAGCCTGCTGCCGGTGGCGGTGGCCTGCGCGGTGGCCGGCTTCGCCCGGCCGCTGCTCATGGGCTCGGGCCCGCTGTTCCCCCTGCAGACGGCGCTGCCCGGCCCGGCCACGCTGGTCTGGTGCCTGCTGGCCGGCCTGCTGTCGGGCGCGCTCGCGGCCGGGCTCTCGCTGTCGCTCTACCGCGTGGAGGACCTGTTCGGTTCGCTGAAGCTGCACTGGATGTGGTGGCCCGCGCTGGGCGGCCTGGCCGTGGGGCTGGGCGGCGTGCTGCAGCCGCGCGCGCTGGGCGTGGGCTACGACGTCATCGGCGACCTGCTGCACAACCACATGGCGCTGGACATGGTGCTGGCGCTGCTGGCGGTGAAGGCGGTGATCTGGGTGATCGCGCTGGGCTCGGGCACCTCGGGCGGCGTGCTGGCCCCGCTGCTCATGATGGGTGCGGGCCTGGGCGCAGCGCTGTCGCACCTGATCCCCGGCAGCGACCCGCTGCTGTGGCCGTTGGTGTGCATGGCCGCGACCCTGGGCGGCACCATGCGCGCCCCGCTGACGGCGACCGTGTTCGCCTTCGGCCTGACGAACGACGTGAACGCCCTGCTGCCGCTGCTCGCGACCTCGGCCACCGCCTACGGCTTCACCGTGCTGACCATGCGGCGTTCC
This sequence comes from Ramlibacter aquaticus, assembly GCF_015159745.1. Lineage (GTDB taxonomy): Bacteria > Pseudomonadota > Gammaproteobacteria > Burkholderiales > Burkholderiaceae_C > Ramlibacter > Ramlibacter aquaticus. Next base: position 10,255 of record NZ_JADDOJ010000068.1, on the reverse strand, counting down.
ATCCTGACCGAGAAGATCGCGCGGCGCGGCTACCACATCTACCGCGAGTACGGCGTGGACCCGCTGGAGCGGCATGTGGTGGAGGAGATGATGACGCGCCAGGTGCAGACCCTGGACGCCAGCCTCACGCCGGCGCAGGCCCTGCAGAGCCACTTCGGCCCGCGCCAGGCGCACCGCGCCTTCCCTGTGGTGCACGGGGCCGCGGTGGTGGGCATCGTGGACCGCGACGCCATCCGCCGCGCCGGCGCCGCGGGCGAGGCCACGCTGGGCGCCGTGTGCGCCGGCCGCGAGCTGGTCATCGCCTGCCTGGGCGAGAACTGCCGCTCGGTGGCCAGCCGCATGGCCCGCCACGGCCTGGAGCGCCTGCCGGTGGTGAAGGACCCGCAGTCGCTGGAGCTGGTCGGCATCGTGGCCCGCAGCGACCTCATCAAGCCCGCCGTCGTGCACTACGACGAAGAGGAAAAGCGCGAGCGCCTGCTGGGCCAGGGCGCGGCCTGAGGCGCAGCGCGCTGGAGGGCCGAGCCCGGCCGCCGGGCGCCGCCGCCTGCCGCGAGCCCGCCCCTCAGCCGGGGCCGGCCATCACCAGCCCTTCGATGCGGTGCTTCTGCACGATGGGCACCAGCGTGTCCACCACCCGGCAGGCCAGGTGCGCCCGGGCCTGCGCCGGCAGGGCCTCGTAGGCCTCGCGCGTGAACATCATGTCGTGCAGGGCGGCATGACCGGCCCCGGGCGCGTCCACGCCCAGCACCAGCACCGGCCGGCACACCGGCGAGGCGTGCGCCGTGCCGCGGTGGATGGTGAGCGCCGAACGGCAGCTCAGGTCGCCCGCGCGTGGAAACTTGCGCACGGCCAGCGACGCGTAGCGCTGCGCCTGCGACGCCGGCGGGAACATGCCGCCCGGCCAGTCGCGCCCGTCCTCCCATTGCGTGCCGTGCGCCACCTCCAGCGGGCCCATGTCGGGCGTCACGTCGACACCGGTCAGGTTGAAGGCCAGGGAGGTGATGCGGCGGCCCTCGAAGGACTCGAGGGGCGAGGGAAAGTCGCGGTGCCAGGGCTGGAAGGCCGCGCCCTGGAAGGGCACGTCCAGGCCGATCTCCACGATCTCGTAGCGCGGGCCCAGCACGGCCTCGCACATGGCGGTGAGCCAGGGGTGGGTGACCAGGTCCGCGAAGCCGCGGAAGGCCTGCGGATGCGCCTCCACGTACCAGCGCCGCGGCCCGCGCCCTACGGCGCCGCCCGGACGTTGTATGGCCTCCCAGAAGGCCGACATCATGTCCTCGCGCAAGGCCTCGGCCCACTCGCGGCTGAAGGCGCCCGGACAGGCGGTGATGCCGTCGCGGTGCAGGTCCTGCACGGCACGGTCGGTGCCGGCGAGGGCGGGGGCTGCGGCGAAGGCGAGGGGCGTGCTGCTCATGGGTGCGCACGGTACAGCTGCCTTCGCGCGCGGGCCGCGGCTCACATCCGGAAACGCTGATTTGGCCGCCGTGCGTGAAAAAGCCCGCGCGGGGCCTTGCGTGGCGACGGGCCTGCAGGGCGCGGGGCCGCGGGTATACTGCGGCCCGCTCCGGGGTGCGGGCGGCCAAGTGGCCGTCCCGCTGAGATGGTGAAGCCAAACCCGTGAACTTGAACCGGTTCGTACCGGCGTAAGAAGAGCCAGGCCAGAGGACCCCCACGCGGGGTCGTCGTGCCATCTCCTTCGGAGCACCTTGCAGTTTCCAAAGGAATGGCATGAACGCTCCCGACTCGCTCGCCCACCTGCTCGCGCTCACCCGCGAGCCCTTCCCCGCCTCCACCAAGGTCCACCTCCAGGGCCAGCTGCATCCGCAGCTTCGCGTGCCCATGCGCGAGGTGAAGCTCAGCAATGGCGAATCGGTGTCCCTGTACGACACCTCGGGGCCCTACACGGACCCGGCGGCGGCCATCGACGTGCGTGCCGGCCTGCCCGCGCTGCGCGCGCCCTGGCTGGAGGCGCGCGGCGACACCGAGCCCTACCCGGGCCGGCTGCGGCAGGGGCTGGACGACGGCGTGCGCAGCGACGGGCGCGAGGCCGGCCGCACGGCCGAACTGCGGGCCCAGGCCCAGGGCCTGCAGCGCACGCCGCGGCGTGCCCGCCCCGGTGCCAACGTGACCCAGATGCACTACGCGCGGCGCGGCATCGTCACGCCCGAGATGGAGTTCGTGGCCCTGCGCGAGAACGGCCGGCGGGAATGGATGGCCGAGTACCTGGCGGACACCGAACGGGCGCAGCGCCTGCGCGGCAACCCCCTGGGCGCCACCATCCCCGAGATCATCACGCCCGAGTTCGTGCGCGACGAGGTGGCGCGCGGCCGCGCGGTCATCCCGGCCAACATCAACCACCCCGAGATCGAGCCCATGGCGATCGGGCGCAACTTCCGCGTGAAGGTCAACGCCAACATCGGCAACTCGGCTGTCACCTCGGGCATCGAGGAGGAGGTGGAGAAGCTGGTGTGGGCGATCCGCTGGGGCGCCGACACGGTGATGGACCTGTCCACCGGCCGCAACATCCACACCACGCGCGACTGGATCCTGCGCAACTCGCCCGTGCCCATAGGCACGGTGCCCATCTACCAGGCGCTGGAGAAGGTGGGCGGCATCGCCGAGGACCTGAGCTGGGCGGTGTTCCGCGACACGCTCATCGAGCAGGCCGAGCAGGGCGTCGACTACTTCACCATCCACGCCGGCGTGCGCCTGCCCTTCATCCCGATGACGGCGAAGCGGCGCACCGGCATCGTCTCGCGCGGCGGCTCCATCCTGGCCAAGTGGTGCATCGCCCACCACCGGGAGAACTTCCTCTACGAGCACTTCGACGAGATCTGCGAAATCATGAAGGCCTACGACGTCAGCTTCTCGCTGGGCGACGGCCTGCGGCCCGGCTCGGGCGCGGACGCCAACGACGAGGCCCAGTTCGCCGAGCTGCGCACCCTGGGCGAGCTCACGCAGGTGGCCTGGAAGCACGACGTGCAGGTCATGATCGAGGGGCCCGGCCACGTGCCGCTGCACATGATCCAGGCCAACATGGACGAGCAGCTGAAGCACTGCCACGAGGCGCCGTTCTACACCCTGGGCCCGCTCACCATCGACATCGCGCCCGGCTACGACCACATCGCCAGCGCCATCGGCGCGGCGATGATCGGCTGGTTCGGCACGGCCATGCTGTGCTACGTCACGCCCAAGGAGCACCTGGGCCTGCCCGACCGCGAGGACGTGAAGCAGGGCCTGGTCGCCTACAAGATCGCGGCCCACGCCGCGGACGTGGCCAAGGGCCACCCGGCGGCCCGGGCGCGCGACGAGGCGCTGTCCAAGGCGCGCTTCGAGTTCCGCTGGCAGGACCAGTTCAACCTCGCGCTGGACCCGGAGACGGCCCGCGACTTCCACGACGAGACGCTGCCGGCCGACGGCGCCAAGGTGGCGCACTTCTGCTCCATGTGCGGCCCGAAGTTCTGCTCCATGAAGATCAGCCAGGACGTGCGCGAGTTCGCCGCGGCGCAGGAAGGCATGGCCGCCAAGAGCCAGGAGTTCAAGGCCGCCGGGGGCGAGATCTACGTGCCCGTGCCGCGGGCCGGGCGATGAGGGCGGGCATCGCCGGCGCCGGCCTGCTGGGCCGGCTGCTGGCCCTGGAGCTGTCGGCGGCCGGGCATGCGGTGACGCTGTTCGACCCCGCGCCCGATGCGCAGGCGCGGGGCGCCGCCGGCTGGACGGCCGCCGGCATGCTCAGCCCCGTGGCCGAGCTGGAGTCGGGCGACGTGCATGCCCTGGGCATGCGTTCGCTGGCGCTCTGGCCGGGCATCGTGGCGCGCCTCGCGCAGCCGGTGGAACTCGAGTTCCAGGGCAGCCTGCTGCTGGCGCACCGCGGCGACGAGGGCGCGGCCCAGCGCGTGCTGGGCCTGCTGGCGGCCCGCGCGCCACGCGAAGCCGCGCCGCAGCCCCTGGCCGCCGCGGCCCTGCAGTCGTTGGAGCCCTCGGTGCAGGGCCCGGCCCACGCCTGGCTGTTGCGTGGCGAAGGCCGCATCCACACCGTGCAGGCCATGGCCGCGCTGGCGCAGACGGTGCTGGCGCAGGGCGTGCAGTGCCGCTGGGGCACGGCCGTGGACGCCGTCGAGCCCGGCCGCATCGAGGCCGGCGGCGCCACGCAGCACTTCGACTGGGTGTTCGACACCCGGGGCGTGGGCGCCCGGCCGCAGATGCCCGTGCGCGGGGTGCGCGGCGAGATCTTCTGGCTCGATGCGCCCGAGGTCACGCTGCGTCGGCCGCTGCGCCTGCTGCACCCGCGCCACCGCGTCTACCTGGTGCCGCGCGGCGGCGGCCGGGTGCTGGTGGGCGCCAGTGAGATCGAGAGCGAGGACCGCAGCCCGGTCTCGCTGCGCAGCACCGTGGAGCTGCTGGCCGCCGCCCACAGCGTGGTGCCCGCGCTGGCCGAGGCGCGCATCGTGCACAGCGAGAGCCAGCTGCGGCCGGCCCTGCCGGACAACCTGCCGCGCATCGAGGCCCGGCCGGGCCTGACCCGCATCAACGGGCTGTTCCGCCATGGCTGGCTGCTGGCGCCGGCCCTGGTGCAGGACGCGCTGGAGGGCCTGCGATGAGCATCACGGTGCACTTCAACGGCCAGGCGACGCACCTGCCCGCGGGCAGCACGCTGGCGGCCCTGCTGGCGCAGCAGGGCCTCGCGCCCACCCAGGTCGCCACCGCGGTGAACGCCGAGTTCGTGCCGCGCGACGCGCGCTGCGCCTGCGTGCTGCGCGAGGGCGACCAGGTCCTCACGTTCCAACCCATCACCGGAGGCTGAGCCATGGGCTTTCACATCGGCGGCGTCGAGATCGGCAGCCGCTTCTTCCTGGGCACGGCAGGCTACCCCTCGCCGGCCGTCCTCCAGGAGGCGATCGCCGCCTCGGGCACCGGCGTGGTCACCGTCGGCCTGCGCCGGCAGCTCGCGGGCGAGGGCGTGGCCGGCGATTTCTATGCCATGGTGCGCGCGAGCGGCGCGCGCCTGTTGCCCAACACCGCCGGCTGCCGCTCCGCCCGCGAGGCCGTGGCCCTGGCGCGCATGGCGCGCGAATTGTTCGACACGCACTGGATCAAGCTCGAGGTGGTCGGCGACGAGCACACGCTGCAGCCGGATGCCTTCGAGCTGGTCGAGGCGGCGCGCACGCTGGCCGCCGAGGGCTTCGAGGTCTTCCCCTACTGCACCGACGACCTGGTGGCCTGCCAGCGCCTGCTGGACGCCGGCTGCCGCGTCCTGATGCCCTGGGGCGCGCCCATAGGCTCCGGCCAGGGCCTGCTCAACCCCTGGGCGCTGGCCACCCTGCGCGAGCGGCTGCCCGACGTGCCGCTGGTCATCGACGCCGGCATCGGCCGCCCCAGCGATGCGGCGCAGGCGCTGGAGATGGGCTTCGACGCGGTGCTGCTCAATTCGGCGGTCGCCCAGGCGCATGACCCGGTGCGCATGGCGCGCGCCTTCCGCCAGGCCGTCGAGGCCGGCCGCCTGGCCTGGGAGGCGGGCATCATGGCGCGCCAGTCCATGGCCGTGCCCACCACGCCGGTGACGGGCCGGCCCTTCCTGCTGTGAGCGCGGCCGCAGCCCCCCTGGTGTGGAGCGTGGCCGGCTCGGACAGCGGCGGCGGTGCCGGGCTGCAGGCCGACCTGCGCGCCTTCGACGCCTTTGGCCTGCACGGCTGTACCGCGGTGGCCGCGCTCACGGCGCAGAACTCCGTCGCGGTGGAGCGCATCGAGGCCGTGGACCCGTCCATGCTGGACGCGCAGCTGGCCGCGCTCGCGCACGACATGCCGCCGGCCGCCATCAAGCTCGGCATGCTGGGCAGCGCCGCCAATGCCGCGGTGGTGGCCGGCTGGGTGGATCGTCTGCGCGCGCGCGACCCGGACCTTGCCCTGGTGGTGGACCCGGTGCTGCGCGCGAGCACCGGCGCCTCCTTCGCCGGCGAGTCGCTGATGCGGGCGTACCGCGAACTGCTGCTGCCGCGGGCCACGCTGCTCACGCCCAACCGGGCCGAGGCGCAGGCCCTGCTCGGTGGCGAGCTGCGGGTGGACGGCCTCGCCGGCGCCTGCCGTGCGGCCCGGCGCCTGCGGGCCGCCGGGGCCGGGGCCGTCGTGGTCACCGGCGGCGACGACGGCGGCGCGGACAGCGTGGACTGGCTGGACAGCGCGCTGGCCGAAGGCGCGCTGGGGTTGCCGCGCGTCGCGACGCAACACAACCACGGCACCGGCTGCGTCTTTGCCGCGTCCGCGGCGGCCGCGCTGGCGCTGGGCTTCGCCGCCCCGGATGCCGCCGTGCTGGCCAAGATGGCCACCACCCGCGCGCTGCAGCACGCGGGCCCCGCCGGCGCGGGCGCCGGGCCGGTGCGCCCGCGCGAGGGCTTTGCGCTCGCGCCTGGCGGCCTGCCCACCCTGCACGCGCCCGGCATGGGCTGGCCGCAGGGGCCGTTCGCGGCCCTGGCCCAGCCGGCGATGGGCCTGTACGCGGTGGTGGACAGCGCGGCCTGGGTGCAGCGCGTGCTCGAGGCCGGCGTGCGCACCGTGCAGCTGCGCATCAAGCAGGGCGACGCGCAGGCGCTGCGCCAGCAGGTGCGCGAGAGCGTCGCGGCCGCACGCGCGGCGGGCGCCCAGCTCTTCATCAACGACCATTGGCAGCTCGCGATGGAGGAGGGCGCCTACGGGGTGCACCTGGGCCAGGAGGACCTGGCCGGCGCGGACCTGCCCGCCCTGCAGGCGGCGGGCCTGCGGCTGGGCATCAGCACGCACGCGCCCTGGGAAGTGGCCCGGGCCCTGGCCCTGCAGCCCAGCTACCTGGCCTGCGGCCCGGTGCATGCCACCAACGCCAAGGCCATGCCCTGGCGGCCGCAGGGCGAAGGCAACCTGCGCTGGTGGTGCAGCGTGCTCGACCGGCCCGTGGTGGCCATCGGCGGCATCGATGCGCCACGCGCCGAGGCCGCCGCGCGCTGCGGCGCGGCGGGCGTGGCGGTGATACGCGCGGTCACCGGCGCCGGGGACACGGCGGGCGTCGTGGCGGCGCTGCAGCAGGCCATCGCCCGCGGCGCGGCGCAGCACCCGCCCGCGCCCCCGCTGCTGCCGCGTTCTACGCTCTCGCCGCGCGCTGCGCGGGCGCACGGCCTGCCGGGCATGACCGCGACCACAACGCCTGGTAGCGATTGAAACGCGGCGGCGCCCGCACGGCCCGCGCAAACGCCGGATGATGGCTGGACGTCACCGGGGGCAGATCATGAAGCGCGTGTTGCATGGGGTTGTGAGGCTGGCGCCGCTGGCGCTGGCGGCCTTGCTGGCGGCCTGCGGCGGTGGCGGCGATGCCGTCAACAGCTCGCTCCAGCTGGGCGTGGTGGTGGCCGGCCAGCCGGCCCCTCCGATCGCCTGGGGCCAGCCCACCAGCCTGGCCATCCTGGCCGGGCAATCGGTGGAGCTGGACGCCAACGAGCCGGTGCAGTGGGCCTTCAGCGTCAACGGCAGCCCGCTGTTCGCCTCGGGCACCACGGTCGTGGTCCAGGGGGTCAGCATCACGCAGGCCGACCTCAGCCCCTCGCGCGTGGTGCTGCAGACCTCCTTCGACGGGCCCACGCAGCTGCCCATCTTCGTCACCCTCACGGCGACTTCCACCATCGACCTGGCGCAGGTCGCGACCGTGGACCTCCAGCTGCAGTGACGGCGGGCCGCGCGGCGGCCCACGCCCTGCTTACTTGCGGAACAGGCGCGTGACCTGTTGCCAGGTGCGGCCGAAGAAGCCGGCGCGCTCCACCTCGGCCTGGGCCACCAGCGGGGCCTCGCCGACCGTCTTGCCGTTGGAGGTCGCGACGACCTTGCCGATCACGGCGCCCTTGGCCACGGGCGCCTCCAGCTCGGGCTTGAGCTGCACGGCGGTCTGCACCTGCTGGCCGCGCGGCACCACCAGCGTCCAGGGCGCCTGCAGCACCGCGGGCACGGTCTCGGCCTTGCCGTACTTCACCTGGGCCGTGCCCACCGTGGTGTTGGGCTGAATCGGCGTCGCCTTCTCGAAGCTGCTGAAGCCCCAGCCCAGCAGGGCGCGCGTCTCGTCCGCCCGCGCCTGCGCACTGTGGGTGTTGAGGATCACGGTGATCAGCCGCATGCCGTTGCGGTGCGAGGAGGTGACCAGGCAGTAGCCGGCTTCCTCGGTGTGGCCGGTCTTCAGGCCGTCCACGCTGGGGTCGGTGTAGAGCAGGGCGTTGCGGTTGCCCTGCTTGATGCCGTTGTACTTGAAGTCGCGCTCGGCGTAGATCGGGTAGTAGTCGGCGCTGTCGTGGATGATCGCGCGGGCCAGGATCGCGAGGTCGCGCGCGGAGGCCTTGTGCGCCGGGTCGGGCAGGCCGGTCGGGTTGACGAAGTGCGTGTGCGTCATGCCCAGGCGCTGCGCCTCGGCATTCATCAGCTTGGCGAAGCCCTCCTCGGAGCCGGCCATGTGCTCGGCGATCGCCTTGGACGCGTCGTTGCCCGACTGGATGATGATGCCGCGCAGCAGGTCGATCACCGTCGCCTGGCTGTTCAGCGGCAGGTACATGCAGGACTCGGTGCTGGAGCCGCGGCACCAGGCGTTCTGGCTCACGGTGACCAGGTCGGTCTGCTTGAGCTTGCCGGCGCGCAGCGCCTGCTCGACCAGGAAGCTGGTCATCATCTTGGTCAGCGAGGCCGGCGGCAGCGGCTCGTCGGCGTTGGCCGAGGCCAGCACCTGGCCCGAGTCGTAGTCCATCAGCAGCCAGGCCTTGGCCGGCAGCGACGGCGCGCCCGAGGCGACGGCGGTGTCGGCCGGCAGGCCGGGCTCGGCCGGCGCGGCCTGCGCCTCGGCCTTCTTGTGGGCCGGGGCGGCGTGCCGGGCCTTGGGGTGGGTGGCGGCGAGCGAGGGCGCCGCGGGCGACAGGGCACCGGCCGCGATGGCCAGGGCCGCGGAAAGAGTGGGAATGAGCTTGTGCGACATAGGGTTCAGGGGAGCGGCCCCGATTGTCGCGGATCGCCGGGGCGGATCGCCGGAAAAACTCAGCGTCCGCGCACCGGGAACTCATCCATGCCGCGCTGCGCCAGCGAGGCCGGCACGGTGTAGTCGCCAGGCGGCCGGGTGATGGGGCTGCTGTCGATGTCGCGCCCATCGCCGCCGAAGTTCGCGTTCACCGCCTTGGTCGGCGAGGTGGTGATGCTGCCGGCGAAGTACAGGCACGCCAGGTCGTGCGCGAGCGGCGCCTCCGCCAGGCCGCAGCGCACCTGCAGCTGCGTGAAGGTCGAGGGCTCGGAGGCCAGTTCGCGCACCAGCAGCAGCTGCGTGTCGCTGAACCACTTGAGCGGCACCTTGGGCGGCCCGCGGAAGTAGATGGGCGCTTCGCGGTAGCGGCCCGGCAGCAGCGGGTCGCGGGTGCGGCGCGCGTAGGTCCAGGCGAGCTCCGCCGGGCTCACGGGCATGAAGCCGCCGGGCGGCGCCAGGTCCTGGTTGTTGCGCACCACCCAGCGCGCGCCGGCGAAGTCCTCGGGGCGTGCGTCGCGGGCGATGCCGCCGCGGCCCTTGCGGAAGTCCAGCACCGCCAGCAGCGTGTCGTCGCGGGTGACGTGGAAGCTGCCGTGCCGCAGCTTCGCGCCCAGGGTCACCACCTCGCGGCCCAGCGCGAACTGCACGGTGACCGGCCACAGCCAGCGCTCGAGCTGCAGCAGCATCTGCTGGACGCTGGCCGCGTCGTCGATGGCGAAGGTGCACAACGGCTCGATCTCGGGCGCGGCCAGGGGCAGGGCGAAGGCGATGGGCCGCGTGGACTGGGCCGGGTCCAGCAGCACCGGCGCGTCGCCCGCCTGCGCCGGCGCGATGCGCAGCGAGGTCGCGTGTTCCATCTGCACCTGGCGGCCGTTCACGGCCCAGGCGTCGGCCTGGTCCAGGCCGGACAGGGCCCACTCGCCCACCGCGCCGCAGCCGGCCACGGCCTGGGCCAGGCGCTGGCGCTGGCGCTGCGCGTGGTCGAAGCCCACGATGCCGAGTTTCAGCAGCGGCCGCTCGGCGCCCGTGACAGGACGTTCAGCGCTGCCCATTGCCGACCGGCCCGCGCGCAAGCTTGCAGAAACTCACCCTGAACTGCCTTTTTATTGAAGTGTCGTATGACAAACCTTGTAACAGTGCCACAGTCCCGACACAGGTGTAAAGGCCGTGGACACGGCAGCCCACGGGGCATGTATGCAAAACGCACGCACATCACGTGTGCGTGTCGCTGCGCCGCAACGGGGC
>NZ_JADDOJ010000067.1 GCF_015159745.1 Ramlibacter aquaticus | reverse complement strand
AAAGATCGACAGCTTCGTCAGGCAGTACAACGAGAACTGCAAGCCGTTCACCTGGACGGCCACCGCGGATTCAATCCTCGAAAAACTCGCTCGCCTCTGCGCACGAATTACCGGGACAGGACACTAGCCGCGTTTCAGCGCGTGATGCCCGCCGCTTGGGAACGGCCATCATTACCCATACCTGCGCTCGCACCCGGCAACTGAAGCTGGAATCCTATGACCGACTGTTCCCGAACCAGGACACGATGCCCAAGGGCGGATTCGGCAACCTGATCGCCTTGCCGCTGCAGAAAGGTCCGAGGGAGCAGGGTTTCAGCGTCTTTGTCGATCCCGATCTGCGACCGTACCCCGATCAATGGGCGTTCCTCGCATCCATCCAGCCGATGGCCGCGCACGATATCGAGCCGACCATCCTCCGGGCCACGGGTGGCGTCCATCCGCTGGACGTCACCTTTATCGACGACGAGGACCTGGCCACGCCCTGGAGGCGCGAGAACACATCGGCCAAGAAACTGGCCGGTCCGATGCCGAAGTCACTGACCGTCACGCTGGCCAATCTGATCTATTTCGAGAAGGCCGAGTTGCCGCAGGCTCTGGCCAACCGGCTGATCCGGCTGGCGGCTTTCCAAAACCCTGAGTTCTACAAGGCCCAGGCGATGCGGATGTCGGTGTGGGACAAGCCGCGCGTCATTGGCTGCGCCGAGAGCTATCCCCAGCACATCGCCCTGCCGCGCGGTTGCCTGGATGCCGCGCTGTCCTTGCTGCGAGAGAACGGCATTGCCTGTGACCTGCGAGACGAACGCTTCGGCGGCCAGCCGCTGGACGTGTCTTTTGTCGGTAGTCTGCGCCTCGATCAGGAAGCCGCTGTTGCAGGACTGCTCACCCACGATGCTGGCGTGCTGTGCGCGCCAACTGCCTTCGGCAAGACGGTCACCGCCGCCGCGATGATCGCCCGACGGGGCGTCAACACCCTGGTGCTGGTGCATCGCACGGAGTTGCTCAAGCAATGGCAGGAGCGCCTGCAAGCCTTTCTAGGGGTCGCCAAGGGCGTGGTCGGCACCATCGGCGGCGGCAAGGCCAAACCGACTGGCAAGATCGACATCGCCGTGATGCAGTCCCTGTCCCGCCAGGGCGAGGTGAACTCGCTGGTCGAGGACTACGGCCAAGTGATCGTCGACGAGTGCCACCACGTCGGCGCAGTCTCCTTCGACGCGATCCTCAAGCGGACCAAGGCGAAATACGTGCTGGGTCTGACGGCGACACCGATCCGCCGCGACGGGCAGCAGCCGATCATCTTCATGCAGTGCGGGCCGATCCGCCACACGGCAGCCACGCCGGCCGGAGCACCGCACGATCTGGCAGTCATACCGCACTCCCGGCACGCACGGATTGATCTGCCGACCGAGGCCGGTATTCAGGACGTCTTCCGGCACCTCGCCAACGATCCGGCCCGAACAGCAGCTATCGCCGCCGAGGTGCGCGATGCCGTCGCGCAGGGACGCAAGGTGCTGGTCCTGACCGAACGTACGGAACACCTCGATGCCATCAAGGCGGAGCTCGACGGCCTGCTGCCGACACCGTTCGTCTTGCACGGACGAATGTCCAGGAAGCAAAGAGCGACGCTGGTCGCAGACCTGGATGCACTACCGCCCGACGCGCCACGTGTCCTCCTGTCCACCGGCAAGCTGGTTGGCGAGGGATTCGATCACCCGCCGCTCGACACCCTGGTCCTCGCGATGCCGGTGTCCTGGAGGGGGACGTTGCAGCAGTACGCCGGGCGCCTGCACCGCGAGCACGCCAGCAAGACCGACGTGCGGATCATAGACTTTGTTGACACCGGCCACCCGGCGTTGCTGCGGATGTGGGACAAGCGGCAGCGCGGCTACCAGGCGATGGGATATCGCGTTGAGGCCCAGTGCGAATTTGGCGAAATCAGCCAAATTTGTTCCGTGACAATGGCTTGCCCGTGATTCCTCGGGGCGAAATGAGCGAAATCAGGTGTCAGTTCAGTCGCCTGGCCTTTTTGTGTGCAATAGTTGCGACAAGTGCAGCCACCCGTGCGACAATTCGCTGCATGATCGCTCCAGGAGGTTCCCATGTCCGAACGCATCAACGCCCGTCTGTCGCAACCTTTGGCTGAATTCGTGGACCGAATGGTCGGCGAGGCGGGTCTTTACGAAACACCCAGCGAATACGTGCGCGACCTGATCCGCCGCGACATGGAACGGCGCGACGGCCAGTTTGTGCAGGAAGCCATCCTTGCCGGGTACCGAGACTTGGCGGCAGGCCGCGTCTTTGCGTCCAGCGGCGACTTCAAGACCGACATGGCGGTGCTCGACCGCAAGGAAGCCGATGGCTGGCAATGATGTGCCATCGCCCGCCAGGTTCCTGCTGACTCGGAATGCGGCGCTGGATTTGCGCCGCATCTACACGCGGTCACTCCGGGAATGGGGCGATGACGTTGCCGACCGCTATATCGCCGACCTATACGCGGCGATGGGCGTTGCCGCCGCCAACCCGGCGAAGGGGCGCTTGCGGCAGTACCGTTCGGCTCCGTTTCTGATGGTTCCAGCGCGGCAACACTTCGTGATCTACGACCTCGTGCCGCAGGGCATCGCAGTGCTGACGGTTCAACATCAGGTGCGCGACATCGAGTCCCTGATCGCAGACCTGACCCCGGCTTTCCACGCCGAAGTCGAGCGGTTGAAGCGCAAAACCTGATTGCACCCGCTCACGCCCGCACCAATACTCATAAGCTCGGGAGGTCGGTCGGCACATGGTCAACCATCCGCCACCACACACAAGGGCTCGGAAAATCTCCGGGCCCTTTTTCTTGCCTGAAATCCCCGCACCACGCGGGGTTCTGCCCGCATGTGCTGCGGGTGGCGACCAGCCGAAATGCCTGAAATCGGCCACTTTCTCTGCCAGAGCCGTCTCAGTTCTCCGTTTGGCCTGCGGGTAGGCGCAGATGTCGGTCTAGCAAAATCAACAACTTACGCGCGCCGGTTCACCGTCAACCAAGGCCACCGGTCGGGCATCGAACGCCGTCAACGCGGTAGCCAACCTTCCTATCTTGCTCTATCATGAAGCATCAAGATGGATCATGATGGAGATAGCCATGACGACTGCTGTCCGCGAAAAGTTTTCTTCCCAGGCCGCGCCGGATGTGCTGGCGGCGTTGCGCCAAATCGCAGAAAGCCAGGGCCGCCAGTTCCAGGCGGTGCTCGATGAAGCCCTGCGCGACTACATCGACCGGCAGCAGAAGGAGCGCCCCCGCCGCCACGTGATGGCTTCTTTCGCGTCCAGTCTGGATGAGTTCGACAGCCTCTACCGCGAACTGGCCAAGTAAACCGTGGCGCACGATTACCTGACCGTGGCCGATGTGCTCGGCATGCACACGGTGCTGATGCAGCGTTACGGCGGCGCGCCGGGCGTGCGTGACCCGGGGGCCCTGGAGGCCGCACTGTTCCGCCCGCAGACCGGCTACTACGATGACATCGTGGCTGAGGCAGCTGCCCTGCTGGAAAGCCTGGCGATCAACCACCCGTTCGTGGACGGCAACAAGCGCATCGCCTTTGCAGCGGCCGACGTGTTTTTGCGCATCAATGGCTGGCGCTTGCGGCGCGCCCCGATGCAGATCTATGCGGAAATGATGCAGATGTTCGAGTCGGGCACGTTCGACATTGCCCACCTCGATCCGTGGCTGCGGTCGTTTGCCGTCGCCGCAGAGTGATGCCATGAACGAGAAAACACCGAACCTGCAGACTCAGCAGGCTGCGATGAAAGAAGCCAGGGCGATGGCGATCAAGCGGGTGCCTGAACTGGCAGAGTCCACAGTAGGCGTTGAGTCATTTCCCAGCTTCACCAAACCCGCCCGTCAGCGCTGGGAGTCCATCCCTGCCAATATCCGCCAGCGGCTGCTGTCCAACGTCTGGTGCGGCCACTGCCGTTTTGAGACAACGATCACCAATTTCAGCGGCACCATCAAGGGTGGCGACTTGCTGCTGGTGGGCCAATGCGCCGAATGCCACGGAGACGTGGCACGGGTGATCGAGGGCGCATAGCTCGTTCAGACATCGAACGCAGCCACTACCTCCCGCTGCGCCACCCAGTCGGTCGGCAGCGGATTGCGCTGGAACCACAGCAGGCTCATGCACTTGGGCTGCTGCCCGGCCAGGATGCTCTGGATGATGGCGGGCTCCAGCAGGGCGCGTCAGCGCAAAACAAGGTGGGACGGCTGGACGCTCACGCCACTGCCAACCACGCCGTCGTCGAGCAATTGCTGCCAGTAGAAGGCCCGTGTCAGCGCCACCAGCAAGGGCTGGTCAACCTGGCTGGCGACCTTAGCCGGCGACTCGACCACCCCATCTGGCCGCACCACCACCTTGCTGGCACCGCGTTTCCTGATCTTCAGCGGGATGAAGGTGGACAGCTTGACCTGGCCGCCATCCCGGCGTTCGCGCGCAACGGGACCACCCAAGGTCTGCACTTTTGGCTTCATGCCTCCACCTCCTGCTGTTCCCATTCCTGCAACTCCGCACCAATGGTTCCGGGCATCAGCTCGCCCGCCAGTTCCTGCCAGCCCTGAGCGCGCCAGATGATCTCCAGCCCGCCGTCGGCAATCACCACACGGTCGATCAGTAGCTGTGCCAGTCGACACTGTTCGGCGGGGAACAACTGTTGCCATAGGCCAGCCAGATTTCGCATCGGCAAGACCACCTCAGGCTCTGACAGGTCTGGGCGGGTTGTCCGAATCCGATCCCACACCGACTGAATGCGTGCGGCGCTGACAGCGCGGCGACGATCTGCTGCGTGACCAGTTCTTCGATGGGCGCCGCTGGCAACGGCCCGTGGCTGCTGGCCCAGGCCCCAAACCGACGATGCTTGACGGGTGTGTAGTACCGATATGTCTTGCCCTTCTTGACCGTGTAGCTGGGCACCAGCCTTTCACCGTCGGGCGTGAACAGCAGGCCTCGCAGCAGCACCGGCTCACGCTGGCGGTCGTTGGTCTCGCGCCGCCGTTCGATGCCGTCGGTGGCGATCAGTGCGTGGACTGCATCCCACTGCGCCTGCGTCACGATGGCCTGATGCTGGCCAGGGAAGCTTTGGCCTTTGTGCACGATCTCGCCCAGGTACATCCGGTTGTGCAGCATCTTGTAGATGGTCTGCTTGGTAAAGGGCTTGCCTCCCTTGGTGACCACGCCTTCCGCGCCGTAGGTCTTGACCATCAGGGTGGCCGAGCGCACGTTCATGAAGTCATCGAAGATGCGGCGGACCAAGGCAGCCTCAGTTCCGTTAATCACCAGTAGCCGGTCGCGCACGTCGTACCCCAGCGGCAGGGGTCCACCCATCCACATCCCCTTGGCCTTGCTGGCGGCGATCTTGTCGCGGATGCGCTCGCCGGTCACTTCCCGTTCGAATTGCGCGAAGGACAGCAGCACGTTGAGCATCAACCGGCCCATCGAGGTGGCCGAGTTGATCTGCTGCGTGACCGCGCTGAAGCTGACCCGGTGGCGGTCGAACACATCGACCATCCGCGCAAAATCCGCCAGCGAGCGTGATAGCCGGTCGATCTTGTAGACGACCACGATGTCGACCTTGCCCATCTGGATGTCCGCCATCAGGCGGCGCAGGGCGGGCCGCTCCATGTTGCCGCCAGAGAAACCGCCATCGTCGTAATCATCGGCCACCGCGATCCAGCCCTCGTGGCTCTGGCTCTTGATGAAGGCGTGCCCAGCTTCCTTCTGGGCATCGATGGAATTGAAGGACTGATCCAGCCGTTCGTCGCTGGAGACACGGCAATACACCGCGCAGCGTTTCGGTGGCACAAGCAGGGGCGCGTTCATTGACCATCTCCCTTGCCGCCCCGCAGACCAAAAAACTTCGGCCCATTCCAGCGGGTGCCGGTAATGTGGCGGGCCGCCGCCGACAGGCTCTTGAACACCTGGCCATCCAGGGCATACAGACCATCGGGCGTGACCGTCACACGGTACTCGCGTTCATCCCATTCCCGGATTAGCGTGGTGCCGGGCATCAGCAGGGTCTGCGCGCTGCGCCCGGCGGCCGACTTGATCTTGGAATGCTTGGCACCGGCCTCAACCAGCATCTTGCGGATGTTGGTGGGCAGCGCGCCGTAGGCCAGCTCCTGAATCCGGTACGCCAGACGCGATTCCACGTAGTTGCGGTTGCGGTGGCTGGGCCGCCGGGGAAAGTGCTGATCCCACAGCGCCCAGAGGTCGGGCATTGGCAGGGAGGGCAGCGCCGCCAAGTGTGCCGAGATGGTGTGTTGCTGTTCGGCGGCCATCCTCAGTCCTCCCAGATCGCGGTGCCACCGAGCGTGATCCACAGGCGGGCATCGTCAGCGGTCGCCATTTCGCGGGTGGCCACGCCACTGGCGCGGTGGGTGCCGGATTTGCCGGTGAACCAGTAGGTGTGGCCATCGTGCTGTACGCGGTAGGGCCCGAGGTGGTCGAAATCGGCCTCGATGGTCATCACGCCGCGCGGGCGCCCAGGATGTAGATCTCGCCGTTCCATACCCCGCAGGCCACGTCGGTGTCACTGGCCGTGACCGGCATCAACCAGCCGGTGATGCCATTGGGCAACTGCAGCAGGTCTTCCATCCGGTGGACAGGCCAGCGCATGGCCTCCTGGTAGTGGTCGGCAAACTCCAGGAGTTGCTGGGGCACGTCCGGGAAGTTCTCCTGGCTGAGGATGGGAATCCAGACCAGCGGTTGGCCGCTGGCAAACCAGCCTTGCACGCGCTGCTCGACTTCAGGGTTGTAGTGCTGCAAGCGCTTGACGGGCACGTGGCGGGCGTCATCGCTGGCTTGGGGTGCTGTCGTGTGGTTCATCAAAAGCTCCTTGAGTGGTAACCCGGCACGGTGCCGGGCGGTAACCGAGGTGGTAACTGGTAACCCCGTTTCGGGGTCAGTCGGTAGCGGGGCAGCGCGCTCGCGCCCCCCGTATTGCTTTGTGGCGAGGAAGGACCCAATTCGCCTGTGGACCGGTTGCGTGACGATCAAGCCGCTGGCATTTCTGCCGCCAGTGCATCGCCAGCCGCTTCGATCAAGGCTCGAGGAATCTCAACCGGGAAGCGACTTTCGTCGTGGTGGTAGTTGATCTGGCGCCGGGCCGCCGAGGCGCGAGCCAGTGCGTTCATGACCGGCATCAACTGTTCGTTCAGCTCGATTTCGGCCATTGCCGCACGGCAGTGGATAAAGTGATCCCGCGCCTTGCGCACGGCATCGGGCAGGCCAGCCAGTTGACCTTGAATCGCATCACGCTGGCGCTCAAGTTCAACCTGCGATGCCCGGGTGATGCGCAACTCCACCTCCAGCTTGGTCAAGGTTTCAGGCACAACGAATTCCGCTTCGGTGTCCAGCAGCGCCCGGGATGCCGACTTCGTCTCGACAGCAATGCGCGCTTCGAGGTCCGCCAGCCGCTTGGTGATCTTGGTCAGTTGGCCATCGACCGTCTGCACCTCAGCGGTGAGCGCCTTGCGTTGTGCCATCAGATCGTCAAGCTGTTTGCGGGCCACTGCGAAGCGCTCTGGCGTGACCAAGACCTGCTGCAGCGGACGCAGTTGGCTCTCCAGGTTGGACACCTTCGACTTGAGCCTTTCCATCCGCTGGTTCGCCTCACACAGGATGGGCCAGTGGGCTTTGGCGGCCGGTGGCGTGTTCATCGACATCGAGCCGGCGGCATCACGCAGCCGGTTTTGCTTCTCGCGTGCCGCAGCGTGCTCCGCTTCCGCCTCGGCCAATTCGGCCTTGAGGGGCGTGAGTTCCAGGTTGAGCGCGTCGTGCTCGGCCTTGATCTTGTCGAGGTAGGGGTTGGACTTCTTGCTGAACGGGTTCAGTTTCATGGTGATGGTCTCCGGAGTTTGTTCAGGGATGGACGGGGTAGTGGGTATCGCCTGGCCGCGCGACAGTGCTGACCCACAGGCCGGGGCCCACCTGCTTCTTGATGCCGACCGGCGCGCCGGGGCGATGCGGATGACCAGTGGCTTGCCAACCCTGGTGGGAGTTGGTTTGCCCGGTCATCGCCGCAATCGCGGCAGCCAGCGGGGACAGCTGCGTTTCGGCAGAGGTGGATGGGCTGGTGGTCTGCGGCGTGACGCCGAGGGCCTTGGCCCAGACGGGATGCAAGTTGGGATTACTCACGGTGAGCTCCATATCGAGTGCCACCCTCGATGCCGGGTGGCGTGGCAGGATTGGTTTGGGAACGGGTCTGGGCAATGCGCCAGCGCGCGCCCTCACGGCTGTGGCCGAGATGCGTGATGTCGATGCCCTTGGCGCGGTAGGCCGGGGCGATGCGGCGCAACTGATCCGACAGTCCCTTGGGCGAGCGAGGCCAACTGCTGCGGTCGGGGATGCTGTGGGTGTTCAGAAGGTCGTAGAGCTGGCCGGCGGTGCCTTGCCAGTTGATGGGCAGCACGCGCTCGACGAGGTACTTGTCCAGGGCTTGCGCGACGGCGTTGCTCTCCAAGGCCCGGTCGATGCCCGCACGCACGAGCTCGGCGTACTGCTGCTGGAACTCACCAGGGGCAAAGCCCAGGGCGCGGGCTACTGCCTCGCCCAGCCGTTCGTAATCGGCCATACGCTGCTTCTGGGTGAGCTTGACCGTCGGAAGGATGGCCAGCGCCGCCGAGAACAGATCGAGCAAGCCGGCGAACACCGTGGGCTGATCACGTTCCCAGCCAGAGTGGGTGTCGGCATCGTCACGCCGGGCATCTGCGGGGATGGTCGGCAGATCGACGTGAATCACCCGGTCGATCAGGTCGGGGCGCGTAGCAACCACGGCGATGCCGTTGAGCACCACAGGCCGTTTGGTGTCCATGACGTGCTCTTCGCCATTGGTGTAGAGCTGGCGCGAGGCAAAGCCGCCGCCGGTGGCCAGGGTGCAAAAGGCATCCTGTTGCTCGGGCGTGAGGCCAGAGAGGTTCTCGTAGCTGACCAGCCAGTTGTTGGCGGCGGCGACGAACACGTCCTCCACCGTCTTGGGACGGCCGCGCAGCATCACCTTGTTGAGATCAACCAGGCTGCGCAGCACGGATTGCGTGGTGGACTTGGCTGAGCCTTGTTCGCCCACCAGCTCCAGCACCGGGAAAGGGGTGTCCGGACGGAAGCAGTCCAGCAGCCACGCCAGCACCATCACGCGGCTGTGCGCCGGGATGTTGGTGTGCTGCCAGAGCAACCCGACATCGCCATGGGTCGCCCCCATCGGCACAGGCATTGGCAGTGTACGCATAGAGGGCGTGCGGGTGAAATACACCGGCGATTCGTTCACCACCCGCCAGCCCTGCGGGGTAACGTGAATGGCCTGCCACTGCTCATCGGCCAGATCGATCATGTAGCCATCGTCGCAACGGGCGGCGCGGACGTGCACTTCGATCTCGTCGCCATCGTTGATGCCCGCAGCGGCGAGCGTGGCCAGTGCCGATTTCATCGTGGTCTCCGGCACGCCCATTTCCTTGGCGCGCCAGTACGCAGCGCGCAACCAGTCTTCGAAGCCGGAGGAATACACACGCCACACTTCGCGCCGACTGGGCATGGGAATCACGGCCACCGCGTTGCGATCCGCGTCGTGGTGCAACTGGCACTGCGCCCGGGCCAAGGCGACCAGTTCATCGAGCGCGCTGGCATCGTCACTGCTGCCCGGCAGTTCGTCGCGCACCAGTTTGTCGAGGACCGTCACCGAGCAATCGCGATTGGCCTTCTTGGCGGCGTGGCGCAGGCGCAAGTAGCCGGGCAGGTCCGTGGCCTTGAGGATCGAGAAGGCGCGCACTACATCTTCCTCGGCCAGCACCCCCACGTCATCCACCAGACGGACCAGTGCCGCTTCGATCACACCAACGGGATCGGTGTCAGGTGTCTGCGCAGGGATTGCAGGGGTGGCCGCAGCCTCCACCTCGACCGTGTGATGGTCGTGATGGTGGTGACGGTCGTTCTCTACTACTCCGTCCCGAGAAGGAATGGACGCGCTCATCGTCACCGCCCGAATCAGCGCGAGCGTTCGATGAGTTTGCGAATATCTTCAGCGCGCCAGACCGTGGTCTTGCTGCCGAGCTTGATGCCTTGGGGGAATTTGCCTTCCCGGATACCCGCCCACCAGGCCGAACGGCTGATGGGGATCAAGGACAGAATCTGCGGCAACCGAACGAAGCCGGTTTCGGGCAGTGTGGGACGGGGTTGGTACATGGCGAGCATCCGTGGTCGTTTGGGGATGCTCTGTATTGAATGCCACAAGAATCGGCATTCATAGACACGGTGCGCGCACGATGATCACGCTGCGCGCAGCGTGAAGGTTCGCAGTGAAATTACTTGGGCGGCGAGTCCTTTGGAATGCCCGCGATCCAATTCTTGATCGTGCCCGGTGCCTTGCAGACCTGCGCGCCGATGATGCGGTAGGCCTCTTCCTTGGTGCGGTAGGTGTTCGAAGCGAACAGTTCCAGGGCCTTTTGCTTGGCAGCTCGGTTGCTGGCATGTCGAGCATCGGCCGCCCGTCTGACGGCTTGGCATTGCGCCTTGCGCACTTCGTCGGCGGCAACGGGCTCCGGCGTGAGTCCGGCCTTCCACGCTTCCTCGATGAGCTGTTCCATTGATGGTGATTCCGGTAACAGATCGGCCAGTACCAAGGATTCCAGCGACTCCATCAGCGCATCGACCGCCGGCCTGATGATGATCCCGGGCGGGGTATCTGTTGTGGCCTCAATCACCGCGCCCAACTTGTAGAGCGCCAAAAGGCGGAGGTAATCGCGGTCCGTTGCAGTGGCCGACCTGAGGCGTCGCCATTCGGCTTGATTGGTGACCTCGATGAACCAGTCCAGGTCGCGCTGCTCGCGTCGGTTGACCAGCTCGCCGCCGTGCTTGATTTGCGCCAATGTCACGGTATCGGTGATGGCGGCATCCATGCTGGCCAACATCTGCGCCAACTGCTCTGCGCTGAAGCGCTGCAAATCTTCTCGGGCGCAGGCAGCAATCCGCACCGCGCTCGGCAACTCCAGCAGTTGTTCGAGCGGTGTGTCAGGGCCAGGGTGAGCAGATGCGGATTCATTGCCCAGCAGTCTACCGAGGGTGGTCCAGCACCGTCCACGTTCATCCATGCTGGTTCGCCATCGCCCACTGCGATCCACCGCTACGCTCCCGGCGTGATGATTGTGCCGAGGGGACATCTGTGCTTTCGCCGGTGTAAACAATAGGCGGCGACCGTCACGACCATCACCACTGTCACGGCGGGTCAGTGCCTGTGATGATTGTGACGATGGTGATGGTCACCGCCTATTGTTATGTCCCGCGCACGCATACATGCCCCAGGCAAAAGGGGTCCTTCCTTCCCGAATCGCAATGCGGGGGGCGCGAGCGCAGCATCTCGCCACCGTCTGGCCAGGAAACAAGGTTTGCAGGGTTTGCGGTTCGCACCTGGCAGTGTGGGCAAGCGGGCCGAAAGCCCGGTCAGCGCGGGCCTGTGCGGGATGGCGGCAACGCGGAAGGTGCGAACCTTCGTGCGTACCCGGCTCGCAGGTTTGCACCCAGGCGAAACGAAAAACGGCCAGGGACGAAAACTCAATGCTGGCGCGGGTTTGCAGCCGATTCGCTGGCTGGGTTGCAGAAATCGGCCCACGAGCCTTTGCGCACGGTCTGACGCAGCAGACACAGTTCTACGTAACTCTCTACACGCGTGCGCGTGCGCGCGCCTCACGGCAAGTTACGACAACCTGTGTCCGATGCGTCAGTCGCGCCGGGGTATGAGCAAGGGTATCCAGAAATTTGACACCCTTGGCGACCAATCAGACCACCCGGTACACCCGTTCGCCGGAATCGTTGTGCGCCAGCACCACGTGGAGTCCGAGCTTCTTGCGCAGCATTCCGGAAATCGCCCCACGCACGGTGTGGGGCTGCCAGCCAGTGGCCAGCATCAGTTGCAGGCTGGTCGCGCCCTGTGGGCGGCGCAGTGCCATCACCAGCGCGGCAAGCTTGGTGCCAGGGCGGATCGGGATGCCCTCCAGAAGTTGGAGGTCGTCGGTGGTGTCCACCGGCTGGACATCATCCGGCGGCACGGGCCTTTGCCGTCCAATGGCCGCGTAGCCCGCGTCGGTCATGACGTGGCCGTCGTCGGCGGGCTCGATCCATTCGCGCTGCAGCAGTGAGGTCAGCACCTTGACCCGTGCGCCGCCGCGCAGCGTATCGGGCGGGATCACTCGCCCATCAGGACGGCGGGCGGCAGTGCGGAGCAGCAGGCTTTGAGCCGGGGAGAGTTTGAGCAGGGTCTCCATCATGGCCTCCGTCACTTGGCCTGACCGTCGAAGATCGCCGGCAGATCATCCAGCGCCTGATCCACACGGCCGAGGTCACCAATGTGGCCCCAGTGGATGGCGTCAGGGTCATGACCGAAGTGGTCGTCGGCCAGTTGCTGCAGCCGGGTCAACTTGATGTGGATGGCTGCGGCGCAGGCGAGGTAGGCGTCGGTGGCGGTGGGCTTGGTGTTCATTGCGGGGCTCCTTGGTTGGTGGATGACGCCACCATTCACGCGCTGAACGATCAAGAAGCCAAGCGTTGCCAAACAGGGTAATCATTCATTTATAAGGGCAATGGCGTGGCGCATTACCCCAATTCAGGATACGATTACCCCATTTACGGCCCCCGAGATCCTTCATGCACTCACTCTTGCCCGACTACCTCGCCAAGCTGCGCTTTGATGCTCAGCAACTGGCGACGCTGCGCGCTCTGGGCGAGTACCGGGGTAAGCAGCAGCTGTACGTGGCACAGTCGCCTGAGGTGTTGAGCGACTTGCGGCAGGTGGCCGTGGTGGAGTCCACCGAGTCATCAAACCGCCTAGAGGGCGTGGTGGTCGCAGCGCACCGCCTAAAGTCGCTGGTGCTCAAAAACGCCACACCGCAAAGCCGCTCTGAGCAAGAGGTGGCAGGCTACCGTGACGCGCTGGGCCTGATCCACGAAAGCGGCGAGCAGATGCCATTCTCGGAAGGCACTGTTCTGCAGCTTCACGGCATTCTGTATCGCTACATGCCGCAGCCCGGGGGGCACTGGAAAGCTACCAACAACGATATCGTCGAGCGCCACCCCGATGGCAGCTCACGCATTCGCTTCCGGCCCGTGGCGGCGCATCTCACGCCCATGGCGATGAGCGATCTGATTGCGCGCTACCGCACGGCGCTAGATCAACATTTGGCTGACCCACTGGTGCTGGTGCCGCTGGTCATCCTCGATTTTCTCTGCATCCACCCCTTCCCGGATGGCAATGGCCGCATGGCACGGCTGCTCACTCTGCAATTACTCTATCACTTCGACTACGCGGTGGGCCGCTTCATCAGCCTGGAGCGCATTTTCGAAGAATCGAAAGAGAGCTATTACGAAACGCTGGAGGCCAGCTCGCAAGGCTGGCATGACGGTAGCCACGACATTGCTCCTTGGCTGGACTACTTCTGGGGGGCTCTGCTGCGGGCATACAAAGAATTTGAGGAACGTGTCGGCACCATCGAACGCGGGCGCGGTGCCAAGGGCGACCGTGTACGCGCTGAAATCCTCAAAAGAAACCTGCCGTTCTCGATTTCGGAAATCGAAGAAGCCTGCCCCGGCATCAGCCGCGACATGGTGCGCGTCGTCTTGCGGGCCATGAAAGCCGAAGGGCTGATAACGCCAACGGGCAAAGGCCGCGCTGCCAAATGGGAACAAACGGGGGCGAGGCCATGAAGGTGCTATCGGACATCCTGAGCCTTATCGTCGATAGATCGGAGATGGCCGCCGGGCGATACCTCGGTGCTGACCCAATGAATCAAAGGGTTCTATCGACCACAGGCGCTAGAAAGTGGTCGATAGCAATGCCATGCGCTCAGGGCAGACAGATGGGAGAAGGTAACGCATGACTAAATCCGAGGCACAAACCCGGTCTGAGTTGATTGACCACCAACTCGCTCAGGCAGGCTGGAATGTCAAAGACCCCACCCAGGTTGTCGAGGAATTCGACATCCTCACCGCTTTGCCCGTAGGCGTGGCCGAGCCACGCACACCCTACGAAGGCCACCAGTTCAGCGATTACGTCTTGCTCGGCAAAGATCGCAAACCGCTGGCCGTAATCGAGGCCAAAAAGACCAGCCGCGATGCCGCCATTGGCCGCGAGCAGGCAAAGCAGTACTGCTACAACATCCAGAAGCACTTGGGTGGTGAATTGCCGTTCTGCTTCTACACCAACGGCCATGAGCTCTATTTCTGGGACTTGGAAAACGCGCCGCCACGCAAGGTGGTCGGCTTTCCTACACGCGACGATCTGGAACGCTTTGCCTACATCCGCCGCAATCGCAAGCCGCTGACACAGGAATTCATCAACACCTCGATTGCCGGGCGTGATTACCAGATCCGCGCGATTCGTTCGGTGCTCGAAGGCATCGAGAAAAAACAGCGTGATTTCCTGCTGGTGATGGCCACTGGCACCGGCAAAACCCGCACCTGCATTGCCATGGTTGATGCGCTGATGCGCGCTGGTCACGCAGAGAAGGTGCTGTTCCTGGTTGATCGGATTGCGTTGCGCGAGCAGGCACTGGCGGCATTCAAGGAACACATGCCCAACGAGCCGCGCTGGCCCAACGTCGGGGAAAAGCTGATAGCCACGGACCGCCGCGTGTATGTCGCCACCTACCCCACGATGCTCAACATCATCCGGGACGAGGCGCAGCACCTGTCGCCGCACTTCTTCGATTTCATCGTCGTCGATGAAAGCCACCGCTCGATCTACAACACCTTTGGTGAAGTGCTCGGCTACTTCAAGGCCATCACGCTGGGCCTGACCGCCACGCCGACCGACATCATTGATCACAACACCTTCCAGCTTTTCCATTGCGAAGACGGCATTCCCACTTTTGCCTACACCTACGAAGAAGCCGTGAACAACGTGCCGCCCTACCTCTGCAACTTCCAGGTCATGAAGATTCAGACCAAGTTTCAGATGGAAGGCATCAGTAAGCGCACCATTTCTCTGCAAGACCAGAAAAAGCTGATCTTGCAGGGCAAGGAGATTGAAGACATCAACTTCGAGGGTACCCAGCTTGAAAAGCAGGTGATCAACAAGGGCACCAACACCCTGATCGTCCGTGAATTCATGGAAGAAGCCATCAAGGACGCCAATGGCGTGCTGCCGGGCAAGACTATCTTCTTCTGTGCAACCAAGGCGCACGCCCGGCGCATGGAAGAAATCTTCGACAAGCTCTATCCGCAATACCACGGCGAACTCGCCAAGGTGCTGGTGTCAGACGATCCGCGCGTCTACGGTAAAGGCGGCCTGCTAGATCAGTTCACCAACAACGACATGCCGCGCATCGCCATCAGCGTGGACATGCTCGACACCGGCATCGACGTACGCGAAATCGTCAACCTCGTCTTCGCCAAGCCGGTCTATTCCTATACCAAGTTCTGGCAGATGGTCGGACGCGGCACGCGCTTGCTGGAAGCCAACAAACCCAAGCCCTGGTGCCTTGAGAAGGATGTGTTCCTGATTCTCGACTGCTGGGACAACTTCGAATACTTCAAGCTCAACCCCAAGGGCAAGGAGCTGAAAGCCCAGTTGCCACTGCCGGTGCGGCTGGTGGGCCTGCGCCTCGACAAGATCGAGAAAGCCAAGGACAGTGGCCATGCCGACATCGCTGCGCGGGAAATCGCCAAGCTCCGCGCGCAGATTGCTGCACTGCCCAAGGAGTCGGTCGTGATCAAGGAAGCTGCTGCCGCGCTGGCGCGTCTGGACGACGACAACTTCTGGATCAGCCTCAGTCACGAACGGTTGGAGTTTCTGCGCGCTGAAATCAAGCCGCTATTCCGTACCGTGTCCGAGGCTGACTTCAAGGCTATGCGTTTTGAGCGCGACCTGCTGGAATATTCGCTGGCCGTTTTGAATGAAGACAAGGAGCAGTCCGAAACTATCAAGGAGGGTATCGTCGAACAGATCAGCGAGTTGCCGCTTTCGGTCAGCTTCGTCAAGCAGGAAGAGCCTCTGATTCGGGGCGCACAAACCAGCCACTACTGGGCCAAGGCGGATGAAGATGCCTTCGACGAACTGGTCGCCAAACTCGGCCCGCTGATGAAATTCCGTGAGCAGAACACCGGCCAAGAGCAAACCCATCTCGATCTGGCCGATGAACTGCACAAGAAGGAATGGGTTGAGTTTGGCCCGCAGCACGAAGCGGTCAGCGTCACCCGCTACCGCGAAATGGTCGAGGCCTTGATTGCTGAACTCACCGCGCACAACCCGGTGTTGCAGAAAATCAAGAACGGAGAACCGGTCAGCGCGATGGAGGCCAATGAACTCGCTGAACTGTTGCACGAAGAACACCCGCACATCACCGAAGACCTGCTGCGTCAGGTCTACAAAAACCGCAAAGCGCGCTTCATCCAGTTCATCCGCCACATCTTGGGCATTGAAGTGCTCAAGAGCTTCCCGGATGAAGTCAGCGCCGCCTTCGATCAATTCATCCGCGCCCACACCACGCTCAGCACCCGGCAGATGGAGTTCCTCAATCTGCTGAAGGGCTTCATCATCGAGCGCGAAAAGGTGGAGAAGAAAGACCTGATCAACGCCCCCTTTACGGTCATTCACCCGCAGGGCATCCGTGGCGTGTTTAGTCCGTTTGAGATCAACGAAATCCTGCAGCTGACCGAACGGTTGGCTGCCTAAAAAGCAGGGCACCCCATGCTACAGAACAACCCCGAACTCAAAATCAAGATCGACCAGCTCTGGAATAAATTCTGGAGCGGCGGCATCAGCAACCCGCTCACCGCCATCGAGCAGATTACCTATCTGCTGTTCATGAAGCGGCTCGACGAGCTGGATCAGAAACGTCAGGCCGATGCCGAATGGACCGGCGAGAACTACGCCTCCAAGTTCGAAGGCAGCTGGATTCCGCCTGAATACCGCAGCCAACCGGAACCAGAGAAATTCGCCATCGACAAGCGCACGCTGCGCTGGAGCGAATTCAAGCGCATGCAGGCTGAAGAAATGCTGCAGCACGTGCAGGGCAAGGTATTCCCCTTCCTAAAAGACCTGAACGGTGCGGAGTCCAACTTCACCCACCATATGAAAAATGCCGTCTTCATCATCCCCAAGCCAGCTCTGCTGGTGGAAGCGGTGAAGACCATCGACGATATCTTCGAAGTGATGGAGCGCGATTCGCGTGAGAACGGGCAAGCCTTTCAGGACATCCAGGGCGATGTCTATGAAATGCTGCTGTCCGAAATCGCCACCGCTGGCAAAAATGGCCAGTTCCGCACCCCACGCCACATCATCAAGCTGATGGCCGATCTGGTGCAGCCGCAACTGGGCCACAAGATTGCTGACCCTGCCTGTGGTTCCGGCGGCTTTTTGCTCGGCGCTTATCAGTACATCGTCACACAACTTGCTATCAAGGCAGGCAGCAAAGACCTCACGCCCGATGAAGATGGCTTCGTGCGCACCTCGGTCGCCGCCGCGCTCACCGAAAAAGCGCAAGCCATTCTGGCCAGCTCACTCTGGGGCTACGACATCGACGCCACCATGGTGCGCCTGGGGCTGATGAACCTGATGATGCACGGCATCGACGAGCCCCACATTGACTACAAGGATACCCTCAGCAAGAGCTACATCGAAGAATCCGAATACGACATCGTGATGGCCAACCCGCCCTTTACCGGTAGCATCGACAAGGGCGACATCAACGAAAATCTGCAACTCGGCACCACCAAGACCGAGCTGCTGTTTGTCGAGAATATCTATCGCCTACTGAAGAAAGGCGGCACCGCCTGCGTCATCGTGCCGCAAGGGGTGCTGACTGGCTCCAGCGGTGCATTCAAAGCCTTGCGCCAATTGTTGGTGGAGCGTTGCGACCTCAGGGCTGTGATCACCATGCCCGGCGGCGTGTTCAAACCCTACGCCGGGGTCAGCACCGCCATCCTGCTGTTTACCAAGGTCTGGGGCTCGAAGGAAAAAGTCACCCAGCCCGCCACCGAGTACGTCTGGTTCTACGAGATGGCCGCCGATGGCTATTCGCTGGACGACAAACGCAGCAAACAGGATGGCAACGGTGACCTGCAAGACATCATTGCCAAATACCACGCCCGTAATCCGGCCACCGACACCGAGCGCACGGCGAAATACTTCGTGGTGCCGCGCACTGAGATTGCGGATGAAGAGAACAACTTTGACCTTTCGCTGTCCCGTTACAAAACCGATGTGTTCGAGGAAGTGCGCTATGACGCGCCGGGTGTGATTCTGGATCGACTAATTCAGGCCGAAGTGGGTGACGTTGAAGAGGCCGATCTGGCAAACGTAAAAAGTGGCATCGTGCGTGAATTGCTCGCATTAAAGGGGATGGTAGGATGAAAAGCCTCTTCCCGATTGTTGAACTGGGAAAACACGTTCACCAGGTGAGTCAACGAAATCGATCCGAAGCAGACATAGAGGTTTTTTCCGTCACCAACTCGGAGGGATTTACCCGATCAACCGATTACTTCAGCAAAGAAGTTTTCAGCAAAGACGTATCGAATTACAAGGTCGTCAACCCTGGTCAGTTCGCCTACAACCCATCGCGCATCAATGTTGGGTCGATTGACTACCTTCGACATGACAGCTCGGTACTGGTTAGCCCGCTGTATATTGTTTTCGAAGGTGCGAGAGATATTCATGCCGACTATTTGCTGCGCTTTCTGAAAAGCGCCTGGGGCAATTCTCAGATTCGGGCCAATACTGAGGGCGCGGTACGTGACTCCCTGAAGTTTAAGGGGTTGGAGAGCATCAAACTCCCCCTGCCGCCTATCGACAACCAAATCCGCATTACCCATTTTCTCGGTAAAGTGGAAGGGCTGATCGCCCAGCGCAAACAACACCTGCAACAACTCGACGACCTGCTCAAGGGTGTGTTTCTGGAGATGTTTGGCGACCCGGTGCGGAATGAGAAGGGTTGGGACAAACCCGAGTTGAAGGCCTTCGGCAAGATTTCGACGGGCAATACGCCACCCAGAAATGATCCCGCCAATTACGATGGCGACTTCATCGAGTGGATCAAGACGGACAACATCACGGGTGATGCTGTTTTCGTCACGCCTGCCACTGAGCACCTTTCTGAGGTTGGAGCGAAAAAGGCGAGAACGGTCACGAACGGTGCCTTGCTTGTAGCCTGTATCGCTGGCAGCGTCGAATCAATCGGGCGTGCCGCATTAACAGACAGGACGGTGTCGTTCAATCAGCAGATCAATGCCATCCAGCCCGGCAAAGATGTGAACGCCCTGTATCTGTATGGTTTATTTAAGTTGTCTCGGGCCTACATACAGAGCCACGCGACGAAGGGAATGAAGAAGATTCTTACAAAGGGTGATTTTGAGAAGATCACGATGATCAAACCGCCCGTTGAAATCCAGAGTCAATTCGCTGTCATCGTAGAAAAAGTCGAAGCCATCAAATCCCGCTACCAGAAAAGCCTCGCCGATCTCGAAGCCCTCTACGGTGCCCTGAGCCAGCAGGCCTTCAAGGGCGAGCTTGATTTGTCGCGGGTGCCCATGCTGGGCATCGAACCGGAGAAAGAGAAAACCGTGGCAGCAGAACCTTTGCAAATTCCCGGCGAACAAAGCCTCGCAATCCACCTGCCTGACACCGATAACTTGCTGGCTGCGCTGGAGAGCGCGGAGGCGCGCAAGAATCTGCTCGTCCAGTGGCTGGAGGCCTATCGCGGTCAACTGGACAGCACGCCGTTTTCAGTGCAGCATTTTATGGCGGCGGCGCAAAGCCGGTTCACGGAACTGCACCCGGACAACGATTTCGAACTGGGCGCGAGCGACTATGAACACATTAAGGCCTGGGTGTTCGAGGCGCTGGCTTCTGGCCGGCTTGCGCAGGCGTTTGACGACGCTGGCAACCGTATCGAGCTCAAGGCAGCGCAGGCATGAAACTGCTGCGCCTCAAAATCACAGACTCAGCGGGTTTTCGCAGCCTGCCCTGTGGTTTTGAGCATCACTTCCGCACGGAATGGAGCCTGCAGGATGAACTGGCCCAGCCCGACGGCTTTGCGCCCTTCGTCTGTGCTGGCCCCAATGGCAGCGGCAAATCCAACCTGCTCGAAGCACTGGCGGCAATCTTCTTTCAGCTGGAAATCCTGCGCGTGCGCCGCAGCTTTCTGCCCGATGTGTTGCAGAACGCCGATCAGGATTTTTCGCCGGTAGCGTTTGAGCTGGATTACCTAATCCGCATACCCTCTGAGTACCGTGGCCCCAACAGCCCGGAATGGGCGAAGGTAGGTGTGTGGAAAAACCCCGGTGAATCGGTACGCTTCCAGTGGGAAAACCAGAGCGACTTCGACACCAACGTTTACGAGGTTTTCAAGGGCGGCCACGCCGACATCCTGCTGCCGCAGTACGTGCTGGGCTATTCGTCGGGCGAGAACGAGATCCTCAGCTTGCCCTTCTTCAAGCTGCGTTTCGTCCAGTTCGACGAATACTGGACAGCACTGGCCAAACAGCTACCTTATCCTGGCCGCCCAGATGCGCGATTGGCCTACCTCGATAGTGGATTCAGCCAGGCCATCCTGCTGTGCAACCTGCTGTTTCAGGACGAGACCACGCTCCAGCCCTTCCGCGAGGATGTCGGCATTGAGGCGCTCAAGGAATTTCGCATCATTCTGCGCCGGAGTATCCCGCTGACACGGCAACAAGCCGAGGCTTTTACTGCGGGTGATTATGTCCAGCCCGGTTACACGCAGCCGGGCTACTTCGCAGACAACGCCGCCATCAACCTTGACCCGGAGACGGGCGATTACCGGCTCAAGTTGCTGCATGGGTTAGAAGGCGACGAACGGACCTCCATAATTGAAAAACTCAAGCGTTGCGCCACGCTGCATTTCCATGACGAAGCTACCGATACGCTGATCTTGGACTATTGGGTCAACGAGCGGACGAAAGATGCCTTCCGCGACAATTTCGATGATTCCGCCCTGTCCCTGTTCCAGGCGCTGCAAGTCCTGCTGACGCTGAACCTGTATTCGGTCAGCGATGCGCTGAAGTCGGATCTCTACACATCCACCAGCTATTACGTCGGCGAAACGGTGCCGACGCTGGCATCCGACCAGCGCATCATGCGTTTCAAGTTCGTGCGCTTCACGAAGCAGGGCGTGGCGCGACCGATGATGCTCAAGGAGCTGTCGGATGGCGAGCATCAATTGCTGCACAGCCTCGGGCTATGCCTGCTGTTTAGGGACACCAACAGTCTGTTCCTGCTCGATGAGCCCGAGACGCACTTCAACCCTGACTGGCGCGCCAGCTTTATCACCCGTTTGCGCCAGTGCCTCCCGGGCAAGGGTGAATTCGCACAGGAAATGCTGATCACCACCCATACACCTTTCCTGATCTCCGACAGTAAGCCGGACAAGGTGCTGGTGTTTGCCCAGGACAAAACCAATGGCGCGGTCAGCATCCGCCACCCGGACTACAACACGCTGGGCGCTTCGATCAACAAGATCACCATGAACACCTTCGGCAAACGCGAAACCATCGGCGGCCATGCGCAGGCCTTGCTGGAGGCGTTGCGGGCCCGCTTCGAGCAGGGCGGCCAAGACAAGGAAGCTCTGATCACGGAGATTCACCAGCAACTCGGCGACTCGGTAGAAAAGGTGCTGCTGATCAAGGCCATCCTCGACGGCGATCAGCCCGTCAAAGGGGAGGCGCAGGGCTGATGCTGTTTCCGTACACCTATGTGCCGCACCAGATGGAGAGGATGCAGAAGTTCATCGACTTCATCTTTCATGAGGTGTGGTGCAAGGCCCCGACAAGTGGCCCTTTTGGTCTGAACCTATTCGACGCCAATGCGGAGTTGCGCGAAGTAATGGAGGCCTTCTATTACTCCGATGCGCAAGGTGCTGATTTCTTCTACGGCCATGTGGAGCGAATCTACGGCCTGTTTTCGGCGCTAACCGCCGTGCAGATCAAACAGTTTCAGCAGTGGTATCAGGGAAATAATGATTTGGAGAAAGTGTGCGCCAATGATCCGGCAACACACCTCGCCCGTTACGCCGACATCGCCGTTAATCACAAAAACCTTGCCGCCCAGCTCGGCACGTTCTTCAAGGGCTTGTACTCGCAGTCTCTGCTGGACCTCGCAGCACTGCGCGCGAAAATCGGTGACATCGAGGATCACTATCAAACCTTTGTGGCCACCAACAAGGCTGGGAAATGCCCGTTTTGCGGCATCGGCGATATCAAGGGCGAACATCACAGTAAACGTGAGGCCTACGACCATTACCTTCCCAAGGCGCTATATCCGTTTAACTCCATCAACTTTCGGAATCTCGCGCCGGCCTGCCATGAATGCAACAGCACCTATAAGCTCAGCAAGGACCCTGCATACAATTTAGCTGGACGGCGCAAGGCCTTCTATCCCTTCGCCGCTGCGGCTCAAATCATCGATATTCAAGTGGCCTTGCAGCATTCCGACATCGAGAACCTCAAGCCTACAGACGTACAGATGCAATTCGGCCCTGCCGCCATCACCGAAGAAATTGAAACCTGGAAAGATGTGTATGGCATTGAAGAACGCTATAAGGCCAAACTCTGTGGGGAAAATGACGGGAAGTATTGGCTGACACAGGTGCTGGACGAATGCCAGGCGTATGACAAGCAGCCCGCCGACATACTGGCTATGCGTGCCCAGCAGGCACAGAGCCGACCGTATGCCGACTGCAATTTCCTTCGAAAACCGTTTCTTGAGGCCTGCCAACAGATTAGAGTTCTTTGAGAATTCCCGCAGCAACCCGCACCAGTGCTCGCAAGCTCGGGAGGCCAATCGGAACATGGTCAACTTTCCACCACCATACTCAAGGGCTCGGATAGTCTCCGGGCCCTTTTTCTTGCCTGAAATCCCTGCGCCGCGCGGGGTTCCGGCCATCTGTGCTGCGGGTGGCCGCCAGCCGAAACGTATGCGTCCGGCCAAGTCACCTTGACGGCTGCCGGCCTACGGTGAGGACCCTCAGGCCGACGGTGCCCAGCGATGCGGAAGCAGTTCGTCGATCCGGCTGGCCGGGTGTGTCGGCAACCGCTCGAG